>USGS01000037.1 GCA_900554275.1 uncultured Eubacteriales bacterium
AGAAGAGTGCGCTGACGCTGAAACTCAACCAGATTGGCTGATCCAAACCAAAGGACACCTGCCGGGTGTCCTTTTTTTTGCCCGGCCGTCGGAAAGTGCGGCCAACAGGGGAAAAGACAAAACAGAGCGTAATTTTTCAAAGAAAAATTACGCTCTGTTGTTGGTCAAGTGCCGTTTTGCGGCTTATTTGTAGTAGTCCGTGCCGTCCTCGATGACCATGGGCAGGCCGTTGTGGTACACCGGCAGGGTCTGGAACTTGAAGCGACTGGCCCTGTGCATCCGATCGATCTTCTCCCGGACGGCCTCATCCGGGCAGACACCCCGGCGGATATACTCGTTGACGGCGTGATAGGAAAAGCCCAGATTGTCCTCGTCGGTGAGGCCCGTCAGACCGTCGGAGGGGGGCTTGATGAGGAACCGCTCCGGCAGGCCCAGCGCCCGGCCCAGAGCGATGACCTCCTCCGTGGTGTACATCCCCAGAGGGGAGAAGGCACCGGCGCTGTCGCCATAGATGGTGCAGTAGCCCACCCAGTCCTCCGACAGGTTGGAGGTGTTGAGGACGATGCCTCCTTCCACCGACTGGGCCACGGCATAGAGGGTGGCCATGCGGATGCGGGAGGGGAGATTCACCACCGTCTGGCGGCTGGGGGTCAGGCCCGCCTGCTCCAGCTGGGACAGTACCCCCGCCACGGCATCGTGGATGTTGCAGGTGCAGTGGGGGATCTGCAGATGCTCCACCAGCGCTTGAGAGTAGTCGATATCCGGCTGAATGCCGTCGGGCATCAGCACGCCATAGACGTGGTCCCGGCCATAGGCCGCCACCGCCATGGCCGCCACGGTGGAGCTGTCCTTGCCGCCGGAGATGCCGATGACAGCGGTCTGACCGTGACAGTCGGCCATGCGCTGGTGCATCCACTCCAGCAGGCCCGCCAGCTGTATCTGCGGATTGAATTCCATGTGCAGACCCTCCCTTTTCGTTTGTTGGGCCTATTGTAGCGCGTCACGGCGGATTTGGCAAGTGTCAACCTGTCAGAGCATTTACGTCCTCCAGCGTCAGATTTGGTTGAAGCGCCAGCGTTACGCCCATACCGATGAGCCGGCCCAGCTCCCGCACCCGGTGGTCGATGTCCTGGGGGGTGACGAACAGGCCGGAGGGCGGCGCGTCCTCGCCCTGTAACGCCGCGCCGTCGATGACGGTGGGCACGCCGATGGCGATGACCGGCACGCCCAGCGCGCGGCGGTCGATGGCGCGGCGGTGGTTGCCCACGCCGCTGCCGGGGATCAGGCCCGTGTCGCCCAGCTGCACCGTGGCGCACAGCCGGTGGCGGCTGCGGGCCGCCAGGGCGTCGATGGCGATGACGGCGGCGGGCTTCACCCGCTGGGCCGCCGCCTGGACCAGCTCCAGCGTCTCCAGGCCCGTCTGGGCCAGCACCCCGGTACACAGGGCGGAAACGGGGGTGAACTGGCCGAACTGGGCGGGCATGGAGCGGACCATGTGCCGCGTGACCAGCAAACTTTCCACCGCCAGCGGGCCGACGGCGTCCGGCGTCATGGCGGCGTTGCCCAGGCCCACCACCAGGAACTGGGTCTGGCCATCTGGCGGCGGCAGCAGCGTGCGGAGCTGCTGGGCGAGACAGGAGGACGCCCGGCGGGTCAGGCCCTCCTGCCGCGCCAGGGCGGGCCGCAGGTCGATGGTGATATATTGCCCCACCGGGCGGCCCAGCGCCTCGGCGGCATCGCGGTCGCGGACGCGGATGTGGGTCACGGGGCAGCCGCCCTGGAGACACTCCCATTTGGAAACGCCGCTGCCAAGGGCGGCAAATCGGCCCGCGGCGGTGAGGTCCTCCGCCGCTTCCAGGGCCAGATCGGTACGGGGTACGGTCATTTTTGTGGCTGACACTCCCTTCTGAACACAAAATATTGTGGCTTATGGATAGCATGGCTGGGGATTTTGGAAATATACAAAAATCGCGGCGGAAATTGCAAAAAAGTCTTGCAATTTTCCGGCAATGATGCTAAAATATCATCCTGCGTGGAAGTTTATATTTTCCACCGTGGAAATTTCAAGTCGGGGAGGTGTTTGGTTTGCCGAATATCAAGTCTGCTAAGAAGCGCGTTTTGGTGGCAGAGGCGAGAAATGCTCGCAACAAAGCCAATAAGTCCGCACTGAAGACTGCTATCAAGAAGTTCGAGGCTGCTGCCGTGGAAGGCAATCGCACCGAGGCCGAGGGCACTTACAAGGTGGCGGTCAAGGCGATCGACAAGGCGGCTGCTAAGGGTCTGCTGCACAAGAACAATGCGGCCCACAAGAAGAGCGCGCTGACGCTGAAGCTGAACAACATTGGCTGATGAACCAAACTCAACGGGTGTCCGAAAGGATGCCCGTTTTGCTTTTCAGGATAAAACTTCATGTGCAGTATTGCGCACCACGATCATGGGCAAAAGCCAGAGCGCATGAAGTTTTTGCGTATCATTTTCGGTTGCCCCGAAGGGGCGAGAAAATGGCGCATCCTGTTTTTTTGCTATGCTTTTGCATAGCAAAAAAGACCGCCTCGGACGGTCTTTTTTGCTTGTCAGACGATGCGGTAGTCGCCGTTGGCGGCGGCGGTCTGACGCTGGAGCTTCTGGGACGCCAGGGCGTCCTCCAGCGCCACGATGATGCTGTTGGACACCAAAAAGCCCCGGGGCGTCAGACGCCAGCCCTTCTCCGTGGGCTGGGCCAGCCCGGCGCTCTCGTACTGCCGGAACAGCGCGTCCAAGGGGGCGAAGCGCTGGCGGTAGGTGCGCTCGAAGCAGGCGCGGTCAATACCCTCCGCCGTGCGGAGGGACAGCATGACGTACTCGAAATCCCGGGCCAGCGTCTCCCCTGTCTCGGACTCGGACAGCACCAGCTGGCCGGAGATGTAGCGGTCTATGTCCCGGATGTAGGCGAAGCGGACGCCGCCCATGTCGGAGTGCGCCCCCGGGCCGAAGCCGGCGTATTCGTCCATGTGCCAGTATTTCAGATTGTGCCGGGAGGCAAAGCCGGGTCTGGCGAAGTTGGAGATCTCGTACTGCTCGTAGCCGTGCTGGGCCAGAAGCTCCACAGCGCAGAGATACATCTCCGCCTGCTGGTCGTCGTCGGGAAACGTCTCCTGCGCCCGGCGGAGGTACAGGGGCGTGCCCTCCTCCAGCTTCAGGCCGTAGCAGCTGATATGCTCTGGGTTCAGGACCAGCACCTCCGCCAGCGTATCCAGCCAGTGGTCCAGCGTTTGGCCCGGCAGGCCGTAGATCAGGTCCATGCTCAGGTTGCGGATGCCGGCTCTGCGGATGGCCTGGGCCGCCTGCCTGACCTGGTCGAAGGTGTGGATGCGCCCGATGCGGCGCAGCAGGTCGTCATCGGCGGACTGGACGCCCAGGGAGATGCGGTTCACCCCGGCCCGGCGCAGGGTGCGCAGGGCCTTTACGTCACAGGCGGAGTCCGGGTTGGCCTCCACGGTGATCTCCGCGTCGCGTCTGACATCGTACCGCTTGCGGATGGTCTGGAGGATGGTCTTGAGACGGGACGCGCCCAGGTAGGTGGGCGTGCCGCCGCCGATATACACCGTGTCCGCCTGATGGGCGGCGGCCTGGGGAGCGACCTCCTCTAAATGGCGCACCAGGGCGGCGGTGTAAGCGTCCATTTTCTCCTCGCTGTGGGGCAGGGAGTAAAAATCGCAGTAGCTGCATTTCTGCCGGCAGAAGGGGATGTGGACGTACAGCCCCAGCGGCTTTTTGGCGGGCCGGGCCATCATCGCACCCGGGGCGGCAGCATGGTCACCGCGTCATAGAAGCAGTTGACCTTGCAGCTGCGGCAGCCGATGCAGTCGTCCTGACGTACCTCATAGATGCCGTCAGGCCGCTGGTCGATACATTTCATCACGCAAAACATGGCGCACCAGCCGCAGCCGGTGCAGCGCACCGGGTCGATGACCGCCAGCTGGACGGCCTTGCGCCCAAAGGGATGGGCGGGGTCAACGGTGTTGGTCACGGTGGACACATCCTTTCTCTCCTCGTCTGCGTATCATTATAGCCGTTATTTGCCGCGTTTACAAGTATAATGACATCGTCCGCGGGCAGACTATGGCCGAAAGGATGTGATGCCATGACGCCCAAGGAATATGACGCACTGGTGCGGCAGCTGTCGCCCAAGTCGCCCATCTGGAAGGATACGCTGATGGCCTTTCTGGTGGGCGGCGGCATCTGCGTGGTGGGGCAGCTTATTTTGAACGGATGGGGTGAGCTGGGACTGGCAAAGGACGACGCGGCCACCGCCACCTCCGTCACGCTGGTGTTTCTGTCGGTGCTGGCCACGGCACTGGGCCTGTATCACCGGCTGGCGCGGTATGCCGGGGCGGGCACGTTAGTGCCCATCACCGGCTTCGCCAACGCCGTGGCCTCCCCGGCCATCGACTTCCGGGCGGAGGGGCTTATCACCGGCACGGCGGTGAAGATGTTCACCGTGGCCGGGCCGGTGATCGTGTTCGGCACAGCGGCCAGCGCCGTATATGGGCTGGTGCTGTGGCTGCTGGGGTAGCGCCGTGTGTACCGCGGTGACGTTTCACGGGCGTGACGGCTTCTATATGGGCCGCACGCTGGATTATGAGCGCTCCTTCGGCGAGCAGGTGGTGGTGACGCCCCGGCGGTTTCCCCTGCGCTTTCGCCATGGGGAGACGCTGGAGGAGCACTACGCGCTGGTGGGCATGGCCCACGTGGCGGAGGGCTGGCCGCTGTACTACGACGCGGTGAACGAGAAGGGGCTGGGCATGGCGGGGCTGCTGTTTCCCGAGAGCGGGCGGTACGGCCCGCCGTGGCCGGGCTGGCAGAACGCCGCGTCCTTTGAGCTGATCCCCTGGGTGCTGGGGCGGTGCGCCACAGCGTCGGAGGCCCGGGAGCTGCTGGCGGAGACACGGGTGACGGAGGAGGGCTTCTCCCCTGCCCTGCCAACCTCGCCGCTCCACTGGCTGGCGGCGGACGAAAAGGACTGCTTTGCCGCCGAGCCAACCGCGGCGGGGCTGGTGCTGCGGGACGATCCGGCGGGGGTGCTGACCAACGAGCCGCCGCTGGACGTACAGCTGTCGAGGCTGCGGGACTATCGCGCTCTGTCCGCCGGAGACGGGGCGGACACCTTTGCCCCGGGGCTGACGCTGGCGGCATACAGCCGGGGCATGGGGGCGCTGGGGCTGCCCGGCGACCTGTCGTCGCCCTCCCGGTTCGTCCGGGCGGCCTTCACCCGGGGCAACGCGCTGCCGGACTACGGCGTGGGGCAGGTGTTCCACATTTTAGGCGCGGTGGCCCAGACCGCCGGGTGCTGCCGGGTGGCGGAGGGCTTTGAGCGGAGCATCTACACCGCCGTGTGGGACGCGAAGCGGGGCGTGTACTACTACGCCGCCTACGAGAACCGGCGGCTTACCGCCGTGGATATGCACCGGGCCGATCTGGACGGCACGGCGCTGGCGGTGTACCCCCTCCGCCGGGAGCAGGACGTGAGGTGGGAGTAAAAACAGCACCCCGGGGAGTTCCCGGGGTGCTGCTCCATAGCTTACATTTTCTCGGACAGGTCCTCGTCCAGCTTCACCGCGCCATAGAGGTTCTTGGCCGAGCAGCCCGCCCGGCCGCCGCCGGCACAGGCGCAGGCACACGCACAGGCGCAGCTGCTGGCGCAGGCGCAGTGGCTGCCGCCGCCGAAACCGCCGCCGCCAAAGCCGCCGCCCCGGCTGCCGCCGCCGAAGCCACCGCCGCCGCTCTTGGGCGGGCGGGGGCGCACCTTCGTGCCCACGCTGCCGGGACGGGGCTTGCCGTCCGGCCCCGCGGGATACCACAGGTGGTTCACGAACACGTACCGCGTGCCGAAGCCGCCGGCGTAGCCGTCGCCGCCAAAGCGGGCGATGATGCGGATGACCACGAACAGGATCAGCAGGAACACAAACAGGCCGATGAGGGCGTCGCTGCCGTCGTCATCGTCGTAGTAATCGTCATCGCTGCCGTTCCAGCTGTCGTCGGGGACGTTGTTGGCGCTGTATTCCTCCGCCAGCTGGGTGGGCCAGTCGGTGTAGCGCACCTGCACGTTCATCTTGTAGCCGTAGCCCAGATCGGAGGCGGTGATGGTCATGCCGTCCTGCACCGTCACGCTGTCAGCGCCGCTGACCGTACCCTCGGTGAAATCGCCGGTCAGTCCCGACGGGTCGTTCCAGACGAGGGTCATCTGCCCGATCTTCGCCTCGTCGAACCAGCCGGCGGTGTAATCGTAGGTCACGGCGCTGCCGTCCAACTGGTACATATACTCCTGCACCCACGAGTAGGCGAAGGAAAAGGTCTCGTTCGCGTCGTAGCCGCGGTCAAGATAGACGTACATATAGCTATTGTCGAAGTCCAGCCGCTCGATGTTGTCCGTCTGTGCCGCCACGTCCCGGATGGAGCCGTTGGGCACGCCGATCTTCAGCTCCTGACCGTAGGGCAGCTCCTCCAGCGGCGTCCACTCCAGCTTCACGGTGATAAGCAGGCTGCCGTCCTCCGTGTTGGGCGTCACCATAACGCCGTACTGCTCTATGTAGTCGTAATCCGCCCAGGCGGTGACGGTGAGGCACGCTGCCGCCAGCAGGGCCAGCATCAGCGCGGTCAGTTTCTTCAGCATAGGACGGCCTCCTCCCGGTTGCTCTCCCGCAGCTGGCACAGCTGCTCCATTCTGGCGCTTTTGGCCCGGATGGCGGCACAGCGCTCTCCCTGCCACACCGCGTCCCAGTCGTCGTTGAGAATGTTGCCCAGGGGCTTGCCGCTGAGCCAGCTCTGACAGGGGATGATCTCCCCGTCCGGCGCGATGGCCATGTTGCTCAGGCACGCGCCGCAGCTGGGGATCAGCGTCAGGCCGAGGGCGCGCAGCGTTTCCTCCTTCAGCCAGCCGGGGCTGGTGAAGTCGATCTCCATCTCCAGCGCCTCCGCCGTTTTCACGGCGGCGGACAGCACGTCCGTCAGCTGCTGCTCCGTCAGGGCCGTGGCCTGACTCTCCGTGCCCAAGGCGCTGCCGGAGGGGATCAGGCCGGAGCAGGTCACATACCGCACGCCCAGGCTGTGAACAAAGCGCAGCGTGGCCACATAGTCGCTGTTCACGCTGCACAGGGGCGTGTTCACCGACACGGACAGCCCCGCCGCTACGGCGCTGCGGATGCCCGCCACCGTGTCGTCAAAGCCCGCCGCGCCCACCAGCGCGTTGTGGATGGCCGGGTCGGCGCTGTAAAGCGTCACCTGTACGCTGTCCAGACTGGCCTCGCAGAGCTGCCTGCACAGCTCCGGCGTGAGAAGCCGCCCGTTGGTGTTCAGCCGGGAGACGAACCACTGGGCCGCGTCCACCAGCTCCACCAGATCGGCCCGCAGCGTGGGCTCGCCGCCGGTGAACGTCACCTGGGGCACGCCGATGCGGCGCAGGGTATCCAGCACCTGCTTCCACTGGGCGGTGGTCAGCTCCGCCGTGTCGGACAGGGGCTGCCCGGCGGCGTAGCAGTGCAGGCACTTCTGGTTGCAGTGCCACTGGCCGCCCCGGGTCATGGCGCTGATCATCAGGTCCATGCGGTGGGGCGCGGTCATCTCCCGGGCGTATTCGCCCAGGGACAGCGGCGCGATCTCCGCCTCCGGCTCCTGGCCTCGGGCGATGGCCACCAGGGACGTGATCATGGTCTCCAGATCGTCGGCCAGCCGCTGCCTGGGGGTGAAGGGGTAGACCTTCCGGGTCTCCGCCACCGCGCCGGCGGCCATGGACCGCCAGTCGCTCTCGCTGATCTCCAGCCCGGCGAAGGGCTCCAGCTTGTCCATGAAGCTGGCCAGCAGGATGGCCCAGCTCAGGTTCAGCGGCACCAGCTTGCTGCCGTTGAGCAGCAGCAGAAACGGCGCGTTGTCGTTATCCTCCCGGGGCGGGAGCATATGGATGCGCACCACGCCCCGGCCCTTGGGGTCAAGGGTGATGTGGCGCACACAGTGCAGATGCTGGCGGCAGTAGCGCCGCTCCAACAGAGTAGGCATAGTCGTTCCTCCTTTACGGGGAAGTAGTGAAGAGAGTATAGCACGAATGACGGAGGATGGCAACAGGCGGCAAAAAAAGAGGACGGCGTTGCCGTCCTCTTTGCTCATTCATTCACGTCGTAGAAGATGCGCTCGCCTGCCTCGGCCAATCCCAGCTGATCCCGGGCCAGCTCCTTGATGAACTCCGGGTCATCCTTCTTGTCCAGGTCGGACTGCAGGGCCTGGTTCTCCTGCTGCTTCATCTGCATCTGCCGGGTCAGGGACGCCTCCTGTACCTTGGCCTCGCCCAGCCGCTGGTTCACCTGAATCAGCTCGATGCCCAAAAAGACGGCCAGGGCGATCAGCACCAGCAGCAGCGCCGTGTTGGTGCGTTTTTTTGTTTTCTTCGGCCGTGCCATGTGCCTTCCCCTCCTCCGTGGAACATTCTGTCTTTATCATAGCGCACTTTTTCCGAAAAAGAAAGGCTTTTTTCGCCGCCGCCGCACCTTTTTTTGCCGTGCGGATCGCCCAGCGCAGCGGCGTCAGCAGCAGGCGCACCGTCCCTACCGCCGCCGACAGCCAGAAGTCCCACAGCGGCAGAAACAGCGGGCTCAGCGCCAGGGCGTACACCAGTGCGCCCAGGGCCATGGCCGACAGCATGAACAGCCGCAGCTCTCCCTGCCCCACCCGCAGGGCGAACCACAGGGCCGTCAGAGCCAGCGCCGCCACGAAGAGACAGTCCAGCGCGTGGGTCAGCCGCCGGCTTCTGCGGCGGCGCAGCCGCACCACCCGCAGCAGGTCGTACACCGCTCCGGCGGCCAGCCCCAGCACGGCGGCGGTGAGATACCCTGCCAGCTGGGCGGACACCACCACGCCCATGTCAGCCGAACAGCCGGGCGAAGAACCCGCCGCTCTGGACCGGCGCGTCCTCGTAGGTCACGGCGTCGATGCGCCCGTCCACATGCAGCTCGCCGCCGTCCAGACTCAGCTTGCCGATGTGCAGCGCCTCGCCGCTGACCACCAGCGTCCCGGCGCAGGTGGTCAGCACGATGCAGGTGTCGTCGAACCGCTCCACGTCCTCCACACCGGACACGGTGAGCTTTTCCCGGCCGTCTAACTGCAGGCGGTGGACCTGGCCGCCGTCGGTGATGTCGTATGGCATAAAATGTCCCCCTCACACACGGTTTTTCCCAGTGTATGAGGGGGATGGTCCGATTATGACGGGTTTGTCCCTACACCTCGCGGTACATGGCCGCCGCCGCGTCCTTGCCCACGTTTTCCGTGACGGACAGCACCTCCACCGTCAGCGTTTTCGCGCCGAAGCGGATGGAGATCACGTCGCCCACCTTTACGTCGCAGGACGCACGCTGCACCCGCCCATTGACGGTGACGCGCTCCGCGTCGCAGGCCTCGTTGGCCACGGTGCGGCGCTTGATAAGCCGGGAGACCTTCAGATATTTGTCCAAACGCATGGTATCGCTCCTTCCGGTGAAAAAGCCGGTGCGACAGCACCGGCTTTTCGATCTATCGGGTACGCCCTTACTTGGCCACGGCGTCCTTCAGAGCCTTGCCGGCCTTGAAGGTGGGAACGGTGGAAGCGGGGATCTCCACAGCGGCGCCGGTGCGGGGGTTCTGGCCGGTGCGAGCGGCACGCTTCTTGGTCTCAAAGGAGCCGAAGCCCACCAGCTGGACCTTGTCACCGGCCTTCAGGGCGTCAGTGATGGCGCACAGAACGGCGTTGACAGCGGCATCGGAATCCTTCTTGGACAGGCCGGCCTTCTCGGCGACGGCAGCGATCAGTTCAGTCTTATTCATGATGTTTCCTCCCAAAATGTTTTTCATTTGTTGTATGCGCACCGCACATCGGCGGTGATCCTAAAACGATGTGGATCGTATTAAGAACGTTTTGCCTCATTCCACAGGACGGTCATTTCGTCCAGGGTCAGCGTATCCGGCTCGCGGCCCTGGGCCAGCGCGGAGCGCTCCATAGCCCGGAAGCGGCGGATGAATTTCTCGCAGGTCAGGGTGATGGCCTCCTCCGGGTCAACGCCGCAGAACCGGCCCACCTTGACGGCGGCGAACAGCACGTCGCCCAGCTCGCCGGACACGTCGCCGTTTTCCGCCACAGCCTGACGCAGCTCCGCCGTTTCCTCGTCCAGCTTGTCCAGCGCGCCCTGCACGTCGGGCCAGTCGAAGCCGGCGTCCGCCGCCTTCTTCTGCAGCTTCTCTGCCCGCCACAGGCCCGGCAGACTGCGGGCCACGGCGTCCAGCGCGTCGGCGGTGGTCTTCTGCCCCTTTTCCCGGCGCTTCAGCTTGTCCCAGCTCACCAGCACGGACTCCGGCGAGTCCTCGTGAGCCGCGCCGAACACGTGGGGATGGCGGAACAGCAGCTTCTTCACCACGCCGTCGCACACGTCGTCCATGTCGAAGTGCCCCGCGTCCTTTTCGATGTCCGCGTGGAACACCACCTGCATCAGCACGTCGCCCAGCTCCTCCTTCAGAAGGTCGGTGTCGCGGGCGTCGATGGCCTCGGCGGCCTCGTAGGCCTCCTCTAAAAGTCCCCGGCGGATGCTCTCGTGGGTCTGCACCTTGTCCCAGGGGCAGCCCTCCGGGGAGCGCAGCAGCCGGATGATCTCCAGCAGATCGTTATAGTCGTAACGCGGTTTCCTAACAAAATTTATCATACTTACGCTCCTATTGCAAGAGGTTTTCGCCTGTGTGTACGGAAAAGTTCAGCGCAAGCCCAGTATTTGCGCGATTTTTTCCCCTTTCGGCAGGGCCAGCAGCTCCTGCCGGGTCACGGCTCCGGTGGCCAGCGCCAGCAGGATATATACCGCCGCCGCGATGAGAATGGCCGGCAGCACCGCCCAGCGCTCCGGCAGAAAGCGCGCCAGCAGTCCCCAGGACGACCGGGCGGCCAGGGCCATCACCGCCGTCAGCAGCAGCGGCTTGGCGAACAGGCCGATGTAGCCGGGCCGCTCCGGTACATACCGGACGATGGCCAGCAGATTCAGCACCACGATGAGGGCGTAGCAGTACAGCGTGCTCACCGCCGCACCCTGGATGCCGATGGCAGGGTCGCCCACCATCAGGTAGTTGGTGACGATCTTCATCACGCCGCCGCACAGCAGCGTGAGCACGGGGACATAGGGCCTGCCGTAGGCTTGCAGCACGCCGTTGGTGGCCACCATCAGGCATACGAACACGCAGGCAAGGCCCAGAAACGTCAGATGGTACGCAGCCGCCCGGGCGGTATCCGGCACGGCGGGGTACAGCAGCAGCAGAATGGGCTCGGCCAGCACGGACAGTCCCGCCCCTGCCGGCAGCGCCGCCAGGGTGGTCAGCTTCAGTGCCGCGCCCGCGGCGCTGCCCGCCGCCTGCCGGTCCTGCCGGGTCAGCGCCGCCGTGATGGCGGGCATCAGGCTGACGGACACGGGATAGATGAACGACGGCGGCAGCTGGAACAGCGTCATGCCGAAGGTGTACTGGCCGTACAGCGCCGATGTCTCCGCCGCCGAATAGCCCAGGGTGTTCCGCAGTGTGTCCGTTACCAGCGCCTGGTCCAGCAGGGTGATAAGGCTCATGCCAGCCGCGCCCACGGTGATGGGCACGCCCACCGCCAGCAGCTGGCGCAGCGTCTCCCACCGGGCGGGCGGCACGTCCCGGGCCTCCGGCAGGGTGCAGCGCCGGGAGGTAAGATACGCCGTGACCAAAAGACCCAGTGCAGCGCCGGCGGTAACGCCGCCGATGGCCCCGGCGGCGCACAGCTCCGCGGGGGCGTTCTGGTTCAGCAGCAGCAGACACAGCGCCAGGCCGATGACCAGCTTGCCCGCCGACTCCGTGATCTGTCCGGCGGCGGTGGGGAGCATATCCCCCAGCCCCTGGCCAAAGCCCCGCAGGGCCGACGACACGCACACCAGCGCCACCGCCGGGCCTAACGCCCGGATGGCGTGGGCGGCGGCCTCGTCGTGCAGCCACCCGGCCAGCATTTGGGGCATGGCGCACATGACGGCGCTGCACACCAGGCCGATGGCCGCCAGCAGCGCCAGCGCCGTCCGGAAGCCCCGCCGCGCCCCGGCATAGCGATGCTGGGCGGCGGCCTTGGCCACCAGACGGCTCAATGCCACCGGCAGTCCGGCGGTGGACAGCACCAGCAGCAGACTGTAGATGTTGTACGCGGCGTAGAAGTGGGCCATGCCCTCGCTGTCCAGCAGGTTGCCCAGCGGGATCTTATACACGGCGCCCAGCAGCTTCGTCACTGCCACAGCCCCGGCCAAAATAGCCGCGCCGCCCATGAAATTCTGCCGTGTCCGCGCCATGGCCGCCCTCCTTGATGATCGATCTGTGCCGTCCGCCTGTCATTCCGAGCCAGTGACCGACGTCACTGGCGTGGGAATCCGTATCCCCGGCAAAGGAGAGCGGATCGCCACGACCAGTCTGAGGACTGGTCTCGCGATGACAAGAGGGGGGCGTTACTTCATGCTCTCGTGGAAGCGGCGGAAGGATTCCAAATTCTCCGCCAGCTTCTCGGGCCGCTGGATGTACTCCAGCGGGAACTTGGGGTGAAACACCCGCTCGATGCGGTTGTGGGCCGCGTCTACCATCTTTGTCGAGCCGCCCGCGCCCAGGGACAGGATGCTGTGCAGCTCCTCCATGATGTAGATATTATACAGGCCCTCCGCCCCGGATATGCACCAGCCCACGTTTTCAAAGCTGCCGGACATATATTTCTGCCGGTACAGGTAGTAGGGCGCGAAGCCCCTGGCCCGCAGGGCCGGGTCGGCATAGTCCAGCATCTCCGCCACCTCCTCCGCCGTGGGGATGGGCAGTCCCTCCAGCAGGATGCGGCTGCCCTTTTTCAGGCTCAGGGTGTGGACGGTGATGTTGTCCGCGCCGAAGGTCAGGCATCTGTCCAGCGTCCGGCGGAAGCCCTCCGGCGTGTCGGCGGGCAGTCCGGCGATGAGATCCATGTTCACGTGGGGGAAGCCCATGGACGTGGCCAGCGTCATGGCCTTTTCAATGTCCTCCGGGCTGTGCTGGCGGCCGATGGCCCGCAGCACCTGGGGCTCGAGGGACTGGGGGTTGACGCTGATGCGGTCCGCCCCGTGGTCCAGCAGCACCTGCAGCTTCTCCCGGTCGATGGTGTCGGGCCGCCCGGCCTCGATGCAGTATTCCGCGCAGCCGGACAGGTCGAAGGCTTTATTCACCGCCGTCAGCAGCGCGTCCATCTGCCCTGCGGACAGGGTGGTGGGCGTGCCGCCGCCCATGTAGAACGACTTGATGCGCAGGCCCGTCTCCTTTACCATCCGGCCCGCGGCCTCCACCTCCGCCGTCAGGGCCTCCAGATAGGGCGTCATCAGGTGAAAGGACTTCTCCACCGACGCGGAGACAAAGCTGCAGTAGGCGCAGCGGGTGGGGCAGAACGGGATGCCGATATACAGGGAGATGTCCTCAGGCCGCAGCTCCCGCTTGGCCTTCAGTCCCGCCTCGGCGCTTTCCAGCGCCAGCCGCCGCCGCGCCGGGGACACGCAGTACACGTCCCGCAGCTCCCGGTCGGCCCGGGCGGGGGTATAGCCCTCCTCCAGCATGGTACGCACCAGCTTGGCCGGGCGGATGCCCGTCAGCGCGCCCCAGGAGGGCGTCACGCCGGCGATGTCACGGGCCGCCCGGAAGAAGGACAGCTTCAGCGCACGCTGACGCAGGCGCTCCCGCTCGTACTCGTCGGCAGCGCCTGCAAGGGACACGCGGGCGGAGGCCCGCGCCGTTTTTCCGTCATAGGTCAGGGAGGTCACGCCGGTGGCGTACACCGCGCCCTCATGGAGCGTCACCTCCCCGTGGCGCGGCCCATCCTCACCCTCGTAAACGGGGCGTTCCTCCGGAAAGAAGGCCAGCAGGCTCTGCTCCACGGCGTAGCGGTCATCGTGACCGCGAAATGTCAGCCTCATCGCGCCGTCCCCTGCTTCATGTAGGGGTTGGCCCGGCGCTCGAAATCCAGCGTCGTCTCCATATCGTGGCCCGGCAGCACCCGCCAGTTGCCCTCCAGCGCGGCCAGCCGCGAAAGGGATGTGAGCATCTTTCGGTAGTCGCCGCCGGGGAAATCGCACCGCCCGCAGGAGCAGCGGAACAGGGTGTCACCGGCGAAGATGACGTGCTCACCCTCCGCCAGCAGACACACAGAGCCTTCGGAGTGGCCCGGCGTTTCCATGACGCGCAGGGGGATCGTGCCCACGGTGATGACGTCGCCCTCCTTGTAATACCGCTGGTTCTTCTCCCCTACCCGGCTGAACCGCAGCTCGCCGGCAGGGCCGTCCACGCTGTCCTTCTCGTGGATATACACCGGCACGTCCGGGTGCTGCTCCAGCAGAGGCCGCACGGCGGAGGTGTGGTCGAAATGGCCGTGGGTCAGCAGGATATACTCCAGCTCGCAGCCGCTCTCCTGCACCAGCTTCTCCACCCGCGCCGCGTCGTCGCCGGGATCGATGAGGGCGCACCGGCCCGCCGCCTCGTCGCACAGCAGGTAGCAGTTGGTCATGATCGGCCCGACCTGTATGGTCTTGATGGTCATGTTTGTCCTCCTTACAGCGTGTCCGTGTCCAGAATGATGGTCAGCGGCCCGTCGTTCAGGCTGTCCACCTGCATATACGCGCCGAACTCGCCGGTCTCGGTGTGGAAGCCCTTCTCCCGGCACAGCGCCACGAACTTCTCGTACAGGGGGATGGCCACCTCCGGCCGCGCCGCCGCCAGAAATTCGGGGCGGCGGCCCTTTTTGCAGTTGGCGTACAGCGTGAATTGGGACACGACGAGCAGCTCGCCGCCCACATCCGTCAGGCTGCGGTTCATCTTCTCGTTCTCATCCTCAAAGATGCGCAGGCCCGTCAGCTTGTCCGCCAGCTTCACGGCCTGAGCCTCCGTGTCCTCGTGGGTCACGCCCAGCAGGACGAGAAAGCCCTGGCCGATCCTGCCGATCACCTGTCCGTCCACAGTGACGGACGCGTGCTTCACTCTTGTCAAAACAGCTCTCATAATAGCAGCTCCTCTCTCTTTATCCCGCCGGGCGGGTCACCCGCATGACGCCGGAGATCTGCTCCAGCCGCCGCATGACGGTCTGCAGCTGCGCCCCGTCGTGTACGTCGATGTCCAGCGACAGCAGCGCGAAGCCGTCGGGCGTGCTGCGGGCGTTCATGGATGAAACGTGGGTCTTGGTGCTGGACAGCACCGTGGACACGTCCATGATGAAATTGATGCGGTCCTTGGCCGTGATCTCCAGGGACGTGCGGTAGTTCTCCTTGGTGTCACTGCCCCAGGATACCTTAATCCACCGGCCTGCTTCCTCCGGCTTCCGCCGGGCCGGGTCAGCGTTGGGACAGTCCGCCCGGTGTACGGAGATACCGTAGCCCCGGGTGATGAACCCCACGATGTCGTCGCCGGGAACGGGGGTGCAGCACTTGGAGAACTTCACCAGGCAGTTGGTCAGCCCCTCCACCACGATGCCCTGTTCGCTCCTGGCCCGCTGGGGCACGGCAGGGCGCATGATCTGGGGCTGTCCGGCCACCGGCACCTCCGCCTGCCGCTCCGTCTGGTGCTGGTGCAGGATGCGCTGGATGTCCTCCCGCAGCCGGCCTATGACCTTCAGGGCGGAAATACCGCCGTAGCCGATGGCGGCGTACATATCGTCCAGCGACGTGAAGCACAGCTTCTTCAGCACACTGGGCAGGTTCTCCTCGTTGGTCAGCTCCTTCAGCGTCACGCCGGTGCGTTTGAGCTCCGACTCAAAGCTCGAGCGGCCATTGACGATGTTCTCGTCCCGCTTTTCCCGCTTGAACCACTGGCGTATCTTGCTGCGGGCGTTGCTGGACCGGGCGATCTTCACCCAGTCACGGCTGGGCCCGTGGGCGGATTTGCTGGTCATCACCTCCACCACATCGCCGTTGTGCAGCCGGTAGTCGAACTGGACGATGCGCCCGTTGACCTTTGCGCCGGTCATGTGGTTGCCGATGGCGGAGTGGATGGTGTAGGCGAAGTCGATGGGCGTCGCGCCGGCAGGCAGGTTGATCACGTCGCCGTTGGGGGTGAACACGAACACCTCGTCGGCGAACATATCCACCTTCAGCGAGTGGATAAAGTCCTCCGCGTCGGCGTCCTCCTGGTTCTCCAGCAGACGGCGCACCCATTCGTACCGGCCCTCGTCTCCCGCGCCCTGGCCGTTCTGCTTGTACTTCCAGTGGGCGGCCACGCCGTATTCGGCGATCTCGTGCATCTCCTTGGTGCGTATCTGCACCTCGAAGGGGATGCCGCTCTCGCCCAC
>USGS01000038.1 GCA_900554275.1 uncultured Eubacteriales bacterium
ACCTAATGAGAGAATCAATATTCTTGTGGGCGATAACGAGGTCGGCAAAAGCAGTATCCTCGAAGCTATTGATTTGGTTGCAAGCGGTAATGTGCGCAGAGTAGAATCGATTGGCCTGGATCGGTTAATCAACATTGAGGCCATAAAAAAATTCAACTCTGGGCGGAGATCCTATGAAAACCTCCCCGTTCTCAGAATCGAGTTGTACTTATCGGGTGACAACTTTGATTTTACAATGTGCGGCAAAAATAACACAGACGGAACAGAGTGTGACGGGATTCGTTTGGTATGTGAACCAAATCCAGATTACCGAGCTGAAATAGCAGCCGTTTTGTCGGCAGAATCTGGTTATTTTCCGTACGACTACTACTCGATCCGCTTCTCCACTTTCGCTGATGAGGGCTATACTGGCTACAAGAAGAAAATCCGTAGTATTCTCATAGATAGTTCCACTATGAACTCCGAGTATGCAACCACCGATTTTGTACGCCGAATGTACATGAGATACACCGAGCGAGATGTAAAAGAACGCGCAAATCACAAAAATAGTTACCGCCAGATGCGGACTAACTTCCAAGTAGACAGCCTAAAGGCCCTGAATGAGCGACTGCCAACTGACAAACACTATACGTTTGGATTAAAAAGCGGATCTGCAATGGGACTCGAGTCGGATTTAATGATCTATGAGGATGAAATTGAAATTGATAGCAAAGGCACCGGCAAACAAATCTTTATAAAGACAGATTTTGCACTTGAACGCTCTGGTGAGAATGTTGACGTCATTCTTGTCGAAGAACCAGAAAACCACCTGAGTCCAGTTAACCTTCGCAAATTGATTCAGCGAGTATCTGAGACGCAGAGCGGGCAGCTTTTTATTACGACACACAACAGCCTGATTAGTACCCGGTTAGAGTTGAAGAACCTATTAATCATGCATATCAACGGGACAGAAAAACCGATTATGCTGAAGAATCTATGTGATGAAACGGCCAAGTATTTTATGAAAGCTCCTCCTGCTAGCATTATTGAATTTGCACTTGCGAAAAAGGCCATTCTGGTCGAAGGCCCATCCGAATATATGTTGATGGAGAAGTTTTACGAGACATGCGCCGGGTGCTCCCCAGAATCTGATGGCGTCCATATTATCGATGTGCGCGGGTTGAGTTTCAAGCGATATCTCGATATTGCAAAATTAACTGGCTGCAAGGTCGCCGTTATAACAGATAACGATACGGATTATCAGAAACATTGTGTGGACAAGTATAGTGATTACGCATCCAATCCTAATTTAAAAATTTTTTATGAGACTGACGATGCAAAGCGAACTTTTGAAATTATCCTCTATGGGGATAATTCAGCGCTATGCAATACGCTGTTTGACTCACCTGCCTTGTGTTACATGCTAAACAATAAAACAGAAGCAGCATATGCGCTACTTTCTCAAGATGGTCTGATAGTAGTCCCCGACTATATAAAGAGAGGCATCAAATGGATAAGAGAGTAATCTTTTCTGTTGCTGGCTCAGGGAAAACGACGTATATCGTTGATTCTCTTTCACGGGACAAGCGATCGCTCATAGTCACATATACAGTTGGAAATTACAACAACCTTTGTCGCAAAATTTCTGAGAAGTTCAATGGCGATTGGCCAGAAAATATTTGGGTCATGGGATATTTTACGTTCCTGTATAGATTTTGCTATAAGCCATTTTTAGCAGATAGGCTTCAGACTAGGGGCATTCTTTACGAGAAAAATCCCAATAACCGGTTACGACAAAGTGATAAAGCCTATTATATTACATCGGCAGGCTATATTTATAGTAACAGGTTGGCGTTGTTAATTGAACGCGCTGGATCGATGGCAGCACTGAAACGGCGTTTAGAAAAGTATTTTGATGAGTTTATTGTTGATGAGATACAGGACATTGCGGGGCGCGATTTTTCTTTCCTTGAGCAACTTATGACAGCCAACATAAGCATGCTTTTTGTTGGTGATTTCTACCAGCACACCTATGATACAAGTCGGGACGGTAATGCTAATAAAAATCTATTTGATAATTTTCAAAGCTACGAGGCACGTTTTATGAACCAAGGAGTTTTATCTGACACGACATCCCTTGTAAAAAGTTGGCGCTGTAGCCCCAGCATTTGCCGTTTTATTACCGAGAATTTGGGCATTGAGATATTTTCTAACCAGAATACAGCAATGGGTAGCGAAGCAAGCGATATAATTTTTCTCTCTGAACAAGCCCAGATAAATAGTATTTTAGCGAATCCGAATATTGTAAAGCTACATTTCCAAAACAGCTCAAAGTATGGATCTGGCCATAGAAATTGGGGAGACACCAAAGGAGAAGATCATTATCAAGATGTCTGCGTGATGCTTAATAAGGCTACAGCAGCAAAATATGCTACCGGAGAATTGTGTGAATTAGCCCCATCGACTAGAAATAAACTATACGTGGCAATTACAAGAGCACACGGAAAGGTCTATCTGATCAATGAATGAACTGAAGACCTGGGATAATTACGAAAGACAATTATCTCAGGTCTTCTGAACTAAAGCATTCCAAAATAATTAAATGCCTCTGTAATTGCTTTTTCCTTCTCCGGCGGGCATTGAGGCTGCTTGGCATCCTCAGACTTTGGCTTGTTGTAATTCTCACGCTCAATAATGCCACATTTCTGCTTCACCTGTGCGATGTAGAGATGGCTGACCTTTAAGCCCGTATGTTCCAGAACATATGCCTTGATTTCCTCATAGGTTGCCTTTTTCTCCGCAGCAGTCAAATCCAGCTCGTCCATCTTCACTTCGATCTCGATATGTTCCTTACTTTGAAGTTTGGACAATAAACATACCGTCTACACGTTGGCTGTCCTCGGGAACATATCCACCGCCGCCGCCCGGACGGCGCGGTAGCCCCGCTCCCCAAACCGCTTTACGTCCCGGGCCAGCGTGGCCGGGTCGCAGGAAACATACACGATCCTCCGGGGGGACATGGCCGCCGCCGTGTCCACCACCTCCGGGGCAAGGCCCTTGCGGGGCGGGTCGACGCAGATCACGTCGGGCCGCAGTCCCTTGGCGGCCAGGTCCGCCGCCACCGCCGATGCGTCGCCGCAGAAGAACTCCGCGTTCTCCACGCCGTTGCGCCGGGCGTTCTCCCTGGCGTCCGCGATGGCCTCCGGCACGATCTCCGCACCGATGACTCTCGCCGCCCGCCGGGCCATCACCTGGGTGATCGTCCCCGCGCCGCAGTACAGATCCAGCACCAATTCCCGGCCCGTCAGACCGGCGAAGTCCAGCGCTGTCTCGTACAGCACCTCCGCCATGGGCCGGTTCACCTGGAAAAAGGACGGCACACTGAGCCGGAACGTCAGGCCGCACAGTTGGTCCGTCAGCACGTCCGATCCCCACAGCGTCCGGTATTCCCGGCCCAGCACCGCGCCGGTTGGCTGGGTGTTCACCCCCAGCACCACGCCTACGGCGTCCGGTACGGCCTGCCGCAGCAGGGACACCAGCTCCGCCTCATGGGGCAGCTTCTTTCCATTGACGAGGACGCACACCAGCGATTGCCCTGCCCCGTTGGTGCGGATGTACAAATGCCGCAGCAGGCCCTGCCGCGTTTTCTCGTCGTAGCAGGACACGCCGTAGGTCCGGATGTACTGCCGCAGCGCCTCCGCCGCATCGTCCGCCTGTTCCTTCTGCAGCAGGCAGTGCAGCACCTCCACTACCTGATGGCTGCGGGCCTTGTAAAAGCCCACCGTCCTGTCGGCAGAGATGGGATATTGGCTCTTGTTCCGATAGCGCAGGTACTGGCCGTCGGTGGAAATGCCCTCCACCGTCACGTCGCTGCCGCCGATACGCCGCAGCGCGTCCTGCACCCGCTGGCGCTTGGCCGCCAGCTCCTCCTCCCGGTCCATGTGCCGGAAGTCACAGCCTCCGCACCGCCCGTAGTACGGGCAGTCCGGTTCGGTGCGGTGGGGCGACACCTCACGAAGTGTACTGAGCTTGCCGAAGGTGGCGTTTTTCAGCACCTTCAGCACCAGCACGTCGCCCTCTTCACCCTGCAGAGCCCGGTGGACGAACACCGCCTGCCCGTCGATGCGGGCTACACCCAGCCCCTCGGAGGTATACCCCTCGATGCGGGCGGGATAGTTCTTGTTCTTCTCCAGCACGGCTCAGAACTCGAATTTGCTGATGATCTTGCTGATAGCTTCGGCAAAGGCGGCCAGCGTCTTGTTGTCCCGGCCCTTGCTGCGGCGGATAAGCCCGGCCAGCATATCGCCCATCTGCACCAGCTTCAGATATGCGCCGGTGGTCTTGGGCGCACCGTCGTAGGCCCGTGTCTTGCGCTCCGGCAGGTAGCCGGGGGCGAGCTGCCGGTCGGCGATCAGGTCGTATTCCTCTGTATATTGGGGCGCATGGGCCGCAAAGCCCAGGTTTTTCACCGTGTCGGCGAACACCGGGGCGACCTCCCGGTCGCCATGCACCACGAACACGTGGGTGGTCTTGGTCGGGTCGAAGTGCTTCACCCAGTCCACCAAATGGTCGTGGTCCGCGTGGGAGCTGAGACCCTGGAAATTGACGATCTTGGCCCGGACGGCGATGTCCTCTCCGAACAGCTTCACGCCGGGGGCGCCGTCCAGCAGGTTGCGGCCCAGCGTACCAGGGGACTGGAAGCCCACGAATACCACGGCGCTGTCCGCCCGCCACAGGTTGTACTTCAGGTGGTGGCGAATGCGGCCCGCGTCGCACATACCGCTGGCGGAGATGATGACCTTGGGCGTCTTATCCATGTTCAGCAGCTTAGACTCCTCCACCGTCTCCGTCAGGTGCAGGCCGGAGAAGCTGAACATATGTGTACCATCCTGCACCAGCGCCAGGGCGTTGTCATCCAGATAGCCATGCAGATCGCCGCAGAAGATGGTAGTGGCCTTTTTGGCCAGTGGGCTGTCCACATACACCGGGAAGTCGGGCATGGACTTCACCAGCCCCTTGTCCTTGATCTCCCGGATGAAGTACAGAAGCTCCTGGGTACGGCCCACGGCGAAGGAGGGAATGACCACATTACCGCCCTTGGCGATGGTCTCATCGATGATCTGGGCCAGCTCGTCGGTGTAGCTCCACACCTCCGTGTGATTGCGGTCGCCGTAGGTTGACTCCATGAGAACATAGTCCGCCCTGTCGAAGAACTGAGGGTCGCGGATGATAGGCTGATCCACATTGCCGATGTCCCCGGAGAACACGATGGTCCGCGTCTCACCGCCCTCCCGGCACGTCAGGCGGATACTGGCAGAGCCCAGCAGGTGTCCTGCGTCGATAAATTCCGCCGTCACCCCATCGGTGATCTCCACTGTCTGGCCGTACTCACAGGTCTGCACGAACTCCCGCACCCGCATAGCGTCGGCCACGGTGTAGATGGGCTGGATCTCAGGCCGGCCAGCCCGCCTGTTCTTGCGGTTCTGATACTCCGCGTCCTGCTCCTGAATGTGGGCGGAGTCCTGAAGCATAATGTCCAGCAGGTCCGCCGTCAGCCGTGTGGTGATAATGCGGCCCTGAAAACCGTTCTTGATGAGCATGGGAATGCGGCCTGAGTGGTCGATATGGGCGTGGGTCACCAGCACCACATCGATACTGCCGGGATGGAAGGGCAGCACCGTGTTGTCCACCTCATCCCGTCCCTGCTGTAAACCGCAGTCCACCAGAATATTCTTTCCGTTGACCTCTAAACAGTGGCAGCTGCCGGTAACGCACCGGTCAGCGCCGTAAAAGCGCAGCTTCATGGCAGAAACTCCTTTTTACGTTAGTTTGGGTATTCGTTCCATTGAGTATACCACATTTACTTCCTTACAGCAACCATCAAACCCTTCGGCCTGCGCTCTGCGTGGCCTGACGCAAAAAGGGAAGACGGCTGTGGCCGTCTTCCCTTTTTGCGTTTACTGTTCCTCCACCTCGTAGCCCTTGCGGCGGAGGGAGGTGAAGATCTCCTGAATATGGGCCTTGTCCCGGGTCTCCAGCGATACGTTCACCACACACGAGCCAATGGCCGCCCGTGTGTTGCGCCGCTCGTGGTTCACATCCAGCACGTTGGCACCCAAAGAGGACACCACCTCCAGGAACGAGGCCAGGGCGTGGGGCTGGTCGGGCAGCACCGTGGCCAGACTCACCGTGCGGCCCTCCTTGGCAAGGCCGCGGGTGAGGATGCGCTCCAGCATGGTCACGTCCACGTTGCCGCCGGACAGCAGGGTGCAGACCTTCCTGCCCTCGGTGTTCACCTTATGATACATGGCCGCCGCGATGCCCACCGCGCCGGCACCCTCGGCCACCAGCTTCTGCTTTTCCAGCACGGTCAGGATGGCGCTGGCGATCTCGCCCTCGCTGACCGTCACCACCTCGTCCACATACTCCCGGCACATCTCGAACGTCAGGTCGCCGGGGGTCTTGACCTTAATGCCGTCGGCCACGGTGTCCACGCTGCTCAGGGTGATGATCTTCCCCTCCCGCAGCGACTCCGCCATGCTGGGCGCACCGGCGGCCTGTACGCCGATGACCCGGCAGTCCGGCTTCAGGCTCTTCACCGCGTAGGCAAGGCCCGCGATGAGCCCGCCGCCGCCGATAGGAACAAAGATCATGTCCACATCCGGCAGCTGCTCCAATATCTCCAGTCCGATCGTCCCCTGGCCCGCCATGACCCGATAGTCGTTGAACGGATGGATGAACGTCAGTCCCTGCTCGTCCCGCAGGCGCACGGCCTCAGCGTAGGCATCGTCGTACACGCCGGGGACTAAGACCACATTCGCGCCGTAGCTGCGGGTAGCTTCGATCTTGGACAGGGGTGCGCCCTCCGGGATGCAGATCGTGGCCCTGATGCCCATATCCCGGGCAGCGTAGGCCACGCCCTGGGCGTGGTTGCCGGCGGAGCAGGCGATGACGCCCCGCTCCTTCTCCTCGTCGCTGAGGGTGGCGATCTTATAGTATGCACCCCGCAGCTTGAACGCGCCTGTCTTCTGCAGGCAGTCGGCCTTCAGGTAAAAGTCACACCCCGGCACGATCCCCTTTGTCTGAATCACCGGTGTTCGGTTGATAACGGGCTTCAGTACCCGCTGTGCATCGTGCAGCATCGCCATGGAGATCATAAGCAAGCGCCTCCTTATACCGTATATTTTGATTGTATCACTTCTGTCCCCTCAGTGCAACGACAAATTTTCTGTGTTTGTCCACTGCATACGGACATTCCTCCTTCTCATACGCTGACACCAGCGGTAAAAAGAAAGGAGCGATGTTCCATGCTGTCCGCCGCACTGCTTCTGCTGTGCAACAGCCTGTTTCTGTCCCTGCACCTCACCGGCTCGCCAGGTTCATTTCCCAAGCCTCTCTCCCCTGCCCGGGAGCGGGAGTGTCTGGAACGGGCCGCCGCCGGCGATCTGGAGGCCCGCAACACGCTGGTGGAGCACAATCTCCGCCTGGTGGCCCATATCATCAAAAAATACTACACCCAGACCGCCGACCAGGAGGACCTGATCTCCATCGGCACGATCGGCCTCATCAAGGCCGTGAACACCTTCCGCCCCGACAAGAAGATCAAACTCACCACCTACGCCTCACGATGCATTGAAAATGAGATCCTCATGTACTTTCGCTCCCAGCGGAAGCTCCAGGGCGAGGTCTCCCTCAACGAGGCCCTGGACACCGGCCCGGACGGCGACGCCCTGTGCCTCAGTGACGTGGTGGGTGAGGAGGACACCATGCTGGACCAACTGCAGGACAAGGAGAACCGCCTGCTGATTCGCCGTCTGGTGTCGGAGCTGCTGACGCCCCGGGAGGCCGACATCATCCGCCGCCGCTACGGTTTGGATGGCCGCGTGCCCCAGACCCAGCGTCAGGTGGCCGCCGCCTACCATATCTCCCGCTCCTACGTCTCCCGCCTGGAGAAGAAGGCCCTTCTCAAGCTGGAAGCTGCTCTCCGCAGCCATATCTAACGGTTTCTTGCACCTTCGTACCACCTCGTATAAGAATTTTCTCTTCTAACGAGAAATTTTATACGCTTCGCCATATTGTCTTTCTCCGTCCGGCTTGTTATACTTATTTTATATTACAAATTACCCGGAGGACCTTCACCCTATGAGAAATTTCAAATGCTCCATCGCCGATATGCGCAAGCGCGTCTTTGCCGAGGTGGCCAAGCTGGCCTACGAGGGCGGCGATTACCGGCGTATGGAGCAGCTGCCCTATGAGATCGTACCCGGAGAGGTGGGCAACCACCGCGATTCCATCTTTTTGGAGCGCGCCATTGTGGGTGAGCGTATCCGCCTTGCCATGGGCCTGCCCCTGCGCTCCGTGGCGGAGCATTCCGTTCTGTCCGAAGGCGTGCAGGAAAGCGCTATCGCCGAGAAATACTACGACCCTCCTTTGGTCAACATCATCAAGTACGCCTGCAACGCCTGCACCCCCACCCACTACCAGATCACCGATGCCTGCCAGGGCTGCCTGGCCCGCCACTGTCAAAACGCCTGCCCCAAGAGCGCCATCGACATAGACCGTACCGGCCGGGCCTGCATCGACCAGAGCAAGTGCATCAAGTGCGGCAAATGCCGGGACGCCTGCTCCTACCACGCCATTATCAAATTCACCCGCCCCTGTCAGGAGGCCTGCGGCATGAACGCCATCACCAGCGATGCCTACGGCCGCGCCTCCATCGACTACGACAAATGCGTCAACTGCGGCATGTGCCTGGTCAACTGCCCCTTCGGCGCTATCGTGGATAAGGGCCAGCTCTTCCAGCTCATCCACGCCCTCCGCCGGGGCGACAAGGTGGTGGCTGTCATCGCCCCCGCCTTCTGGGGTCAATTCGGTGACAACGTCACCCCCGGTCAGATCAAGGCCGCCATGCAGCAGCTGGGGTTCGCCTCGTTGGAGGAGGTGGCCATCGGCGCAGACCTGTGCGCCGTGGAGGAGGCGGAGGAGTTCCTCCGGGTCGTCCCCGAAAAGCAGCCCTTTATGGCCACCTCCTGCTGCCCCGCCTGGTCGGTGATGGCCAAAAAGGAGTTCCCCGGCTTCGCACCCTATATCTCTATGACCATGACGCCCATGGTCCTCACCGCCCGCCTGCAGAAGCAGAAAGACCCTGACTGCCGCATAGCCTTTATCGGCCCCTGCGCCGCCAAAAAGCTGGAGGCCAGCCGCCGCAGCGTCCGCAGCGATGTAGACTTCGTCATCACCTTTGAAGAGCTGCGGGGTATGTTTGAGGCCAAGGCCATCGACTTCTCCCAGATCCCCGACCTGCCCTCCCACTACGAGGCCTCCGCCCCTGGCGTGGGCTTCGCCGCCGGCGGCGGCGTGGCCAAGGCCGTGGAGGACGTTATCCACCGTCTCCACCCGGAGATAGAGGTCAAGACCGTGGCCGCCGAGGGCCTGAACGAGTGCCGTCAGATGCTCCGCATCGCCCGTACCGGCAAGTATGACGGCTACCTGCTGGAGGGCATGGCCTGCCCCGGCGGGTGCATCGCAGGCGCAGGCACCGTGCAGCCCCCGGAGCGTTCCCGCCGCAATCTGGAGCGCTACAAGGCCGCCGCCCCCATGTCCAATCCCATGGAATCCCCCTACATGGAGGACATACGTCTGCTCTACGAAGACCCGGACGATTGGGATCGCGTGGGCCGTCACTGATGCCGAAAAAGGACGTTTCCGCAGTTTTCCTGTCGTTTGGCGCAGCCGCACCCCATTTTGACAAATTCATGTGGTAGAATAACACCATCACAGTTCGTTTCATCTGCGCAGCCGTCAGGCATTGCCGCACGAGGAAAGGGGTAGATCCACATGACTAAGATGGGTAGACTGAAAAAGGGTGACATATTCAACCGCATTGCTTACGAGCTGTTCGGCGTCAAGATCGGCGAGGATGAGGAAGTCGTTCCCTCCGCCGGTGTGTCCGCCAAGCCGGACAGCAAGCACCCCGCGCCCCAGCAGAAGTTCGCGCCTGCCGCGCCTGTGGCCGAGCCCGCCAAGCCCGTCCCCGCCGTGGCCACCACCTATATCGCTCCCGGCACGGAGCTGACCGGCACACTGAAGACCGACAGCAATGTGGAGATCTGCGGCAAGTTCGAGGGCGACATCATCAGCACCGGCACGGTGCTGCTCCGTGCGGATCATCACGGCAACGTCACCGCCAAGCAGCTGGAGCTGAACGGCAAGTCCATGCAGGGCGACGCCGCCGTCAGTGAGACCATGACCATCGGCGAGGGCTCTGTCATCACCGGCAATCTGGTGGTGGGCACGCTGATCTGCCGAGGCGTCATCAACGGCGACGTGCAGTGCTCCGGCGATGTCACGCTGGGCAAGACCGCCCGCGTCACCGGCAACATCCAGGCCGCCACCATCACCATGGAGAAGGGCTGTTCCGTCAAGGGCAACATCACTGTCAGCTGAAAGCAAATAGTATATACCAAGAGGGAGACGGCTTCGCCGCCTCCCTCTTATCGTCATTTCATACAGGTCATTCCAGTCCCAGCGCCACCCGGTAATAGTCCCGGGCGATGAGCAGCTGTGCGTAGTTGTACTGCAGTGCCACCTTGTTGTTGATACGGCTCACGTAGTCCTCCTCCACCGTCACACCGGGGCGCGGGGTGAACGTCCGGGTGGATGCCTCGTATACGCCGGCCGCCGTGGCCCAGCTATTGCCGGAGGAGGTGGGCAGGATCACCAGCGGGATGCTCCCCGCCGCGCTGCCCGCGCTGTAGTCCTTGTCCAGCACATCCCGTCCCGACAGCAGCCGGGAGTCGTATTCCAGCCCGAACAGGTTGCTCAGCGTCGGCACGATGTCCACGGCGGAGCACGGCTCTGTCACCGTCACCGTCTCATCCATGCCGCCGCACCACAGCACCAGCGCGTTGCGGTAGCGGTCCGTGTCCCGTTCAGAGTCCACCACGCCCCGCAGCTCGTTGTAATAGTCCGCCTCCGTCTCCGCCAGCAGGTACGGATAGTGGTCGGCGCTCATGCAGATCACCGTGTCCTCCGCGATGCCCGCCGCCTCCAGCTGCTCCAGCAGGTACGTCAGCGCGTTTTCCAGCTCCAGATTGGCCGCCACATAGGCCTGCACCTGGGTGGAGGCGTTGGGATAGGCCGCCTGGGCCTTGGACTGGTTCTTGGCCGCCATGGCGTGACCCCAGCCGTAGCTGCCGTGGCCGCTGACGGTCATGTAATACACATGAAAAGGCGTACCGCCGTTCACATACCCATCGATATAGTTCCCAATGGTGTTCTCCACCATCTCCAGATCGGAGTAGGGCCACGAGCCGTCCTCCGTCACCTGCAGACCGTTGCCCACGCCCTGATAGTCATAGCCCAGGTTGGGGTGGGTCTTGTCCCGGTTGTAGTAGCTGTAGATGTTGTTGTGGTACGCGCCGGTGCTGTATCCCAGCGATCGGAACTGGTTGCCCAGCGCAAAGGGCATGGCATCATTGACCGAGGCGTAGAAGCTGACGTTGCTCCCCACCCAGGTGGGCAGCAGGCCCGTCATCACCGCATACTCTCCGCCGGTGGTGGATTGTCCCCATCCCGGCTGGTAGTAGTTCTCGCACACGAACCCCTCGTGGGTCAGCTTATACAGGGTGGGCGTCAGCTCCTGGCTGATAAACCAGGGGGAGAACGCCTCCGCCGTGATGAGCACCAGGTTTTTCCCCTGGAACAGTCCGGTGTACTCATTCTTTTTGGAGGGCGTCAGGCTGCCGAAATACTGGGCCATGTTCCGCATCGTCCCATCCCAGGCGCTGTCCGCCAGCGCCTGAAAATCGATGTCCATGGCGTTCTCACCGTATACCGCCGGCTGTGGCATCACCGACGTATCGTCCAGCGTATCCACCGGCTCTGCCGGCAGCACCAGCTTGGGCTGGGGCGTGCCGAACACCGCGTATTCCGCCTCCAGCCGCACCGCCGTGTGCAGGCCGAACTGAGACACAGCTGCGTCCGTCTGGAAGTTGTAGGTGTAGCTGTCACCGTATGTGCCCCGGTGGGCCAGCACCTCACCGATGACCAGAAATACCACGCTCACCGCCGTTACAAACAGCAGCGACCACTTGCTCATCCGGTACTCCGTCACGATCCGCTTGCGCAGCAAAATACACAGCACCAACGGGACAAGCGCTAAAATGATAAAGGGCAGGCGCTGCAGGACAACACCGGGTATGGTGCTGCCGAAGCCGGTGACCACGTTTCCGGCCATGGTGCAGATGAAGCCCACGGAGAAGTAGGACTTGAAATAGCTGCGGCAGCAATACTCCACGCACAGCAGCAGCGTCCACAGCACCGTGACCACCAGCGTCAGCACCCAGGCCAGCTTTCTGTTATGCAGCAGGTTCGCCAACAGGCTCAGCAGCAGCCCCGTGGCAAGGGAAAACAGCGTTACAAGTACCAAAGTTCCCCGGAAAAAGTCGTTTTGTGTGTCAAAAGCCCGGAGTAAAAGTTCGTGATACAGCAGTGCCAGCGGGAAAAAAATCCAGTTCAGCGGGCCGCGCGGCATGGTGGATGTGTCCAGCCGGGACGGCACTGTTCTCTGCGTCGTTTCGTTCATACCTTCGCCCTTTGCGGTCTTATATTTTCCCCCATTTTCCGGGAGAATTTCAGTATACCACGTTCCCGGCGTGTTTTCAACAGGTCTCGCCAAAGGTCTCTTTTTTCGTCTCAAACGACCATCCCTGTCGCCCATGATTTCCATTTTTGCTCCTGTTTTTTCCATCTGCACCTTTAATTTATCTTATAAGACATTGAAAAAGATACGGATATTTATATATGCTGATTTGAAATGATCTTGAAAGTGTAAAAGAGGCATCCCGGCGGGATGCCTCTTTTATCATATAGGGTTCATTCGATGGCCACGATGTAGTAGTACACCGGCTGACCGCCGGACAGGGCGGTGATCTCCGCGTCGGGGCAGCGAGCCCGGAAGATGTCGGACGCCTGCTGCGCCTGCTCATCGTCCACGCCCTCGCCGGTATAGACGGTGATGAACTCGGCATTCTTGTCCGCCGCCACCTGGGCCAGCTTTTCCAGCAGAACGTCCAGGCTGCGGTCCGTACCCAGCAGCTTGCCGTCGCACAGGGCCAGATAGTCGCCCTCGTTGATGGCGAAGCCGTCAAAATCGGAGTTGCGGGCTGCATAGGTGATCTGGGCGGTGGTGACGTTCTCCGCCGCCGCCGTCATAGCCGCCAGGACGGACTGGGGATCAGCATCCTCCGGGTCGACTGCCATCATGGCGGAGATACCCTGGGGCACGGTGGCGGTGGGGACGACGATGACCTCTTTTTCAGACAGGCCCACGCACTGCTGGGCCGCCATGATGATGTTCTTATTGTTGGGCAGGACGAACACCACCTCGCTGGGGGTGCGGTTCACCTCCCGGAGGATGTCGTCGGTGGAGGGGTTCATGGTCTGGCCGCCGGACACGATGCGGTCCACGCCCAGGTCGCAGAACACGTCCGCCAGCCCATCGCCGGCGCACACCGCCAAAAACCCGTAGCGCTTCTCCGGCGCGGCCACAGCGCAGGCGCCGTTCTCCAGCTCCTCCTCGATGGCATCCAGATCATCGGTGCTCTGCGCTTTTTTGCCCGCCGCCAGGTCGGCGGCCTGGGTGCGCATATTCTCGATCTTGGCCAGCTCCAGCGTGCCGTATTTTTGGGCTGCGTTCAGGGCGTCGCCGGGGGTGTCGGTGTGGACGTGGACCTTGAAGGACTCGTCGTCCTCGCCGATGACCAGACTGTCGCCGATGCTGCCCAGGTAGGCCCGCAGACCGTCCAGGGGCTTATCCGACGTTTTGCGGACGATGAACACAGTGTCAAAGGCAAAGGTGATGTCCTCGTCACCGATGGCGGCAAAATCGGCCTTCTCCTCCGTCGTCTCCTCCACCTCGGGGATAGGCTCACCCCGCAGAGCACGGAGCATACCCTCCAAAATGATGAGGTAGCCCTTGCCGCCGGCGTCCACCACGCCGGCCTTTTTCAGCACCGGGTTCATCTCGATGGTCTCCGCCAGGGTGGTATAGCCGGTCTTGATGGCCTCCTCCAGCACATAGGCCGCGTCGTTCTGCTCGCCGGCAGCCTCCAGAGCGCGCTGGGCCGCCAAACGGGACACGGTGAGCACCGTGCCCTCGGCGGGCTTCATCACCGCGCCGTAGGCGGTGCTGACGCCCTCCTGCATGGCCGCCGCCAGCTGCGCGCCGTCGGCCTCGTTCAGGCCCTTGAACACCTTGCTCATGCCGCGGAACAGCAGAGAGAGGATGACGCCGGAGTTGCCGCGGGCGCCCCGGAGCAGGCCGGAGGCCGTGACCTTGGCGGCTTCTTCCACGGTGGCGGGCTGCACACGGCGCAGCTCGGTGACGGCGGTCTGGATGGTGAGGGACATATTGGTGCCGGTGTCGCCATCCGGCACGGGGAACACGTTCAGGTCGTTGATAGCTTGCTTCTGCTGGGCGATGCAGGCGGCGCCGAAAGCGACCATATCCTTGAAGGCACCGCCGCTGATCCTATCTGTCATGTCTTTTCTCCTTCCGGGCGCGTCACACCGTGACGGAATCCACGCAGACGTTCACCGCCTTGACGGTGACGCCGGTGTTGAGGTTGACCACATATTTGACCTCGCCCATGATGGAGCGGCAGACTGTGGCGATATTGACGCCGTTTTCCACGACGATGTGCAGCTCGATGGACACCGTGCCATCGTCGTTATAGGTGACCTTCACGCCCTTGCTCATGGCCTCCGGGCGCAGGAGATGCACCAGGCCATCGGTCATGCTGCGCTGGGCCATGCCCTTTACGCCGAAGCAGTTGGTGGCCGCCGCGCCGGTGATGGTGGTGAACACCGCGTCGCTGATGGTGATCTCGCCATTTTCAGTGGGGACTTTTATCATATCGGACTTCCTTTCTGCGGAAATGGAACTGCAAAGCTGCGTCTGTGCATAGTAATATAGGGTATTATATACCACTTTCGCCGGGAGTACAAGAGGAATTTGCGGGGAGGGATGTTCCGCGCTGCGGCGCAGGGCGTCTCCGACGGGTCACTTTCTTTTCTTGGACAAGGAGAGGAGTTCCGCGCCCCGGCGCGGGGAAGTTTCTTTATTTGTCTCCGACGGCCTCTTTTCTTTCAGCAGCGAAAGAAAAGAGGAAAAGAAACGCCGCCAAAAACTACGTTTTTG
>USGS01000039.1 GCA_900554275.1 uncultured Eubacteriales bacterium
CCAGCCGCATGAGGCTGCCGGAATGATCCGGCTCCATGTGTGTGACCACAAGATAGTCGGGGCTGCGCCCCTCCAACACCCGCGCCACATTGGAAAGCCATTCCTCCGCCGCCCGTGCGTCCACGCTGTCCATCACAGCGATCTTCTCATCCAAAATGACATAGGAGTTATAGCTCACCCCCATAGGCTGGACGGGGTACTGGTTTTCAAAGAGTGTCAATGTGTTGTCGTCCGCCCCTACATAGCGGATCGCATCCGTCACCGTTCGGATGGCCATCGGAAAAACACCTCCTGATTTTCTGTTTTGAACCGGCATTAGCCTGTTTTCCGAAATTCGTTTTGTTGCGTTCTGACTTGCTTTGCTGTGCCTCCTTTGGAAAAAGGGCGGACAAGCGCAGGATCGTGCTTGTCCGCCCCATCTCGCGGAATGCGGTCTCCCCGGCAGGGAGGCGGCAGCCTATTTCTTTCTTCCGCTCCCCGCGCCGGTCACTGCACGGACTCCAAAATCGCGTCCGCCAGCGTTTCCAGCTCAACGGCCTTGTCCTGCCCCAGCGAGGAGGCAAGACTGAGTCGCTCGTTGAGCACCGTCATGTTCTTCAGCTCATCGTTGACGAATTTCTGCATGAGGTCGCCGGACTTCACCGCCCACGAGCCGTTTTCGATGAGGGCGAAGGTGCGGTTTTGCAGGTTCAGCGCCTTCATGTCCATAAGGAAATCGTGCATGGCGGGGTAGATGCCCAGATTGTAGGTCACCGAGGCCAGCACGATGTGGCTGTACTTGAACGCCTCGGAGATCAGCTGAGACACGTGGGTGGAGGACACGTCGTACAGCGCCACACGGCTCATGCCCTTGTCGCAGAGCCTTGCCGCAAGTGCCTGCGCCGCGTTCTCCGTGTTGCCGTACATGGAGGCGTAGACGATCAGCACGCCCTTTTCCTCCGGCGCGTACCGGCTCCATGTGTCGTACTTCCCGATGAACCAGCCCAGCTTCTCCCGCCACACCGGGCCGTGGAGGGGGCAGATATACTTGATCTGATCTAAGATCCCGCCGGCCTTTTTCAGCAGGAGCTGGATGTGGGGGCCGTACTTTCCCACGATGTTGGTGAGATAGCGGCGGGCATCGTCCAGCCAGTCCCGCTCAAAGTCCACCTCGTCGGCAAACAGCTTGCCGTCCAGCGCGCCGAAGGTGCCGAAGGCGTCGGCGGAGAACAGCACGCCGTCAGTGAGGTCGAAGGTCACCATGGCCTCCGGCCAATGCACCATGGGCGCACCCACAAAGGTGACGGTGTGCTTGCCGAAGGAGAAGGTGTCCCCCTCCTTCACCTCGATGCACTCATGGTCGTCCACATGGAAGCCGAACTGCCGCATGAGCATGAAGGCTTTTTCGTTGGAGATGACCTTCACCTTGGGGTGCCGCAGCAGGATCTCCTCGATGCAGGCGGCGTGATCCGGCTCCAGGTGGTTGATGAGCAGGTAGTCCAGCTCCCGCCCGTTCAGGACGTGGTTCAGGTTCTCCAGCAGCTGGCGGCAGGCGGACCAGTCCACGGTGTCGAACAGCACCGTTTTCTCGTCCAGCAGACAGTAGGCGTTGTAGCTGACGCCGCGGGGAATGGGGAAGCAGTTTTCAAACAGAGCGAGGCGGTGGTCGTTGGCGCCCACCCAGTAGAGGTCGCTGGTCACATTACGCACACAATACATATTTCATACCCTCCCGGCTCAAGCCTTCACAAATTGATCCTTGCCCTCCGCGCACTCCGGGCATACCCAGTCGGCGGGGAGCTGCTCAAACAACGTACCCGGCGCGATCTCGCCATCCTCGTCGCCCAGCTCCGGCACATATTCATAGCCGCAGCCGCCGCACACATAGGTGTCGCCAATGGGCGTGGGCTTGGGCGGCGTGGGACGCTTCATCTTCACCATCGGCGGCGCGGGCTGCTTCTCGCCGCTGTCCAGCGCGGCGGTGAGCAGGGGCAAAATCTCCATCACGTCGCCCACGATGCCGTAGTCGCAGTTCTTGAAGATAGGCGCGTTGCCGTTTTTATTGATGGCCACGATGGTGGAGGCGTCCTTAATGCCCTTGAGGTGCTGGGTAGCGCCGGAGATGCCGCAGGCGATATAGAGGTTGCCGGTGAACTTCTGCCCGGACATACCCACATAGCGGTCAAGGGGCAGGTATTTCAGCGTCTCCGCCACGGGACGGGAGGAGCCGATCGCCGCGCCGGCGGCCTTGGCCAAGCCCTCCACCAGCTTCATGTTTTTCTTCTCGCCGATACCCTTACCGGCGGAGACCACACGCTCCGCCTTGGGGATGGGCATATCCATGGGAATGCCCACGGAGAAGTCGTGGCCGTCCTTTTTCAGTGCCGCCACAAGGTCGTTGACCTGCTGGGCGGCGTCGCCCTCCCGGAAGATGGTGCGCTTGCGGATACCGGTGATGGGCGCGGGCTTCTTAGCCGCTGAGCGGCTCTCGCCGCCGCTGCTCTTGCCCAGCCTGCCGATGAGATGGGAGGCGATGACCACCCGCTGGATCTCGTTGGTGCCCTCATAGATGGTGGTGATCTTGGCGTCGCGGTAGGCGCGCTCCACCTCCATGCCCTTGAGGAAGCCGGTACCGCCGTGGATCTGCATGGCGTCGTTGGTGACCTCCAGCGCAATGTCCGAGGCGTACATCTTCGCCATGGCGGACTCCATGCCGTAGGGGGCGTGCTGCTCCTTCAGCTCCGCCGCGGAGTAGACCAGGAAGCGGGCGCAGCGCAGCTTGGTGGCCATGTCCGCCAGCTTGAAGGAAACGGCCTGCTGTGCCGCGATGGGCTTTCCGAACTGGACGCGCTCCTTGGCGTAGGCCAGCGCGTGCTCAAAGGCCCCCTGGGCGATACCCAGCGCCTGCGCCGCGATACCGATGCGGCCGCCGTCCAGCGTGGACATGGCGATCTTGAAGCCGTCACCCTCCTTGCCCAGCAGGTTCTCCTTGGGAACCTTCACGTCGTTGAAGATCAGCTCCGCCGTGGAGGATGAGCGAATTCCCATCTTGTCGTAGTGGTCGCCGAACTCAAAGCCCTTCCAGCCCTTCTCCACGATGAAGGCGGAGATGCCGCGAGTGCCGATGTCCGGCGTGGTGACGGCGAAAACCACATAGGTGTCCGCCTTGGGCGCATTGGTGATGAAGATCTTACCGCCGTTGAGCAGGTAGTGGTCGCCCTTGTCCAGTGCCGTGGTCTCCGTGCCGCCGGCGTCCGACCCGGCGTTAGGCTCGGTGAGGCCGAAGGCGCCCAGCTTTTCGCCTTTTGCCAGCGGCACGAGATACTTCTGCTTCTGCTCCTCCGTGCCGTAGGCGAAGATAGGCCACGCGCCCAGCGACACGTGGGCGGAGAGGATCACGCCTGCGCCGCCGTCCACTCGGGCCAGCTCCTCCACCGCCATGGCGTAGCTGAGAATGTCAAGGCCCGCGCCGCCGTATTCCTTGGGGAATGGCAGCCCCAGCCAGCCCAGCTGTCCCATTTTTTGAACAGCCTCATCGGGAAACTCGTTGTTCTGATCCAGCAGGAAGGCAAGAGGCTTGATCTCCTCCTCCGCAAAGGCCCGGATCTTGGCGCGCAGCTCCTCGTGCGCGGGTGTGGTCTGAAACAGCATACGGTGTACCTCCTTATATCACGTTTGTTGGGTCGCTTCCTCTTTTTGAATTGCTTCGCCGGTCAGCAGCCGGTGCAGGCTCACGGCGCGGAACGCCTCGTCCTGCTTTCGCTGCAGCTCCGTTAGCTGGCAGTGGATGGCGCATTTCCCGTGTTCGCTTTGCAAGCGGCAGTCATACCCCGGCTCCATACAGGCGCACAGGACGTCATGCTCTCCCATGACGACCATGAGGTCGTAGAGGGAAACGCCACGCAGGTCGCAGGACAGCCGACAGCCGCCGGCTGCGCCCCGGCTCACCTGCACCAGCTCCCCGGCGGAGAGCTTTCGTAGGATCTGATAGGCAAACTGCATGGGGATCAGCTCCGTTTCCGCCATCTCGGCGGCGGAGTGCTTCTCTCCGTCCAGCAGCACCCGCAGCATCCGCAGTGCATAGTCTGTTTCCCTTGTGATGAGCATATTCCTGCATCTCCTTTTTGGTTATGCACCCATTTTATCAATCTTGATAAATCTTGTCAAGATATTTTCAAAGGAATTATACCGCCATTCTGTCATATTCCGAAGAAATGTACCGCCTTGCCGTGCAAAATATTGGCAAAGCCAGCCTCGGCGTGGAGAGCCATTACGTACGAGCAAGGCCATGCAGTCAAAAAAGTCCCTTGCGGGACTTTTTTGACAAGCTGAACAGGCAGGCAGCGGCTTACGCCGCTGCCTGCCTGTAAAAAAGGTCAGGTCACTTTGTGCACCTGTGAAAAAGATGCCGAGGGCGGTTCTTTTTTATTCACCTTCCGCTCAGCTCCACCGCGTGACGAACGAAGCTCATGGGCGGCACAGGCTGGGGCAGCTGCATGGTGAACACCATCTGGGGCGTTTTCGGCTGGGCCAGCTCGTTTCCCTCCCCGTCGCGCATCATCGGCACGGTGATGGCAAAGGGCTTTGTATCCGGCCCGACGATCTCCACTATATCCCCGGCGGCGAATTTGTTCCGCAGGCTCAGTGTGGCCCGGCCGTCTTCATCGCAGGCCGTGACCACGGCGCAGATCTGCCAATCCCGGAGATACCGGGCGCTCTCGTAGTACTGTCCCGGCTGGCCGTAGAAAAAGCCGGTGGCGTAGTGCCGGTGGCTGATATGCTCCACCTCGTCCCGCCAGACGGGGTCAAGGGGCTGGCCGGCGGCCGCCGCGTCCAGACAGTGGCGGTACGCGCCGGTGACGATGGCGGCGTAGTACGCCGATTTAGCCCGGCCCTCGATCTTCAGGCAGTCCATCCCGGCGGCCATCAGGTCGTCCAAATGGTCGATCATGCACATATCCCGGGAGTTCATGATGTATGTACCCTTTTCGTCCTCGAACACCGGGAAATACTCGCCGGGACGCTTCTCCTCCATCAGCGCGTACTGGTAGCGGCAGGGCTGGGCGCACTCGCCCCGGTTGGAATCTCTGCCCGTCATGTAGTTGGACAGCAGGCAGCGCCCGGAGTAGCTGACGCACATGGCGCCGTGGCAGAACACCTCCAGCTCCAGCTCCGGGGACACCCGGGCGCGGATGGCGGCGATCTCGTCCAGGCTCAGCTCCCGGGCCAGCACCACCCGGGAAGCGCCTAAATCGTACCACGATTGGGCGCAGACGTGATTAGCGATAGATTGTTGCGTGCTGATGTGTCTTTGACAGTGGGGCGCGTATTTCCCCGCCAGCGTAAACGCCCCCAGGTCGGCCAGGATCAGGGCGTCCACCCCCGCCGCGTCCAGCTTTTCCAGATGGGCGGGCAGCTGCTCCGCCTCATTCCAGCGGGGCATGGTGTTGACAGTGGCGTGTACCTTCACGCCGTGGTCGTGGGCGAAGGCCACCGCCTTGGGCAGAGCCTCATCGTCGAAGTTTCCGGCGAAGGAGCGCATCCCGAAGGACGTGCCCGCCAGGTACACCGCGTCCGCGCCGTACAGCACGGCCATTTGCAGCTTTTCCCAGTCCCCCGCGGGGGACAGCAGTTCCGGCTTCCGCATCAGGAGTAGATAGGCTGGTACTCACTGCTGTTGATGAACTTCAGATGCTCATTATAGTCAGTGAAGAAGTGGCTCTTCTTGTCCGTGCCCAGGGCGAAGAAGTAATAGTTGGTGTCGGCGGGATAGATGGCCGCCTTGATGGCGCTGAGACCGGGGTTGCAGATCGGGCCGGGGGTCAGGCCGGGATTGATATAGGTGTTGTAGGGGCTGTCGATCTCCGTGTCGAAGGTCTTAACACCGTCGTGCTTCATAATATAGTTGATGGAGGAGCAGAGCTGGAGCGCCCGTCCGCCCTTTTCACTGTTGGGATTCTCCAAACGGTTGTGGATGACGGAGCTGATGTTCTTGCGCTCCGTGTCGTCGCCGATGGACTCCTTCTCGATGAGAGAGGCCATGGTGACGATCTCCCTCAGGGTGTAGGGCGACGCCTCGATGTCGGCCAGCATCTGCTGGCTGATCTGGCTCTTGAACATGGTCAGCATGGTGTCCACCGCGTAGACCGCCGACTTGTTCTTGTCGAATTCATAGGTGGTGGGGAACAGGAAGCCCTCCATGCGGTCGATGCTGCCCAGCTGGTCGCTGTCCAGGAAGTCGTAATCCGCAAATTCAAAGTTGGCACAGGCATCCTCCAGCTCCTCCACGGTGGCCACGCCGTTCTGGGCCAGCAGGTCGATGATCTCCCGGACGGTGTAGCCCTCGGGGATGGTGATGTCAACCAGGCCCTGGGACTCCTTGGAGTCCGCGTCCCAGTCATGCATATTGCGGATGAGGGCGCGGTAGTCCATGTCGCTGTTCAGGTCGTAAGAGCCGGGCTCGACGTAGGACTTGTATTTGAAGAGACCGCTGGTCAGCTTGAAAACGCCCTTGTAGTTGATGAGCCCCGCGTCCTTCAGCTTGTTGGCCACGTCGGAGAGGGTATCGCCCTCCTCCACGACCAGCTTGACCTCCACCGGGGCTTTGTTCAGGGAGCAGACGTCATTGACCAGCAGCCAGCCCACACCCGCCAGCAGGCAGGAGGCCAGCACCACGCAGGCTAAATAGATCAGCGTGTTGGTGCGCTTGTTCTTCCGCTTGCGGGACGAAGCGCGGTGCTGGGAGGACGACGCCTGACGGCGGACCTCCTCGGCGTCCCACTTCGCCGTTTCAAATTCATTGTGTTCGTCGCGATTTGCCATAAGATACTCCTTTCAGAAGCGTCAGCCGATCAGGTCGGCCACGCGGTCCATCACTTCGCGGTGAATGTCCTCGATGGTGCGGGGCGCACCGCCGTGGGCACAGTCGATCCGCGTCCAGCCGCAGCGCGCCACCACATGAGCGGCGTTCTCCCGGCAGTGGCGCAGGTACTCCGCGTCACGCTCGTGGATGTCCGCCGCAGTGTGGGTGTCGCTCTCCCGGCGGCGCATCATGCGCTCCGTCACCTCCGTGGGCATATCCAGATACAGTACCCGGGTGGGCTCGGGCAGCCCCAGCAGGCGGTACTCGAAGTCAAAGAGCCAGTCCAAAAACGCGCCACGCTGCTCCGGCGGCAGCTTGGCCGTCTGATGGACGGCGTTGCTGGTGGTGTATCGGTCGGCGATGAGCAGCCCGCCGCTTTCGTAGAACGCGCCCCAATCCTGCTTGTAGGAGGCGTAGCGGTCCACAGAGTAGAAAACGGAGGCGGCGTAGGCGTTGACATCGTCGGGCTTATCGCCGAACGCGCCGCCCAGGTACAGCCGGATCAGGGCGGAGGATTCCTCCTGATACCGGGGAAACTCCAGCTTGCGGAAGGGAATGCTCCGGCGGGTCAATTCGTCACACAGCAGCGTGGACTGGGTGGCCTTGCCAGAGCCGTCCGTTCCCTCAAACACGATGAGCCTTCCCTGCATACCGTTCTCCTCCTCAGGGCACAATGTCCCATAATGTAAGGCATTGTACCACAGTTTTCCCGGTTTGTCCATATCATAGACGGAAAGAGGGCCGTCCCGCCGGGACGACCCTCTGTTTCTTTACCCTGCGGCGGTCTTTTTCCGCTGTTTTTCCTCATAAAACGTGTTGAGAACATACAAAATGACGCCGGCCCAAATAAACAGGAAGCTGACCAGCTTCTCGTGGGTCAGGGTCTCGCCCATGATCGCGCCGCAGACGATGGAAAGGGACGGGCTGACGTACTGGCAGATGCCGGTGGTCATCAGCGGCAGGTGGCGCACGCCCATGGAGTAGAACACCATAGGCAGGCCGGTGATGACGCCGCCGCCGATCATGAGGAGCTGCTTCAGGGCGGTCATGCTGCCCATACCGTTATCGCCCATGCGGAAAAGCAGGATGAACAGCAGTGCCACGGGGACCATCATCAATATCTCCGAGGTGGTGGACACGATGGAATCGATGGTCAGGCTCTTTTTGATGGCGGCGTAGACGGCGAACATCAGCGCCAGGGCGATGGTCACATAGGGGATACCGCCAAAGCCGGAGGTGGACAAGACGATGCCCACGATGACGATGGCGATGATAACGAAATGCCGCCAGGACAGCTTCTCCTTGAAGATCACCGCGCCCAGGGCGAACACCACAAGGGGCTGGATATAGTAGCCCAGGCTGCACTCCAGCACCCGGCCGTTCTGCACGGCCCAGAGGTACACCAGCCAGTCGCCGAACAGGAATACGGAGGCGGGGATCTCCCGCTTCAGCGCCTGCTTGTCCCTGAACACAGCCCACAGCTGGGGCAGCTTGCCCTGCACCTTCAGGATGCACAGGCAGCAGACGGCGGCCCAGGTGATGCGGCAGGCCATGAGGAAGAAGGTGTCGATCTCGCCGCAGAGGGCCGTACACATATACCAGTACAGCGGCTGGAAGCCCCATATCAGAAAGCACGCGGCCATGGCGGGCAGGCCCTTTCTGTAATTCACAGTCTGCATATCTATTTCCTCGCTTTCAGGCCGAAAATCGGGAGAAAACCCCATTTACAGCTGGGAATAACCATGATATGATGTTTGATATGATAACACTTGCCCGATGGAATGGCAAGGAAAATTTCCCGGGAAAAGGAGAATTCTATGCTGCTGTTTGACATGGACGGGACGCTGCTCAACTCCAACGGCGTATGGCAGGAGGTGGACACGGCGTTTCTGGCGAAGCGGGGCATCCCCTACACCAAGGATTACTATGAGGGCGTGGCCCACACCATCTTTCCGCTGGCGGCCAAATTCACCAAGGCGTTCTGCCAGCTCCCTGAAAGCGAGGAGGAGATCATGGCGGAGTGGATGGAGATGGCCGGGGATCTGTACGCCACCGATGTGGCCGCAAAGCCAGGCGTGACAACGTTTTTGGACACCATGCAGGCCCGGGGAGAGCGGATGGCGGTGGTGACCAGCGCCGTACCGGTACACTGCACGTCGGCACTGGCCCATTTGGAGCTGAACCGCTACTTCGAACGGGTGTTTTTTGCCCAGGAGCTGGGCATGGAGAAGAAGGAACCGGCGCTGTGGCGAGCCGTGGCGGAATCGCTGGGCGTTGCGCCGGAGGAATGTGTGGTGTTCGATGATTCCGTGGCGGCGTGCCGGGGGGCGAAGGAAGCCGGGATGAATACCGTGGGCGTACACGACCCCTTTTTTGCCGGGACAGAGGGGGACATGAAGACCCTGTGCGACCGGTACATCACCGGCTGGGACGAGCTGCTGTGACCGTTAAGAGTTTTTGCGAAATTTCGCTGAACGGGCCATTTTTGGCAGATTTTACCATGGAAATACCTTGTATTTTTCTTGAAAAAACCTGAAATCAGCTTGAAAAAAAGTAGAAAAACTTTATAAGAACCGGAAAGAGGGACGCGAAAGCGTCCCTCTTTCCGGTTTCACCGAATGAGCTCAGAAGCTGCCGATGGGGATAGAGCCGTCGTCCTGCCCTTTTTCGATGCTTGTGATCCGGACGTAGTAGCCCTTGCCGCCGCCCATGTCCACATAGACACGGTCGCCCACCTTTGCGCCCAGGACGGCGCGGCCCACGGGGGACTCCTTACTGATCCAGCCCTTGAGGGCGTCCTGGCGCAGGGTGGTGACCAGGGTGATGGTGCGGGACTTGTTCAGGTTCTCCATGAAGATCTCCACCTGGTCGTACAGGCCCGCGCCGCCGGAGGGAGCGGTGTCGTCGATGACTCTGGCGGTCTTGATCATGCGCTGGAGGTAGCGGATGCGGGCATCGTTGCGGTTCTTGTCCTGCTTGGCGCATTTGTATTCAAAGTTCTCGCTCAGGTCGCCGAAGGCCCGGGCGGTCTGCACGTCCTCGATGAGCTTGGGGCGGAGGACCTGAACGCGGTAGTCGATCTCCTCCTGCATTTTCTGCAGGTCGCTGCGGGTCAGTTCGTCATACATGATGGTATTCCTCCCATATCTCCGCCAGCCAGTGCAGGGCGGCGGGCCATTTTTCCAGGTCGATGCCGGTGTAATTCACCACCAGCACGTGGGGCGGCGCGTGGGCCGGGTCGCTGTAATAGTCGGAGAGCATGGCCAATCGGATGCCCTGCTGCTCGGCGCGGCGGCGCAGCTCCGCGTCCGGCGGCGCGCCGTCCAGCCGGAGGAGGAAGTGCAGCCCCGCGTCCTCCTCGGTGATGTGGGCGCGGGAGGCCAGCGGCCCGGTGCGGAGGGCCGCGATGACCGCGTCACGCTTTTGGTGGTAGCGCTTACGCATACGGTTCAGGTGCTTTTCATAGTAGCCGCCGGAGATGAACTGGGCCAGGGTGTACTGCTCGAAGGCGGAGACGGTGCAGGCGTAAAAGCCCAGCTTCTCCCGGAAGTCGGCCAGCAGCGACGGAGGCAGCACCATGAAGCTGATGCGGATGGAGGGGGCGATGGTCTTGGAGAAGGTGTTGAGGTAGATGACGTGCCGGCCTCCGTCGATGGAGAACAGGGTGGGGATGGGGCGGCCCACGAAGCGGAACTCGCTGTCGTAATCATCCTCCAGGATGCAGCGGCCCGGCGCTTCCCGCGCCCAGGACAGCAGCTGCTGGCGGCGGGCGATGGGCATGACCAGGCCGGTGGGGTAATGGTGACTGGGGGAGATGTGGACCACGTCGGCGCGGGAGTCACGAAGGGCGGAGACGGACAGGCCCGACTCGTCCAGCGGGACGAAGGACACGGCGGCGCGGTTGCTGCGGTAGATGCGGGCGATCTTGCCGTAGCCGGGGTCTTCCACGGCGTAGCGGCGATCCTGACCCAGGAGCTGCACCAGCAGGCTATACAGCACCTCCGTGCCCGCGCCGATGACGATCTGCTCCGCGGTCACGTCCATGCCCCGGAACTGGCGCAGGTGGGCGGCCACGGCCTGGCGGAGGGCCAGCGCGCCCTGGGGCGGCGTGGGGTGGAGCAGGCCCGTCCCCTGCTCCAGGATGGTGCGGCGCATGAGCCGCGCCCAGACGGTGAAGGGGAAGTCCTCCGCGTCGATGGAGTTGGTGACAAGGTCGAGAAACCAGCGGCGCTCCTCCGACTGGAGGGCGGTGGTCGGCGGCGGCGGAGGGGCGGCTGGCAGGGGAGGCTGGACGGCGGAGACGAAGTAACCCTTCTTCTCCACACCGGTGAGGTAGCCCTCGGCCATGAGCTGCTCATAGGCGGTCTTGACGGTGATGACGCTGACCTCCAGGTGGGCGGCCAGGGCACGCTTGGACGGCAGCTTTGTGCCGCCGGGGAGACGGCCTGACAGAATGTCGGCCTTGATGGCCCGGTAGAGCTGCTCATACAGGCTGATGCCGGTGTTTTTGGTGAGGGTATAGGTGAGCATAGCGCCTCCATCTGGTATTGATAAGAAAAATCAAAATGGATATTTTAATCATACCAGTTTCTACTATAATATGGCTTGAAGAAAAAAGCAAGCGGGTTCTTCCCTGCTGCGGCAAAAATCTTTTATTGAAGGAGCAACGGATATGTCTGACAAGAAAATCAGGACAATGGTGATGGCCGCTGTGCTGGCGGCGCTGGCCTGTGTGGCCACGATGGTGATACAGATCCCCTCCCCCATGAACGGGTATGTGAATTTGGGCGACTGCTTTGTGCTGCTCAGCGGCTGGCTGCTGGGCCCGTGGTGGGGCGCTGCCGCCGGCGGTATCGGCTCTATGCTGGCCGACCTTCTGCTGGGCTACGGTCACTATGCACCCGGCACGCTGGTCATCAAGGGGCTGATGGCGCTGGTGGGCGCACTGGTCTTTAAGGCGTTGGGCAAAAAGAGCGCAGCCGCTCTCGTCAGCGGCGTGGTCAGCGAGGTCATTATGGTGGTCGGGTACTTCGGCTACGCCGGGCTGCTGCTGGGCAAGGGCATCGGCGCCGCGGCCAGCATCCCCGGCAACCTGGTGCAGGGCGCTGTGGGTCTGGTGGCCGGTTTCCTGCTGCTGCAGGTTGCCCGCCGCATCCATCTTGAAGAAAAGGTCAACGTGTGATATACTGTATGGCGAGCCGGAAAACGGCTCGCCATATCTTTTGAATTTTTCATGTAAACGGGGTGTTTTCTATGGCAGGTATCGTACACGATGTGGAAAACAGAGGCTTGCTGGACGAGGTACGGCAGCAGGCGGCGGAGGCGGCAAAGGAGCTGGCGGAGGCGGCCCGGCTGCGGAAGGGACAGATCGTGGTGGTGGGCTGCAGCACCAGCGAGGTGGTAGGCCGCAAGGTGGGCAGCTGGTCCACGCCGGAGGTGGCCAAGGCTATTTTTGAGGGGCTGCACAGCGTGTTCGCGCCTATGGGCGTATACATCGCGGCCCAGTGCTGCGAGCATCTGAACCGTGCCATCATCACGGAGCATGAGGCCGTGCCGGGCCTGGACATCGTGAACGTTGTGCCCCAGCCCAAGGCGGGCAGCTCCTTCGCCACGGCGGTATATGAAGCCTGCGTCCACCCGGTGGCGGTGGAGGAGATCAGGGCCGACGCCGGGCTGGACATCGGCGGGACGCTGATCGGGATGCACCTGAAGAAGGTGGCCGTGCCGGTACGGCTGGCCCAGAATCACATCGGCGACGCCATTCTGCTGGCGGCCCGGACACGGCCCAAGTTCATCGGCGGCGAGCGGGCGCACTACGACGAGTCGCTGAAGGATGGATACCCGGAGTTTTAAGGCGCAGCAACAAAAAGGAAGCACCCGGAGGGGTGCTTCCTTTTTGTGTATTCGCTTACTTCCACAGGGAGCAGAGCAGGTCGGTGTAGGCGGTGGGATCGTCGATGGGCAGGCCGGCGATGAGCTGGGCCTGGTTCAGGAACACCTCCGCGTACTTCTTCGCCGTGTCCGGGTCGCTCTGACGGGCGGCCTGGAAGGCATGGAAGGCGGGATGGTCCACGTTGATCTCCAGGATGCGCCTGGCCTTCAGATCCAGCTCCGGCTGGACGGCCTTGAAATACTTCTCCATCTCGAAGGTCATGCCCTCGCCGCTGCTGAGGCAGACGGGGTGGGTCTTGAGGCGGGCGGACGGTTTGACCTCGTCCACCCTGCCGCCCAGGGCGTCCTTGATGAAGGCGAGGTCGTCCTTGCAGCGGTCGTCGTCCGCGGGCTTCTTCTCCTCGCCGGGGATGTCCAGGTCGTCATCCGCCACGGAGCGGAAGGGCTTGTCCTGATAGGAGCGGAGCATATCGGCCAGGAACTCGTCGGCCCGGTCGGTGAAGTAGAGGATCTCCAGGCTGTGCTCCTTCAAAAGCTCCGTCTGGGGCATGTGGTCGATGGCCTCCACCGTGTCGCCGGAGGCGAAGTAGATGTACTTCTGCTCCTCCCGCATACGGGCGACGTACTCGGAGAGGGTGGTGAGCTTCTTCTCCGTGGAGGAGTAGAAGAGCAGCAGGTCCTGGAGCACGTCCTTTTTCGCGCCGTAGTTGTCCATGGCGCTGACCTTGAGCTGGCGGCCGAAGCTCTGCCAGAACGTCTCGTACTTCTCCCGCTCCTCCCGGAGCAGACGCTCCAGCTCGGCCTTGAGCTTCTTCTCCAGGTTGGCGCAGATGAGCTTGAGCTGGCGGTCGTGCTGCAGCAGCTCACGGGAGATGTTCAGGCTCAGGTCCGGGGACTCCACCACGCCGCGGACGAAGTTGAAGCACGCCGGCAGCAGGTCGGCGCACTTGTCCATGATCATGACGCCGGAGGAGTAGAGCTGGAGGCCGCCCTCATAGTCCTCGCTGTAATACCGCAGGGGGGCTTTTTCGGGGATGAAGAGCAGGGCCTTGTACGTCACCGCGCCCTCGGCGGCCACGGTGACAACGCTGAGGGGTGGGTTGGGGTCAGCAAAGCGCTGGCGGTAGAACTCGTCGTACTCCTCGCGGGTGACGTCGCCCTTCCTGCGCTGCCACAGGGGGATCATGCTGTTCAGCGTCTCCCACTCGTACTTCGTCTCGTACTCAGGCTTATCGTCGGGGCTGCCCTCCTTGCGCTGGGAGTGGGGCATGAGCATACGGATGGGGAAGCGGATGTAATCGGAATACTTCTTCACCAGGGTGCGGAGGGTGTACTCCCGGAGGTACTGGCTGTACTCGTCCTTGTCCTCCTCGGGGTCGGGCTTGAGGTGCATGATAACGTCCGTGCCCACGGTGTCCTTGTCGCAGGGCTCGATGGTGTAGCCGTCCACGCCGGCGGACTGCCAGCGGTAAGCCTGGTCAGCGCCGTACTTTTTGGTGACGACGGTGATCTGGTCGGCCACCATAAAGGCGGAGTAGAAGCCCACGCCGAACTGACCGATGATGTCGGCGTCGGCGCTCTCCTCCCCTTCCAGCTCCTTGCGGAACTGGAGGCTGCCGGAGGAGGCGATGACGCCCAGGTTGTTCTCCAGGTCCGTCTCGTCCATGCCGATGCCGTTGTCGCTGACGGTGAGCAGGCGGTTTTCCGCATCCACGGACAGCCTGATCTCGAACTGGTCGCGGCTGAGGCCCACCTTGTCGTCGGTCAGGCTGCGGTAGCACAGCTTGTCGATGGCGTCGGAGGCGTTGGAGATGATCTCACGGAGGAAGATCTCCTTGTGGGTGTAGATGGAGTTGATCATCAGGTCCAGCAATCGCTTGGACTCCGCCTTGAAGGCTTTCTTTCTCATAGTTTTGCAACACTCCTTTGTTTAAGGGAGATGCGCTGCGCGCATCTCCCTGTGGTATACGGTGACAGGGCCGTCAGGCGGCCTTTTTCCGGGTCAGCAGCCAGCCCAGACAGGACAGGGCGGCCAGCGCGGCGGAGGCGATCATGACGAGCTTGAAGACGGGGGACAGGACGCTTTGCAGCTTGTCCACGGGCTTTTTCAGGACTTTTCCCGTGCAGACGAGGCCGCTTTTCACGGTTTTAAGGGACAGAGAGGCCAGCTTGCTGACCAGCTTTACGGCGGTGTGCAGCAGCTCTTGCGCCGTGCCGGCGGCGATGTGCAGGATCTTTTTCATGGTCATCCTCCCTATTTGTCTGATTTTGTTGTATATAGTATAGTCCTCCGGCGGCGGCCTGTCAATGCGGCGGGAGGGTTTTCAGGCGTTTCCCGTGTATCTGACCAAGGCACAAAAAAGAAGCACCCGGGCGGGTGCTT
>USGS01000040.1 GCA_900554275.1 uncultured Eubacteriales bacterium
GCCGCCGAGGGCACTGCCGTGGCCATTGCCGCTGCCACTGAGAAGCTGGAGAAGGGCGAGCTGCACGTGTTTGACACCGCCACCTTCACCACCAGGGCGGACGACACCATGAACGCCTTCAAGGTCGACTTCCTGAAGGTCGATGCTGACGGTCACATCACCTCCTACCTGGCCGACGTCGATACCGATCAGGCCTACGCCGGTGATACCGAGGTCGTGCACGACGGTTACTTTGCCGAGTCTGAGAAGCGCTCCGCTCCTTACTTCGATCTGGAGATCGACGGCATCGAGCGTCTGGATACCAAGATGTGATGTAAATTCCACAGAGAATCACATATCGCACCACAAGGAGGTGGGCTGCACAGGCAGCCCACCTCCTGTTTTGCGTCTTTTTCCTCTCCCGCAACTCATTTTGACGATTTACACAAATGGAACGATTTTTTCTTGTGTAACCTCACATTCTTTGTGTGGACCTGACAATTTTTTTGCGATTTTTGATTTACAAGCCTCGACATCTATGGTAGAATAAACCGTATGGAATTTACCCCGGCGTGCTACGAGGTATTGCAGCCATCTGCGCCGAAAGAAAGGATGACAGCCTTGGAAAAGAAATGCGCGATCAGAATGGAGAATATCACCAAGCGGTTCGGCAGCAAGGTCATCGCAAACAAAAACGTGAACCTTGATCTGTACGAAGGTGAGATCCTGTCCCTGCTGGGCGAAAACGGCAGCGGCAAGACCACGCTGATGAATATGCTCTCCGGCATCTACTTCCCCGATGAGGGACAGATCTACATTCACGACAAGCCCGTGACCATTGCCTCTCCCAAGGATGCCTTTGACCTTGGTATCGGCATGATCCACCAGCACTTCAAGCTGGTGGACCTCTTCACCGCCACGGAGAACATCATCCTGGGCCTGGAGGGCAAGCTGGACCTGAACAACGCCCGCCAGAAGGTCAAGGACATCTGCGACAAATACGGCTTCGACATTGACCCTGACATGAAGATCTACGACATGTCCGTGTCCCAGAAGCAGACCGTGGAGATCGTCAAGGTGCTGTACCGCGGCGCGGATATTCTGATCCTGGATGAACCCACCGCTGTGCTGACCCCCCAGGAGACCGATAAGCTGTTCGCCGTCATGCGCAACATGAAGGCCGACGGCAAGTCCCTGATCATCATCACCCACAAGCTCCACGAGGTGCTGGACGTATCCGACCGCGTAGCCGTCCTCCGTAAGGGCGAGTACATCGGCGACGTGATGACCAAGGATGCCGACCAGCAGTCCCTCACCGACATGATGGTGGGCCACAGTGTGGCTCTGAACATCAACCGTCCCGAGCCCGTCAACGTCACGCCCCGCCTGAAGGTGGAGGGCCTGACCGTGTACGATGAGCTGGGCGTCAAGCGCCTGGACAACGTGACCTTCGATGTCAACGCCGGCGAGGTGTTGGGTGTGGCCGGTATCGCCGGCTCCGGCCAGCGCGAGCTGCTGGAGTCCATCGCCGGACTGTACCCCGTGGCCTCCGGCACGGTGACGTACATCGACCCCAAGACCAACGAGGAAAAGAACCTGGTGGGCATGGACCCCATGGACATCCGCAGGAACGGCGTGGCCATGAGCTTTGTCCCCGAGGACCGGCTGGGCATGGGCCTGGTGGGCTCTATGGGCATGACCGGCAACATGATGCTCCGCTCCTGGCGTAAGGGTTCCAGCATCTTCCTGGACCGCAAAGATCCGGAGGCCCTGGCCCAGCGCATCTGGCAGGAGCTGGAGGTGGTCACGCCCAGCACCAGCTTCCCCGTCCGCCGTATGTCCGGCGGCAACGTGCAGAAGGTGCTGGTGGGCCGCGAGATCGCCCAGCAGCCCTCCGTGCTGATGACCGCCTACGCCGTCCGCGGCCTGGACATCAACACCTCTTATACCATTTACAACCTGCTCACGGAGCAGAAAATGAAGGGCGTCGCTGTCGTGTACGTGGGCGAGGACCTGGACGTGCTTCTGGAGCTGTGCGACCGCATCGTGGTGCTCTGCGGCGGTCAGGTCTCCGGCGTAGTGGACGGCCGCAAGACCAACAAACTGGAAGTGGGCGCGCTGATGACCCGCGTGGAAGGAGGCAAGTCAGATGAATAAGAAGGGTTCTCTCTTTCACATTTCCAAGCGCGACGCGCTGCCTCTGCCCAAGGCGCTGCTGATCCGCGGCGGCATCCTGGTGCTGGCACTGGTATTCTGCGGCCTGGTCACCACCCTGCTGACGGGCCAGAACCCCATCGAGGTCTACGGCACGATCCTGGACGGTGCGTTCGGCTCTTCCCGCCGGATCGGTGTCACCGCCCGCAACGTGGCCGTTCTGCTGGGTATCTCCCTGGCCGTCACCCCCGCGTTCAAGATGCGCTTCTGGAACATCGGCGCGGAAGGTCAGACCCTGATCGGCTGTCTGGCCACCACCACCTGCATGATCCTGCTGGGCGGCAAGGTGCCCTCCGGCGTTCTGATCCTCATCTCCTTCGTGGCCGCCCTGCTGGCCGGTGCTCTGTGGGGCTTCCTGCCCGCCTTCTTCAAGGCCAAGTGGAACACCAACGAGACGCTGTTCACCCTGATGATGAACTACATCGCCATGCAGCTGGCCTCCTACTTCATCATCGTGTGGGAGGTACCCAAGGGTGCGGGTAAGATCGGCATCATCAACCAGTCCACCCGGGCCGGCTGGCTGCCTGAGATCGGCAATGCCTACATACTGCCTATCATCATCGTGGCCATTATGACCGTGGCCATGTACGTGTACCTGACGTACAGCAAGCACGGCTACGAGATCGCCGTCGTCGGCGAGAGCCAGCGCACCGCCAGCTACGCCGGCATCAAGGTGGACCGCGTCATCATCCGCACCATGATCCTCTCCGGCGCGCTGTGCGCCCTGATGGGCTTCATGATGACCTCCGGCATCGACCACACCCTGACCACCACCATCGTGGACAGCCGCGGCTTCACCGCCGTCATGGTGTCCTGGATGTCCAAGTTCAACCCCTTCGTCATGATCGCCGCCTCCCTGCTGCTGGTGACCATGGACCGCGGCGCCAGCGAGGTGGCCAGCGCCCTGAGCCTGAACCACTCCTTCGCCGACATCCTCACCGGCATCATCCTGTTCTTCATTATTGCCACCGAGTTCTTCATCACCTACAAGGTCACTCTGCGTAAGAGCAGCAAAAAGGAGGCGTAACGGATGGGCTTCGACTTTGTATCTTTCTTCCCCCGTGCCGTGATGCAGGGCATCCCCCTGCTGTTCGGCAGCACCGGCGAAATTCTGACGGAAAAATCCGGCAACCTGAACCTGGGTATCCCCGGCATCATGTACGTGGGCGGTATCAGCGGCGTTATCGGCTCGTTCTTCTATGAGCAGGCCGTCCCCGCCGCCGAGATGACCGGCTTCCTGGCCATCATGATCCCCATCCTGTCCTCCCTGCTGGGCTCTCTGCTGATGGGTCTGCTGTACTGCTTCCTCACCGTCACCCTCCGGGCCAATCAGAACGTCACCGGCCTGGCCATGACCACCTTCGGCGTAGGCGTGGGCAACTTCTTCGGCGGTTCGCTTATCAAGCTGACCAGCAGCGAAGTCCCCTCCATCGCCCTGGCCAACACCAGCCGCTTCTTCAAGACCACCCTGCCCGGCGCGACCAGCACCGGCTGGTTCGGAGAGCTGTTCCTGTCCTACGGCTTTTTGGCCTATGTGGCCATCATCATCGCCCTGGGCGCGTCCTACTTCCTGAACCACACCCGTCCCGGCCTGCACCTGCGCGCCGTGGGCGAGAGCGCCTCTACCGCCGACGCCGCCGGCATCAACGTGACCAAGTACAAGTACCTGGCCACCTGCATCGGCTCGATGATCGCCGGTCTTGGCGGCCTGTACTACGTTATGGACTACGCCAACGGCGTGTGGTCCAACAACGCCTTCGGCGACCGCGGCTGGCTGGCCATCGCCCTGGTCATCTTCACCATCTGGCGGCCCAATGTCAGCATCCTGGCCTCCATCCTGTTCGGCGGTCTGTATATCCTGAACATCTACCTGCCCACCGGCGCACACATGGAGATCAAGGAGCTATACAAGATGCTCCCCTACGTTATCACGCTGATCGTGCTGATCGTCGTGTCCCTGCGCAAGAAGCGGGAGGATCAGCCCCCTGCGTCCCTCGGTCTCTCCTACTTCCGCGAGGAACGCTGACCCCAGAACAAAAAGAGTAGGCCGCTTGCGGCCTGCTCTTTTTCTCTACCTATTTTTTATCTGAAAGGAGAAGCACCATGTCCTCCCTGCTCATTAAAAACATCGCCCGGCTTGTCACCTGCGACGACGCAGACCGCATCCTCCGGGATGTGGACGTGTACTGCGAGAACGGCTTCATCAAGGCCATCGGTCCGCAGCTGGACATCACCGCCGATGAGACCATCGACGGCAGCCATATGTTCTGCTATCCCGGTCTGGTGAACACCCACCACCATCTGTATCAGGTGTTCTCCCGCAACCTGCCCCAGGTACAGAACATGGAGCTGTTCGACTGGCTCAGGACGCTGTACGAGATCTGGAAAAACCTGGACGCGGACGTGATCCGCCTGTCCAGTCTCACCGGCATGGGCGAGCTGATGAAGCACGGCTGCACCACCTGCTTCGACCACCACTACGTGTTTCCCGCCCACAGCGGTGACCTGCTGGAGGCCCAATTTGCCGCCGCCGATGCGCTGGGCATCCGTATGTACGCCAGCCGGGGCAGCATGGACCTCAGCGTCAAGGACGGCGGCCTGCCGCCGGACAGCGTGGTGCAGACGGTGGACGAGATCATGGCCGACAGCATCCGCTGCATCGAAAAATACCACGATGATCGCTGCGGCGCGATGCATCGGGTGGCCCTCGCCCCCTGCTCCCCCTTCTCCGTGTCGGCGGAGCTGCTGCGGCAGAGCGCTATCCTGGCCCGCCAGTACCATGTCCGCCTCCACACCCATCTGTGCGAGACGAAGGACGAGGAGAACTTCATGCTGGCCCGGGAGGGCGTCCGTCCCCTGGAATATATGGCCCGACTGGGCTGGCTGGGCGATGACGTGTGGTTCGCCCACGGCATACACTTCAATGATGAGGAGCTGCGCCTGCTGGCCCAGACCGGCACAGGCGTAGCCCACTGCCCCATCAGCAATATGAAGCTGTCCAGCGGCATCGCCCGCATCCCGGAGATGCTGGCGCTGGGCGTGCCGGTGGGTCTGGCGGTGGACGGCAGCGCCTCCAACGACGGCTCAAGCCTGCTGGAGGAGCTGCGGGTGGCCTTTCTGCTCCACCGGCTCAACGCCAGCCGCCAGGCACCCACCGGCTACGACGTGTTGAAAATGGCCACCCGGGGCAGCGCCCGGCTGCTGGGCCGGGACGACATCGGCCAGGCGGCCCAGGGTAAGTGCGCTGACCTGTTCCTCATCGACAGCCGCCGGCTGGAGCTGGTAGGCTGCGATGCCGACGCCAGCTCGGTGCTGGGCACGGTGGGCGTCCGCGGCCCGGTGGACTACACCGTGGTCCACGGCCGCGTCACAGTCCGTCAGGGCTGCCTCGTCACGGTGGATGAGGAAAGGGTGGCCGCCGAGGCAAACGCCAAGTGCCGCGACTATCTGGCGAAGGCGTGATCTCCTCCGTGTCGTTCTTTGCGGATTTTTTACGTACAAATGTGAAATTTTTTTCGAATTCGGCCTGCTTTTATTTACATATTTCCGTTTTTGTGCTATAATAATTTCAATGTGTAACCACCCCTGCTGGAAAGGAAGTCGATTTGAAAAAGTACGTTCCCACTTACGAAGGCACGCTGCGCAAGAAGGCGCTGGAGGTGCCCCGCTGCATCAGTGAATGCAGCGGTATCCGCGTGTTTGGCCGCCGCATCAAGTCTCTGGTGTTCAGCACCGACGTGGCCATCATCAAAAACATCAACGCCGACGCGGTCATCGCCGTCTATCCCTTTACCCCCCAGGCCAGTATCACCCAGGCCATCATCGGCGTGTCCGACGTGCCGGTGTTCGTAGGCGTGGGCGGCGGCCTGACCAAGGGCCAGCGCTCCGCCCAGATCGCCGCCTTTGCCGAGCATCAGGGCGCGTTCGGTGTGGTCTGCAACTCGTTTATGGACGAGGACACCATCCGCATGATCAAGGAGACCGTGGAGATCCCCGTGGTCTACACCGTGGTATCGGAAAAGATAGACCTGGAGCGCAAGCTGGCCACCGGCCTGGACTTCATCAACGTATCCGGTGCGGACCGCACGCCCCAGATCGTGGCGGAGATACGCCAGCGCTATCCGGAGCTGCCCATCATCGCCACCGGCGGCCCCACGGAGGACAGCATCCGCGCCACCATTCAGGCCGGGGCAAACGCCATTACATACACCCCGCCCAGCAACGGCCAGCTGTTCGCCAAGGATATGCGCCGCTACCGCCAATGGTATGTGGAAAACGGCGACGAGGAGAACTGAGCAAAAAAGAAGCGCCTGTCGGCGCTTCTTTTTTGCTCAGCTTCAGATCTTGATCAGCTCGTACTCCCGCGTGCCGATGCCGATCTTCTCGCCATGCTCCAGGCAGCTCCGCCAGTTGGTGTCCGGGTGGATGTGCTGGAAATGATCGTGCTTGTGCTCGATCTCCTCCCCCGCGTCGTCCACGGCAGAGCCCCGCAGCGGCGTCTGGGCGTTCACCGCGTCCACGCAGGCCATATCCAGCGCCACCGGGTCGAAGGAGGCGAACATACCCACATTGGGCACGATGGCCATATCGTTCTCCGAGTGGCAGTCGCAGTTGGGCGACACATCGATGACCAGGGAGATGTGGAAGCAGGGACGCCCGTCCACCACCGCCTTGGTGTACTCCGCGATCTTGCGGTTCAGATTGGCGGTGGTCTCGTCCCAGTGGATCTGCACCGCGTTCTTGGGACAGACGGCGATGCAGCGGCCGCAGCCCACACATCTGTCGTGGTCGATAACGGCCTTGCCGTCGGTGATGATCGGCGCGCCGTGGGCGCAGATCTTCCGGCACTGGCCGCAGCCGATGCAGAGCTTTTCGGCCACGTGGGGCTTGCCCGCGTTGTGCTGCTCCATCTTGCCGGCGCGGCTGCCGCAGCCCATGCCGATGTTCTTCAGGCAGCCGCCGAAGCCCGCCGTCTCGTGGCCCTTGAAGTGGGTCAGGGAGATGAACACGTCCGCGTCCATCACGGCGCGGCCGATCTTGGCGTTTTTCACGTACTCGCCGCCCGCCACCGGCACTTCCACCTCGTCGTTTCCCTTCAGACCGTCGGCAATGAGGATCTGACAGCCGGTGGTCATGGGGTTGAAGCCGTTGAGCATGGCGCTGTCCAGATGGTCCAGCGCGTTCTTTCTCCCGCCCACGTACAGGGTATTGCAGTCCGTCAGAAACGGCTTGCCGCCCCGCTCCTTCACAAAGTCCGCCACAGTCTTGGCCCAGTTGGGCCTTAGGAACGCCAGGTTGCCCGGCTCGCCGAAATGCAGCTTGATGGCCACATACTTATCGGTAAAGTCGATGTCGCCCATGCCCGCCGTTTTCATGAGGCGTGTCAGCTTCTGCTGCAAATTCTCGTGGAAATCCGCCCGCAGGTCGGCAAAATACACCTTGGATGCCATAGTCAGGCCCTCCCTTTTTCGGATCAGTGCATTTATGATACCACATTCCCGGAAAATATGCTATACTGTTTTTTCGGAAGGAGGTGCGCCATGCGTATACTGACCCACACCGTCGCCGCCGGAGAGGACGGTCTTACCGTCAGGCAGCTGCTCTGCAGCCTGTGGCATATCGATCACAGCCTGCTGAGCCGCCTGAAGTTTCGCAACGCCATCACGCTGAACGGTGCCCCCGTCACCGTCCGGGCCGTGGCCCACACCGGCGACCTGCTGTGCACCGACGTGTCCGATCCCCCCGGCGAGAACCCGCATATTCAACCGGTGGACTTTCCGCTGGACGTTCTATACGAGGACGACGACCTGCTGCTGCTCAACAAACCCGCCGGCATCGCCCTGCACCCCGCCGCCCTGACGGAAGAGCCAGTGACGCTGGCCGGGGCGGTGGCCTTTTACCTCCGCAGCGACACGTTCCACGCCGTAAACCGGCTGGACCGAGGCACGACCGGCATCATGGCCGTGGCCAAAACCGGCTTTGTCCACGCCCGCTGCATGGCCCAGCTCCACACCCCGGACTTTCAGCGGGACTACCGGGCTGTGTGCGAGGGCGTACCCCAGCCTCCGGAGGGGGACATCGACCTGCCCCTGGGCCGGGCGGAGGGATCATTGCTCAGGCGGCAGCCCGACCCGGCAGGACAGGCCGCACACACCCATTATCAGGTGCTGGAGACGGCCCAGGGCCGCGCCCTGCTGCGGCTGACGCCCACCACCGGACGCACACACCAGCTGCGGGTACACATGGCCGCCATCGGTCACCCCCTCACCGGCGACTGGCTCTATGGCACGGAGGACAGAGCCCTCATCGCTCGCCCTGCGCTCCACAGCTATCACCTGCGGATGCTGCACCCGGTCACCGGCGCGGTCATCGATGTCACCGCCCCTCTGCCGGAGGATATACAGCGGCTGTTGAAGGAGGAACGTCTATGAATTTTCGCCTGTTAACCGCAAAGGAATACCCCCGCTGGTATCACGACCAGCTATCCGAGGCTTTTGTCCCGCAGGAACGCAAGCCTCTACCCGATATTCTCCGTCTGCTGGAGGAAGGACGTTACGAGGTATGGGGACTGTTTGACGAAGATGAGCTGCTGAGTTACGCCGCCCTGTGGAAAAATGCGACAATACCACTGGTACTGCTGGACTATTTGGGAACCACACGCGCTCGTCGTAACGAAGGGCTGGGCAGTGATATGCTTTTGCGGCTGGAGCAGCAGGGACGGCCTCTGGTAGCGGAGGCGGAGTTTCCTGTGCCAGGAGGCAGTGACGCGGAAAACGCACTGCGTCTGCGGCGTATCCAGTTTTATATTCGCAATGGGTTCACTCCCGCCTATATCATGTCCACCTGCGGCATGGTCTGGCAGGCGCTGCTGTGTGGCACTGTCGAACCATTGGAAAATATCATGGCGCAGCACAAGACGCTGTACGGCGACGTGCGGACAGACGTGGTCATTCCCCTACCCGAGGGGCAAACTCCTCAGCCTCCCTACTGGATGATCTAATAAAGCAACGACCGGCTCACGCCGGTCGTTGCTGTCACAGATCCACTTTTTCATACTGCGCCGCCGCCCTCCGGAACGTAAGCACCGTGCCGATGCCGTAGAGCAGCACGGCGGCGACGAAATACGGCAGCAGCCGTACCTGTGTGGCCGCGTCCAAATCGTCCAGCCACGTCAGCGCCGGGAAGTGGGGCAGCGCCTCCAGCGCGCCCATCGCCAGCGTGGTGGGGATGACGGCCTTGAGGAAGGCTATCCCCACCTTGTAGCCGTTGGCGTAGAACGACGGCAAGAACACACCGTTGAACACCGCGTACAGCAAAAACCCCGCCGCCAACAGCGCCAAATTGGGGTCGAGCCCCACCAGATTGTCCTTCCCCGGCTGCAAATGCACCGCCAGCAGGGAGCAGGGGATCAGCACCACCAGCGACAGCACCTCGATGATGACCACGAACGCGCACCCGGCCTTCACCGTGTCCCGTTTGGGCACCGGCAGCAGCGCAGAGTAATAGATGTCCTTTTGTTCCCGGATATTCAGGAAAGTGAAGAACAGCCCCAGCATCACGTAGAAAAAGATCACGGTGTACGGATAGTTGGGGATGAGTACCATGACGCCGAACAGGCAGAAGATGGGCGTCATGGGGTGGCACACCAGCCTGAACTCCTTATATAATAGCGCTTTCATCCAGCAGCCTCCTTTCCACCTTAACGATGATGTCCTCCAGCGTATCGCCCATATCCCGGTACTGCACCCGGAAATCGCCGATGGCGCCGCTGTACTGCATGACACCGTCCTTGATGAACGCGATGTGGGTGGCGCATTTCTCCAGGTCCGACGTGATGTGGGTGGAGAACAGCACGCTCCGCGTGCCGTCAGCCACGATGCGGCCCAGCAGCTCCGTCAGCTCGTCCCGGGACACCGGGTCAAGGCCGCTGGTGGGCTCGTCCAGGATCAGCAGTCTTGCGCTGTGGCTCAGCGCCAGGGCGATCATGTACTTTACCTTCATGCCGCTGGACAGCTGGTCCACCCGCTTGCTCTCGTCCAAAGCGAAGAGCTGCAAATAGTGGCGGTACTTGTCCTCGTCCCAGTTGTCGTAGAACCGCCGGGTCACGTCAGTGATGACGCCGAGCTTTTTCTTGGGGTAGAAGTCGATGCCGCCCAGCACCACGCCCAGCTCCCGGCGGATGGCCGCCTCGTTGGCGGCGTAGTCCATGCCGAACATCCGCACCGCACCCTCGTCGGGGTGGACCATGCCCAGAATGGACTTCAGCGCGGTGGACTTGCCCGCGCCGTTGCGCCCGATGAAGCCCATCACCGCCCCCTGGGGCACGGTAAAGGACACGTGATCCAGGGTAAAGGCCGGGTAGCGCTTCGTCAGGCCCTGTACCTCCAGCACATTCATTCGTCCTCAGCCTCCTCGTCTTCGCCGTCCGGCAGCGCGGCAAACACCTTGCGCAGCATGGGGTTCAGCTTCTCCGCCGTCTGCAGGGCCAGCCCCTTTTTCTTGTCCGCCAGCAGCACCAGTGTGTCTCCGGGCTGGAGACCGAACATATCCCGGGCCTCCTTGGGGATGACGATCTGCCCCTTCGGTCCGAGCCTGACGCTGCTCATATAATACCGTTCCTGCTTATCCATACAGCCCCTCCTTTTGGTATGATTGGTATAACTTTTCTTACTTTTCTGCATTTTATACCTGAACCGACGGATTGTCAAGGGGCAGTTTTCGTGCTATACTGGCATACAGAAACGCATAAGGAGTACGCTCATGAACCTATGTGACCGCAATGATATACAGGCTCTGCTGGCCCGCCACGGCTTCCGCTTCGCCAAGTCCCTGGGGCAGAACTTCCTCATCGAGGGCTGGGTAGCGGAGGACATCGCCGCCGCCGGCTGCCCGGAGGGCTGCGGCGTGCTGGAGGTCGGCCCGGGCATCGGCGCGCTGACGGTGCAGCTGGCCCGCCGCGCGGAAAAGGTGGTGTCCGTGGAGCTGGACCGCCGGCTGCCGCCGGTGCTGGCGGAGACCATGGCCGACTTCGCCAACTTCACATTGGTGGAGGGCGACGTGATGCAGCAGGAGCTGTCCGCCCTGGTGCGGCAGCATTTCTCCGGTCTGCGGCCGGTGCTGTGCGCCAACCTGCCCTACAACATCACCACGCCGTTCCTCACCGCCTGCGTGGAGGCAGGCTGCTTTGAGAGCCTGACCGTCCTGATCCAGAGGGAGGTGGCCCAGCGCATCTGCGCCGCCCCCGGCACGGCGGATTACGGCGCGTTCTCGGTGCTGATGCAGTATTACACCCAGCCGGAGCTGCTGTTCACCGTGCCCAACACCTGTTTTTTGCCGCCGCCCAAGGTCACGTCCGCCGTGGTGCGGTGCGTCACCCGGAAAACGCCGCCGGTGCAAGTCAAATCCGTGGACGCTTTCTGGCGCACCGTCCGCGCAGGGTTCGCCCTGCGGCGGAAAACGCTGGTGAACAGCTTGCAGACCGGCTGGCAGCTGCCCAAGGAGCAGCTCATCGCCATCGTCGCCGCCTGCGGCCTCGACCCCGCCATCCGGGGCGAACGGCTGGGCCTGGAGGAATACGCCCGGCTGGCGGATGCGCTGTATGAGGCCGCGAAATAGAATGTTTACATAATAACACCCGCGGCAATGCCGCGGGTGTTATTTCATGATGCGTGGGTTTTCGGTATGGTGTGGGGGCAGGGTTCTGTCAGCGCAGTTTTTTCCAGTGGCGACGGTGCAGTGAGCCGACTACAACGGGGCAGCTTACCGCGCGGGCAAAGGACTCTGTCAGTGCCGGGGAGAATCCCGGGTCTTCGATTTGGTTTACATAAATCACATCAAAACTACCCTCGGCCATCAGCACCCGGGCCGCCAGCTCCGGGGTGATGACCGTGTCCTCCGTCACCCCCGCCAAAGCGGCGTACAGCGCAGGGCGGTGAGCCGCTTGACGGATGGTCTGCCCGAAGGCGGACGCACCCAGCACGCACACCGTCCGCCGCCGTTGGGGCGGCAGGACGGGCTCCCACGTCTCGTGGGCCTTGGCGGGCAGGCGCTTTGAGCCGTCCGCCTCCACCAGCACAAAGTCGGCCGCCGTCTCCCAGCCGGGGAAGTCCGGTGCGGTGAGCTTGCCCTCCGCCGTGAAGCTGCCTGCGCAGGCCGCGCCGTGAGAGGTCAATGCCGACGTCAGCTCCGCCGCCGTGGCCGCGAAGGGGTACTGGGGCGGCCTCATGATATGGGTGGTGGTGGCCAGCAGCACCGTGCCGTAAGGCCGCAGCTCCTCCGCCAGCTCATACAGCAGGTCGGTCTTGCCGCCGCTGCCCATCACCGCCGTCAGCCCCTTTTCTATTTCCAGCAATTCCCACAACTGCGCCATGACGCCGCCTCCTCTGTTTTCCCCATATTACCACGTTTGCCCGCCGCGTGCAACGAAATCCGGCGCAAAAGTTCCACTTTTGCCGCCGTCCTCCTGCAAAACTTGACAAAAATGGTGGGAAGTGCTATACTCCAAAAGTCTTTCTGTTTGGTAACAAAAGTTACAAATAGTTTCAATTCTATTGCCGTGCCCTGTTTGGAACGCCAATGGCGCGGCTATACTTCGAGGTACTATGGAAAGAATGGAAGCAACAACACACCGGCACGTCACCCCGGTCACCGTGTGCCAGGCTATACACAACGTACCGTATCACGCGGCGGGCTGGCTCATCCGGGCCGTCCGCAGCGTGGGCCGCTGCTTTGCCTGGACGTGGGACGCGGTGGTCTGCGAGTGCCGCCGTGACGCTCTGGCGCTGCGCCGCTGGTTTTTCCGCTCCGCTCCGGTGCGAGCCTGGCGCGCTCTGCGCCGCTCGCCGACGCTCAACGGGTTTGCCGACACGCTGCGCGCTAACCCGCTGGTGCGGCTCATGACCATGATCGCCGTGACGGCGCTGGTGTTCGTGGGTGCGGTGAGCTACGATCCGCCCCGGACGGTGGACGCCATCTGCATCGTGGTGGACGGCGACGGCCCCCACGTACTGGATCAGCGCAGCGAGACCCGTGACTACCGCGACCTGCTGCTGCGCCGGAGCGTGGGCGACAACGCGCTCCAGCTCGTTTTACAGCCGGGGCGCACCGTCACCGTGAACCATGCCGGGCAGGTCAATACCTATACCACCCGCGCCGAGCGGCTGGGGGCTTTTCTGCACCGGACCGGCATCGCTTTGGGTGAGGACGAGATGGTGGAGCTGAACACCACCGGCGACCAGCTGGCGCTGCACATCAGCCACACGCTGACGTACCAGCACTATGTGGTGGTGGAGACGGATTATCAGGTGCGGCGCATCGCCGATCCCCTGATGGACAAGGGGACGGAGCAGGTGCTGCGCAAGGGCGTAAAGGGCCAGGTCGTCGAGACGTATGAGGACACGGTGGTCAGCGGTGAGGTGGTGTCCACCAAATACGTGGGCGCGAGCCACGATACGTCCCACGCGGAGATCGTGCTGTACGGCACGCGGGTCTATGAGGTAGCGCGGGACGACACCATCGCGGAGGATCATCCCAACGAAAACGGCGAGGGCGGCTATCTGCTCTTTAAGTCCGGTGACACCATGACGTACTCCAAGGCCATGCTGTGCAATTCCACCGCCTATTACAGCGGCGGCGAGCACGGCGCGGCGTGGACCACGGCGGTGGGCGCCAGCGTGGGGCTGGGGACGATCGCCGTCGATCCGAAGGTCATCCCCTATTACACCAATATGTTCATCCAGACGCCCACCGGCAGTCGCGTGTACGGCATGGGCACGGCGCTGGACTGCGGCGGCGCGATCAAGGGCAACATCGTCGATCTGTGGTTTCCCACCTACGCCGACTGCGCGCGCTGGGGACGGCGGAACGTGACGGTCTATATCCTGAATAAGAAGGCATAAAGCGTATAAGAAAGGAGACGTCTTTGGCGTCTCTTTTCTTATACTTGCAAAACGACGCCGTTTTCTGTATCATAACAGGCAGACGCCTACTATTTATTATATTGTTACCATCGATTAACAAGGGCAAACACGCCTGACAGCGTGTCTTTCCGGCGCTTTTTGCCCTTTTCGCCTTGGCTTGCGCCAGCAAGCCCGCGTCTCAAAAACCAAAAATCACTCGAAAATACATCGCTGGCAGGTGCGAGCAGTTTTGTCGGAGCAGAAATGTG
>USGS01000041.1 GCA_900554275.1 uncultured Eubacteriales bacterium
CCAAAAGTGACCAAAAGGTCTGCTTGAAACCAAAGGTTTCAAGACTTCCTGCGCGCTATGCTTTGAGCTTATCAGCGGCTTGTACCGCGCGGTCGCGGGGATTTCATTTTGTCGTGCGGTCAAAAGGATCGTCTCTGCGTCTGCGCCGCTGCCGCTGGTTTCTGCCACGGTAGAAGCTGGTGCGTCTACATTTCAGAGTAAAAGCGGCAGCGCTCCAAGAAGCAGAGACAATACAATATTTCGGTGAAGTTTTCACGGAACAACGTTCGCGTGGCTTATTTCAACAAGACTAAAATCAGGCGAAGGCGCGCAAGGAAATCCAAAAACGTAGTTTTTGGCGGCGTTTCTTTCCCTCTTTTCTTTCGCTGCTGAAAGAAAAGAGGCCGCCGGAGGCAAAAAGAACGGATCGCCACGATCAGTCTGCGGACTGGCTCGCAATGATAGCGCAGGGGGGCGGCTGCTACTGATACAGCTCCAGAATGGCGCGGCAGTGGGCGGCGAACTCGGTGCGGACGGCGGCGGGGGCGGTCAGCTCCGCCTGCGGGCCGAACTGGGCCAGCCAGCCGTAGAACGTAGGGCCGACCTCCACCGGGGCAGTGACGGCGATCCAATTACCGTCGGGGCGGATGTGGGCGTCCGCCCCGAAGCGGTCCATGACCACGTTGATGAGGGCGCGGTCAAACCGCAGGTGCACCGTCTCCGTGCGGCCGTTATACATATCGAAAATGGCCTTGACGTAACGGCCCAGGTCAAAGTTCTCCGGCAGCGGGTCCCGGGGCGTATCGGTGACGGTGAGGCCCTCCATGCGGTCCACCCGGTAATGGCGGTAGTCCTGGATGGTGGGGTCGTAGGACACGAGATAGTAATGTCTGTCCACGCAGAGGGCTACGGGATCGACGCGGTACAGCGCGCCGTCCCGGCGGTACTCTTTGCCGCCGTCGGGCCGCCAGTCGAAGTAACGGAACGTGACCTGCCGGTTGTCGTTGATGGCGGTGTGGAGACCGTCCACGGCGTAGTAGAGCTGTTCGTTGTGGGTGCGGACGCGGTCCATGACGTAGACCTGACGGCGGAGCTGGCGGGCGTTGGGACGGCTGGTGAGATGCTCCAGCTTGGCGATGAGCTCCATGCTCTTGTTTCGGGTGAGAAAGGGGGAGGCCTGGACCACGTCGATGAGCAGCTTCAGCTCCGGGAGCTGGAAGTCCCGCTGGCCAAGAAAGTAGCCGTAGGTCTTGCCGCGGACGGACTGAACATCCAGACCGTACAGGGACAGAAGCTCCAGATCATCGTAAACGCTCTTGCGTTCGGCGGTGATGCCCTGGGCGGCCAGGTAGGCAAGCATATCCTGCAGTGTCTTGGGGTGCTGCTCGTCCGTCTCCTCATGCAGAAACCGGGCGAGGTACAGCAGCTTCAGCTTTTTGTTGGCCATGGCGCGGCGCTCCTTTCGCTTCGTTAGGACGATTATAGCAGGGGCTTGGGAAAATGAAAACCATTTTTTGCCCGGCGGCTTTACAGCGGGGGGATTATCGGATATAATAAGATACTATTTTATTCTGTTGAGATACTGCGGACGGAAGGAAGTGCGGCGGTGCGAGTCAATCAAATACGGGCCGGCGCTGCGCTGAGTTATGTGTCCATGGCCCTGAGCACGGTCATCTCACTGGTGTATACGCCCATCATGCTGCGGCAGCTGGGCGACAGCGAGTTCGGTGTGTACCAGGCGGTGCTGCCCATCATCTCGTATCTGAACCTGCTGAGCTTCGGACTGGGCAGCGCGTATGTGCGGTACTACTCCCGTTTCCGGGCGGCCGGGGACAAGGAGGGGTGCGCCAAGCTCAACGGGATGTTCCTGGTGACGTATCTTATTCTGGGCGGGCTGGTGCTGGCCGTCGGATTCGGCCTTTCATACTGCGATGTGGTCTTCGGCAAGAAGCTGACGGCGGAGGAGATCGACCTGGCGGAGCGGCTGCTGCGCATCCTGTCCGTCAACGCGGCACTGACGTTCCCCATTAGCGTGTTCGAGAGCCACGTGACCATCAACGAGCAGTATCTGTTCCAAAAGATCGTGGCTATGGGAAAGCAGGTGCTGAACCCGCTGATCATGATCCCGCTGCTGCTGATGGGCTACCGGTCCGTGACGCTGACCATCGTGTCGCTGATTTTTACGGTGATCAGCGGCGTTGTCAACATCTTTTACTGCCTGAAAAAGCTGAAAATGCCCTTCGCGTTCCGGAGGTATGACTTCGCGCTGCTGCGGGAGATGTTCGGGTTCACGGTATATGTGTTCATCGGAATTGTGGTGGACAACCTGAACTGGAGCATTGACCGGCAGCTGCTGACGTGGTTTCACGGCTCGGGGGCGGTGACGGTGTATGTCATCGCCGCCCAGCTGAACAACTATTTCCTGCTGTTCGGCAACGCCATCTCCAACGTGATGACGCCAAGAGTACACCGGCTGGTGGCGGAGAACGCGCCCATGCGGACGCTGGACGCGCTGTTTACCAAGGTGGGACGGCTGCAGTTCATTCTGCTGGGGGGCATTTTCCTGGGGTTCGTGGCCATCGGGCAGTCCTTTGTGGTACTGTGGGGCGGCGGCGAGCAGTTCCGGGTGGACTACTGGACGGCGCTGCTGCTGTTCTTCGCCTGTCTGTGGACGAATATACAGACGGTGGGCATCGAGATCCAGCGGGCCAAAAATATGCACAAATACCGTTCGCTGGTGTATTTGGGCGTGCTGGTGGGCAACATCCTGATCTCCATCCCGCTGTGCATGAAGTGGGAGGGCCTGGGCGCGGCCGTCGGCACGGCCATCGCCACGCTGGTGGGCAACGTATTTTTGATGAACCGGTACTACTATAAGCGTGTGGGGCTGAACATCCCCGGCTTCTGGCGGCACATCTGCCACCTGCTGCCGGCGATGATCCTGCCCGCGGCGGCGGCGGTGCTGCTGGCGGTGTTCGTGCATCCGGCCAGCTATTGGGCGCTGATCCCGCCGGGGCTGCTGTTCGCGGCGGTGTACGCCGCGTCCATGTGGCTGTTCGGCATGAACCGCTATGAGCGGAGCCTGATCACCGGGCCGCTGCGGCGCATCGCCGGGCGGCTGGGACGGTAAAAACTGTTGAAACGGAGGAACGGACTATGGGAAGAAAGCTGGCTACCTTTTTCCGGCAGCTGAAGCATTTGAGTATGGCGCGGCTGAAGCTCCACATCAACGCCGTCCATGAGGAGACGGGGAAAAACCGCTTCCTCATCTTCTGCGACATGGTGTGGTGCGAGGTGCGCTACGGCATCGGGTATCTGGACTATCATGTGTTCGGGTTCGCCGAGAGGCACGGCGCGGTGCGGAAGACGTATATGACCGCTGTGCAGAACCAGGCGCTGACCCGGCAGATGAACGACCCGGCGTATTTCTATCAGCTCAACGACAAGATTGAGTTCGACACCATCTTTGCCGACCTGCTGAAGCGGCGGTTTCTTGATTTGCGTAAGACGGACGCGGCGGGGCTGCGGGACTTCTGCGCCGGGACGGAGGCCATCTTCTGCAAGCCGGCGGGACTGTGCGGCGGCGAGGGCATCCAGCGCCTCGTGACGGCGGATATTCAGGACTACGACAAGCTGTATCAGCAGCTGGTGCAGGGCGGGCAGCTGCTCATTGAAGAACCTATCCGCCAGCACCCGGATATGTGTAAGCTGTGTCCCGACTCGGTGAACACCGTGCGTATCGTCACGCTGGTGACGGAGCAGGGCGCGCAGATGGTATACGCCCTGGTGCGGATGGGCATGGGCGGTGTGTGCGTGGATAACGTATCCTCCGGCGGCATGTACGCGCCGGTGAACGAGCAGGGCCAGCTCTACCGCCCCGCGTTCTGCGACAAAACGGGCAAATACTACGAGCGCCACCCGGTGACGGGGACGGAGATCGTAGGCTTCCAGATCCCGCTGTTTGACCAGGCGCTGGAGCTGTGCCGCACGGCATCCAGGCGGGTGGAGGCGCATTTGAAGTATATCGGCTGGGACGTGGCCATCACGCCGGACGGTCCGGTGCTGGTGGAGGGCAACAACCTGCCCGGCTACGATATGTGCCAGAACGCCGGCCATGTGGACGAGGGGATGCTGCCACGGTTCGAGAAGCTGCTGGGCCGGCCCATCATGTGAGGAGGACGGGATCATGCGGAGAAAGGACAAGGAACGGGACGCGGCGTTTGCGTGGCAGGTGCTGCGGGACGCGCCCTATGCCGTGGTGGCCATGACGGATGGGGACGGGACGCCCTACTGCGTGCCGGTGAACCATATCGCCGACGAGGCCGGCAACGCCATCTATTTCCACTGTGCCGGTGCGGGGCGGAAATGGGACATTCTGGTGAAAGAACCACCGGTGTGTCTCACCGCCGTATCCAAGGCGGAGATCGTGCCAGGGAAGCTGACCACGGCCTATGACTCCGCCATCGTCCATGGCAGGGCCGTGGTGGTGCAGAGCGGCGAGGAGAAGATATACGCGCTGCGGCTGCTGGTGCAGGCCCTTGACCCGGTGTCTATGGAGCGGGCGCATATGTGCTCCCGGCAGAGCATGGACCGGACCATGATCGTGAAGCTCGTGCCGGAAGTGGTCAGCGGCAAGCAGTCCCACGGAGATTGACAAAAAATGACAAAAAAGAAAGACGGCTCTGGCCGTCTTTCTTTTTTGTCACAGCATCAGGGGCACGGCGCGTGTATCCGCGCCGGGGCGGCCCGGGTCGGGGCAGGCCAGGGCGCGAAGATCGGTGCAGCGGCTCTCCAGCGCCAGCAGCGCCGCCGCTTCACGGCCCAGAGCGGGCGCATCGGCGGGCTTGGTCAGCACCGGCGCGCCGCTGTCGCGCATTTGACGCAGCAGGGCGCGGCCTGCCGCGTTGGCGGCCAGCACCCGGAGATAGGGGGGCTGGGCGGGGACATCCGGGGGCAGGGCCAGCCACGCGGCCATGATCATGCGGCGCAGACGGGAGAGAGGATAGCGCTTCGTCTTGGCGGCTGACAGAACCTCCTCCAGGGATGCGCCGGTTTGGGCGGCGCGGTAGAGCCGGTGGTACAAGCCCTCACCGCCCCGGTCATAGGGCTGCCAGTCCGCCTCGGACATGGTGCGGAGACGGGAGAGAATGGCCCGTTCGCAGAGGGCGGGGTCGGCGATATGGCCTGACTGTACCTCCCGGCGCAGAATGTCCGCGGCGGCGGGAGGCATAAAGGCACAGGCTTCTTCTGCCGAACCGCGGTGCAGCAGGGCGCGGAGATGGGAGGCGGAGGCTGTGCCCGCCTCCGGCGGGCCGTCGTGATCCGCGCCTATGCGGGGGATGGTCAGGGGAACAAGGCGGCTGTGCTGCCGGGCGATGGCCCGGAGGTACTCCACCGCCAGCGTGTTGTTGGGCTTTTCCAGCAGCGATGCGTTTACACCGGGGAGGGACGCAAGAATCTGCTGCCGGGCGGCGGCAAAGGTGACGCCGTCCTCCTGCCGGGTGCGGAGGGCTTCGGTGAAGGCGGGGCTGTCCAGCGCGGCGGCGGCCGCCTGTAGGGCGGGCAGGTCGCCGCATTCCGAACCGAACAGCAGCGTGTCCACCGCACCGGTGCGGGTCAGCAGGGCGACGCCGCCGTCGGCAAAGCGTTCTGCCGGAGACATGGCCCACAGGACGGGCAGCTCCAGCACCAGGTCGGCGCCGCAGCGGAGGGCCATCTCGGCCCGGGCGGCCTTGGACACGGCGGCGAAGCTGCCCCGCTGGGTAAAGCTGCCGCTCATGGCACAGACTACGGCGGAAGCACCCATGGCCCGGGCCTGGGCCAGCAGGTGGGCGTGGCCCAGGTGCAGAGGGTCGAATTCGCAGATGATACCGACGGTCATGGCGGCGCTCCTTTCATATTTTTTCCTATTTTACATGGCGCTGCGGCAAAATGCAACTTGACATTTGCGGGGAGAGGTATTTACAATGAGGAATACAAAGAAGAAAACAGGAGAAACGAGGAACTGACTATGCTGACTGGACTGCTGTACGCCATGAGAGGCGAGATCAAGAGCTTGCTGACACCGGAGGCGCAGCCGGAACGGGTGGCGGCCGGCGTGGCGTTCTACCGCATCCGGGAGAATGTAGTGGCCTGCTGCGGCGGCGTGGGCAAGGTGAACGCCGCCATGGCCACCCAGCTGTTCATCGACCTGTACCGGCCGGACCGGCTCATCAACGTGGGCGTGGCGGGCTGCTTTGAGGAGGTGCCCATCGGGACGCTGGTGCTGGCGGAGAAGTTCATGCAGCACGATGTGGACACCACCGCCGTGGGCGACCCCATCGGGATGGTGTCTACGGTGGAGAAGGTGGAGTTTCCCACGGCGGAGCTGGAGAAAGCAAAAGCGGCCATGGACCGGACGGGACGGCCCTATCGGGTGGGCGGCGTGGCCACCGGCGAGTGGTTCGCCACCAAGGGTGACCGGGCGCGGTGGATCGCAGAGACGTTCCACCCGCTGCTGGTGGAGATGGAGGGCGGCGCAGCGGCCCAGGTGTGCCTGCGGAACGATGTTCCGTTCATGGCGCTGAAGTCCGTGTCGGACTGCGTGCTGGGAGATCACAACATTTACTTTGATTTCCCGAAGGCGATGAAGGACCTGAACGAGGCAGTCATGGACTTTGTGGACGCGTGGGAAGCGTGATGCGGCGGCCCTTGCGGACCGAAAGGGGATAAAATGGGCTTGTCCCGCGGCAAAACAGAGGATTTTTTCGCGAAACAGCGCCGTTTCCTGTTGACAACGGGACGCGGCGCTGTTATACTTGATAAGCCGCTTTGAATGGGTCAGCAAGTTCCGGCTGCGCCGGACGCCCCCGACAGCGAGTCCGTAATAAAGGAAAGGCAGGTGCAACAACTTATGCAGGCTATTATCGTGACCGGAGGCAAGCAGTATAACGTCAGCGAGGGTGACACTTTGTTCATCGAGAAGCTGGACGTGAACGCCGGCGATGCCGTGGCGTTCGATCAGGTCCTGGCCATCGTGGACGGTGAGAACACCAAGTTCGGCACTCCCGTGGTGGAGGGCGCGAAGGTGGACGCCACTGTCGTGAAGAACGGCAAGGGCAAGAAGATCCGTATCTTCAAGTATACGCCCAAGAAGGGCTATCGCAAACGGCAGGGTCATCGTCAGCCCTACACCAAGGTCGAGATCAACAAGATCACGTTCTGAGGCACGGGACATGACCACCGTTACGTTCCTCACAGAGGAAACGCGTATCGTCGGGTTTGATGCCAGGGGGCACAGCGGCTATGCGGAGGCAGGCGAGGACATCGTCTGCGCTGCCGTGACCAGTGCCGTGCGGCTGGTGGAGGCCACCGTCAATGACGTGATGGGTCTGTGCGCCGCCGTAAAGGTGAACGAGCAGGACGCGGCCATCTCGCTGCGGCTGCCCGGAGGACTGGGGCAGACCGCCGAAAGCACCTGTCAGAATTTGCTGGCGGGGCTGATGGTATATCTGACGCAGCTCCACGACGAATATCCCGACAACATCGAAGTTATGGAGGCGTGAGTCTCCTTCCCCTCGATCATCTTACAGAAAGGATGGTACTTGAAAATGCTGAACATTTCTCTGCAGTTCTTCGCCCATAAAAAAGGTATGGGTTCTACGAAGAATGGCCGTGATTCTGAGTCCAAGCGTCTTGGACCCAAGCGCGCCGACGGTCAGTTCGTTTTGGCGGGCAACATTTTGGTGCGCCAGCGCGGCACTCACATCCACCCCGGCACCAACGTGGGCAAGGGCACGGATGATACCCTGTTCGCCAAGGCTGACGGCGTCGTCCGCTTTGAGCGTCTGGGCAAGGACCGCAAGCAGGTCTCCGTCTATCCCGCGGAGTAATTGCCAATAACGAAGAGCGTCTGTCGTGGACAGGCGCTCTTTTCTTTTGCGCCGCAGACATACTTTCCCCGGCAGCCGCATGGAATAGGGGGGGAGGTGGTGCGGAGATGGAGAGGAGACCCACGGTGCTGGTGTACGGCATACAGGGGAGCTGCGACAATTACTGCCGCGCGCTGGCGGCTGCCGGTATGGAGGCGGTGGTGAGCACAGAGGGGGACGCGGCGGCGGAGGGACTGCTGCTGCCCGGTGGCGGGGATATTTTTGGCGATGCCCTCCCGGTGGAGGAGTATCAGTTCATTGCCCGGTTTGCAGAGGCTCGGCGGCCTATCCTGGGTATCTGCCGTGGGATGCAGGCGCTGAACGTGTTCTTTGGCGGCACGCTGTATGACCGCGTGTCCGGCCACCAGATCCCCGGAGAGGATATGGTACACCCTACCTGTGCCGTGGGGCTGCTGGCCCAGCTGCTGACCACATCGCCCGCCGTTACCAGCAGCCACCATCAGGCCGTCCGCGCGGTGGGCCGGGAGCTGACGGTGTGCCAGTGGTCCACCGACGGCATTCCCGAGGGGATCTGCCACACATCACTGCCTGTCGTGGGGGTGCAGTACCACCCGGAGCGGCAGAGCTTCGCGCTGGCCCGGCCGGACGCGGCGGACGGCGCGCCGCTGTTTTGTTGGCTGCGGGAGCAGTGCCGAAAGCGGCGGGTGCATTGACATTCACGGCGTCACATCCTATAATGGAGAAAATCGATAAGCGAGGTATATCACCATGGAAAAGGTACGGGCGTTCCTGCGCCGCAAGGACATCGTTTTCTCCGCGAAGCGCTACTTCATCGACGCCATGGGCGCCATGGCACAGGGATTGTTCTGCACGCTGCTGGTGGGCACGATCCTGAACACCATCGGCCAGCAGTTCCACATCGGATTCCTGAACGCCGTCATCGTCACCATCGGCAAGGGCGATGGCGCGGTGCACTACACCATTGGCGGGCTGTGCTCGGCCATGGTGGGCCCCGGCATGGCGGTGGCTATCGCCGGTGCGCTGAAGGCGCCGCCGCTGGTGCTGTTCTCCCTGATCCCCGTGGGCTTTGCCACCAACTATATGGGCGGCGCAGGCGGCCCGCTGGCCGTGCTGTTCGTGGCCATCGTGGCCGCTGAGGTGGGAAAGGCCGTCAGCAAGGAGACGAAGATCGACATTCTGGTGACGCCTATCGTCACAGTGCTGGTGGGCGTGGGCTTTGCCGCGCTGATCGCCGCGCCGGTGGGCAAGGCGGCCTCCGCCGTGGGGCAGGCTATCATGTGGGCGACGGAGCTGCAGCCCTTCTTCATGGGCATCATCGTCTCAGTGGTCATCGGCGTGGCGCTGACGCTGCCCATCTCCTCCGCCGCCATCTGCGCGGCGCTGGGGCTGACCGGCCTGGCAGGCGGCGCCGCCGTGGCGGGCTGCTGCGCCCAGATGGTGGGCTTCGCCGTCATGAGCTTCCGCGAAAATCGCTGGGGCGGTCTGGCGGCGCAGGGCATCGGCACCAGTATGCTGCAAATGGGCAACATCGTCCGCAACCCACGGATATGGATCCCGCCCACGGTAGCCTCCGCCATCACCGGGCCTATCGCCACCTGCATTTTCCGCATGGAGATGAACGGTGCGCCGGTGTCCTCCGGCATGGGCACCTGCGGTCTGGTGGGGCAGATCGGCGTCTACACCGGCTGGGTCAACGACGTGGCCGCCGGGGTCAAGACCGCCATCACCGGCATGGACTGGCTGGGGCTGGTGCTGATCTCCTTCGTGCTGCCCGCCGTGCTGACGTGGCTTATCGCCATCCCCCTGCGCCGGTGCGGCTGGATTAAGGACGGCGACCTGAAGCTGGACCTGTAAATTTTTATGGACAAAGGAGGCCGTGCCTATGGAGCTCTCGGCAAAGCTGGTACGCGCCCAACTGCATTTTTTCAAGCCCTTTGTGGCCAACTGCTCTTTGGAGACCACCCGCAAGGGGCAGGACAAGCTGGGTGAGCTGATGAGTGTCCTCCACAAGCGGGAGGTCTACATGAAGGACCACGATTTCGGCGCGTTTCAGGGGGCGTGGGTCATGCCCAAGGACGAGCGCCGCTCCGGCGTGATCCTCTATCTCCACGGCGGCGGCTACACCTGCGGCAGCCTGGAGTATGCCAAAGGCTTTGCCGCCACGCTGGCCAGCCAGTGCGGCGTGCGGGTGTTCTGCGCCGCCTATCGGTTAGCGCCGGAGAACCCCTATCCCGCGGCGGTGGACGACGCGCTGGAGGCTTATCGCTACCTGCTGAAGAAGGGCTATGCGCCCCGGCAGATCCTGCTGTGCGGCGAGAGCGCCGGCGGCGGACTGATCTACGCCCTGTGCCTGCGGCTGCGGCAGGAGGGCTTGGAGCTGCCTTGCGGCCTTATCGGCATTTCCCCGTGGGTGGACCTCACCGGCTCAGGGCAGTCCTACGAAACGAACCGGGACAACGATCCGTCCCTCACCCAGGAGCTGCTGGAGTTCTATGCCAAGTGCTATACCACTGACCCCGCCGATCCGCTGTGCTCGCCGGTGTTCGGCGACCTCACCGGCTTCCCGCCGTCCCTGCTGTTCGCCGGCGGAGATGAGATATTGCTGGACGACGCCCGGGCGCTTCACGAGAAGCTGGTGCAGAGCGGCTGCAGGAGCACGCTGCACATCGCACCGGAGCGGTGGCACGCCTATGTGCTGTACTGCCTCAGTGAGAACATGGAAGAGGATATGGCGGCCATCGACCGCTTTCTGACCAAGAACCTGTCCCCGGCCCGCAGCCTGCGCTGGATGCGGCTGGACAACGCGGCCAAGATCTATCCCGCCGCCAAGCGGCGGAACTGGAACAATTTCTTCCGCCTGTCCGCCACGCTGACCGAGCCGGTGGACACGGAGGTGCTGCGCCGGGCGCTGGATGTTACGGTGCGCCGGTTTCCCTCCATCGCCGTGCGGCTGCGCCGGGGCGCGTTCTGGTACTATTTGGAGGAGATCCCCAAAGCGCCGCCCATCCAGCCGGAGAAAAGCTGCCCGCTGGCCCACGCGCCGTTTTATGAGGTGCGGCAGTGTGCGTTCCGGGTGCTGGTGTATCATGAGCGGATCGCGGTGGAGTTTTTCCACGCCCTCACCGACGGCACGGGGGCGCTGGTGTTTCTGAAATCCCTGCTGGCGGAGTATCTGAGCCAGAAGTATGGGCTGGTCATCCCGGCGGAGAAGGGCGTGCTGGGTCGGCTGGAAGAACCCTCGGCGGAGGAGGTGGAGGACAGCTTCGCCCGCTATGCCGGGGATGTGAAGCTGAGCCGCAGGGAGGCCACGGCCTATCACCTCAGCGGTACGCCCGAGCCGGACGGCTATAAGGATATTGTAACCATGATGATCCCGGCGGACAAGCTCCGGGACTGTGCCAGGGGCTTCGGCATCTCCGTGACAGAGCTGCTGTGTGCCGCCATGATGCAGGCTATCCTGGACATCCAGGCGAAGGACGTTCCGCGCCGCGCCGCCCGGAAGCCGGTGAAGGTGCTGCTGCCGGTAAATCTGCGGACTCTGTTCCCCAGCGCCACGCTGCGGAACTTTGCGTCCTATATCACACCGGAGATCGATCCCCGGATGGGGGACTGTTCCTTCGATGAGCTGTGCCAGCTGGTACACCACAAGATGGGCATGGAGAACAACCGGCGCACCATGCGGGCCAAGTTCGCCGCCAACGTGGCCAGCGAGCGCTCGCCGGTGCTGCGGGTCATGCCGCTGTTCATCAAGAATATCGCCATGAAGGCTGTGTTCGACGCGGTGGGCGAGTGCAAATCCTGCCTGTGCCTGTCCAACCTGGGAAGGGTGGAGCTGCCGGAGGTGATGACGCCCTACGTGACGCGGATGGACTTCATCATCGGCGTGCAGGCCCGCGCGCCCCACAACTGCGGCGTGATCACCTGGAACGGCACGGCGTATATCAACTGCATCCGCAATATCCGGGAGCCGGCGCTGGAGCTGGCGTTTTACCGCGTGCTGCACCGCCTTGGCCTGCCGGTCAAAGTGGAGAGCAACACCCGTTGAGGAAAAGAGGAGACGATATGTATTGCATCAAATGCGGCGTAGAGCTGGCGGACAGCGAAAAGGTCTGCCCCCTGTGCGGAACACGGGTGTTTCACCCGGACCTGCCCTGTGGTAATGGGGAGCCGCCTTATCCTCCGGCAGAGCATCTCAACGAGGAGGTCAGCCGGGTGGGAGCAATGTTCGTGGTGACGGTGTGTATGCTGCTGCCGGCGGTCATTTGCGTGCTGGTGGACTGGCGGGTGAACGGCGGGATCGTATGGTCCGGCTTCGCGGTGGGCGGCTTGCTGCTGCTGTATGTGCTGACGGTGCTGCCCCTGTGGTTCAAGCGGCCCAATCCGGTGATCTTCGTGCCGGTGGACTTTGCGGCCATCGGCGTATATCTGTTGTATGTCGACCTGGCCACCCGGGGCGGTTGGTTTTTCAGCTTCGCCCTGCCGGTAACAGGCGCAGCCATGATGCTGGTGACGTCGGTGGTGACGCTGCTGCGGTATGTTCCCTCCGGAACGCTGTATACGCTGGGCGGCGGGCTGATCCTGGCCGGAGGGTACGCCGTGCTGGTGGAATTCCTGCTGAACGTCACATTCCACCTTCACGACACGTTCCTGTGGTCCTTCTACCCGCTGGCAGTGTGCGTGGTGCTGGGTGCTATGCTGCTGGTCGTCGCGGTGTGCAAGCCGCTGCGCCGGTCGCTGCACAAGAAGTTTTTCATTTGACGGCAGGGCATCTGTGCGGAGAGAAAGAGATATGTGCAGAGGGAGAAGTATTTTCCGTGCCGCGCTGTTGGCGGCGGTACTGCTGACATTTTTGCTGCCGGTGACGGCGTGGGCAGAGGAAGGGCCGCAGTTTCAATTTGTACTGTCGGTGGACGGCGAGACGGAGGAGCAGGTGCAGCCCGGGGATACCGTTACGGCGGCACTGCATCTGGAGCGCACCGACAGCGATGGCGGCTTCGCTATGTACGCTATGCAGGACGAGGTGGTCTATGATCCCGCGTTCCTGCAGCTCCTGCCGGAGAACATCATGACGGCCGACGGCGTGCGGACGGCAGACGTTGCGGCGGCTGACGGCTGCAGGGCCTGCTATTTCAGCTTTGTGGCCTTTGACGGCGCTGCGAACTGGGAGGCGGACACGGTGGTGGCCCTGTTTCAGTTCAAAGTGGTCGGAGAGGACGGCGCATCGGAGCTGCGCAGCCGGAATTTCCTGGTGTCCCGGGAGGACGGACGGGAAAGATATGCCGCGTCATCCGCCGACGCGGCGGTGGTGGTCAGCGACCAGTGCGTCGTGAAGTTCGACACCGGCGGCGGCAGCGTACTGCCGCCCCAAACGGTCAGGCGCGGACAGTGCCTGTCCGCGCCCGGTACACCGCTGCGGGAGGGATACCGTTTTACCGGCTGGTATACGGACCAGGCGCTGACACAGCCCTGGGATATTTCCATACCTGTTACGGCGAACATGACGCTGTACGCCGGCTGGGAGGCGGAGACGAGCGCGGCGGGCACATCGCCCTGGTGGGCGCTGCTGGCCCTGCCGGGCCTGGCGGTGATGGCGCTGCGGGTGAAAGAATCCCAGAATTGAAGAGAAGCAAAGGGCAGACACATCAGGCAAAGCTCCATAAGGATGTTTTTTGCAGGGATACGGTGTAACCCCACAATCGGGGTTGCACCGTTTTCTCTTTTTCAGGCGGCTCCTGATGCAGTAGCCTGTCCCGGTATTTATCCTGCTCGGCTTTCATTTTCTCATAAAGACGAGCGTTGTAATCTGTTTCGTTCATAGCGAACACCTCCTTCAAAATAGAAATAGCCGCCTGATTTCTTTTGAAAACCAAGCGGCTATGTACGCTATATTCAGTTCGACAAATAGGAATTTGTCCCTATCAGATTCTTTTGGAATAAAGGACTTCTTCTGTGTCAAACGCAGGCTTTGAAGTATCCGTCAACGCAAACCCGTTGGCTTCGTAAAAAGCTCTGGCGCGATAGTTTTCCCTAAATACCCACAAAAACACTTCGGAATATCCGTTTTCCTTGATATCTTTCAGAACTCGATTCATCATTTGACGACCGTACCCTTTATGCCAGTTTTCAGGCAGACTATGGATGCAAAT
>USGS01000042.1 GCA_900554275.1 uncultured Eubacteriales bacterium
CCGCCGGTGAGATCTACGAGCAGCTGGTACATATCGGGCCGGGTGACGTGCTGGTGAGCATCAGCTTCCCCCGGTACTCCAAGATGGCCATCCACGCGGTGGAGTTCGCCTGCCAGCGGGGCGGCGACGTGGTGGCGGTGACGGACAGCCCCATGTCTCCCATGTACAAGATGGCGTCGGCGTCGCTGCTGGCGTCCAGCGATATGATCTCCTTTGTGGACTCCATGGCCGCGCCGCTGAGTCTGCTGAACGCGCTGATCCTGGCCGTGGGTCAGCAGCGGCGGGACGACCTGTCCGCCACGCTGGCGGAGATGGAGCAGGTGTGGTCGAAGTACAGCATCTTCGGGAAAGAGGACGATGAGTAAGGATATTGTGGTCATCGGCGGCGGCGCTGCCGGACTGATGGCGGCCATCACCGCGGCGCGATGCGGCGCGGTAGTGACGCTGCTGGAGCCCAACGAACGGCTGGGCAAAAAAGTGAATATCACCGGCAAGGGCCGGTGCAACGTGACCAACGACTGTGACCGCGACACACTGCTGGGGAACATCCCCGGCAACGGGCGGTTTCTGTACAGCGCGCTGACCCGGTTCACGCCGCGGGACACCATGGCGTTCTTCGAGGGGCTGGGCGTGCCGCTGAAGGTGGAGCGGGGCAGCCGGGTGTTCCCGGTGTCCGACAGCGCGTTCGACATCACCAACGCTCTGGAGCGGGAGCTGAAGCGGCTGCGGGTGCGCTGGGTGCGCGACCGGGCGGCGGACATCGTGACGGAGAGCGGCGCGGTGCGGGCCGTGACAGGGGAGAAGGGGACGTATCCGGCGGAGGCGGTCATCGTGGCCACCGGCGGCGTGTCCTATCCCGGCACTGGCTCTACCGGCGACGGCTACCGGCTGGCGTCGTCGCTGGGACATACCGTCATCCCGCCCAGAGGGTCGCTTGTGCCGCTGGAGAGCGATGATGGCGACTGTGCCACCATGCAGGGGCTGAGCCTGCGGAACGTGGAGCTGACGGTGCTGAACGGAAAAAACAAGCCGGTGTTCCGGGAGTTCGGCGAGATGCTGTTCACCCACTTCGGCGTGTCCGGGCCGCTGGTGCTTTCCGCCAGCGCCCACCTGCGGCGGTGGGATAAGGAGCAGTACCGGCTGTCCATCGACCTGAAGCCGGCGCTGGACGAGCAGAAGCTGGAGGCGCGGCTGCTGCGGGACATCGGCGAGAATCCCAACCGGGATATGAGCAACATCGCGGCGGGGCTGGTACACCGGAGCATGGTGGCCGTGGTGCTGCGGCGGCTGAGCATTCCGGCGGAGGAGAAGGGCAACAGCCTGACAAAGGAGCAGCGCCGGGCGTTGGTGCAGCTTCTGAAGCATTTCACGGTGAATGTTACCGGGCCGAGGCCGGTGGCGGAGGCCATCGTCACCGCCGGCGGCGTGAAGGTGGGGGAGGTAATGCCCAACACCATGGCGTCCAAGCTGGTGGAGGGACTGTATTTCGCCGGCGAGGTGCTGGATGTGGACGCGTATACCGGTGGGTTCAATTTGCAGATCGCCTGGGCCACCGGGCATTTGGCGGGACTGTCCGCCGCGGAGGAAAATGAGAATGAAGCGCATGAATGAGAAGATATATGCCGTGGCCGTTGACGGGCCCTCCGGCGCGGGAAAGAGCACGCTGGCCAGAGCGGCGGCGGAGCGGCTGGGCATCCTGTATGTGGATACCGGGGCAATTTACCGCACCATCGGCGTGTATGTGTACCGTCACCATATCGACCCCAAGGACGCCGCGGCGGTGGCCGCCGTGCTGCCGGAGATCACCATCAGCCTGCGGCATGACGAGGCGGGCCTGCAGCGGATGTACCTTAATGGCGAGGACGTGACGAAGGAGATCCGGCTGCCGGCCATGTCCATGTACGCCTCCGACGTGTCGGCCATCCCGGCGGTGCGGGACTATCTGATGGAGCTGCAGCGGTCACTGGCCCGGGAACACAGCGTCATCATGGATGGGCGGGACATCGGCACGGTGGTGCTGCCTGATGCGGACGTGAAGGTGTTCCTGTGCGCCGATGTGGCCGTGCGGGCCAGGCGGCGGTGTCTGGAGCTGGAAAAGAGAGGCACGCCCAAGCCCTATGACCAGGTGCTGAAGGAGATGGAGGAGCGGGATTATCAGGATACCCACCGGGAGGTGGCGCCCCTGCGGCCCGCTGACGACGCCATCATGATCGACAACACGGATATGGACTTTGAGGCCAGCTGCGAGCTGCTGCTGGACGTGATACGGGGGAGCGTTGCGGATTGAGAAATAGGTTTTATGCCAGAATATGGCGCATACTGCGTCCGCTGGTGCTGTTCTTCCTGCCGGTGGACCTGCGGGGTACGGAGCATCTGAAGGGGGACGAGCCGGTGCTGTTGTGCGCCAACCACTCCAGCGCCTGGGACCCGATCCTGTTCGTGCTGTCCATGCCGCAGAGGTTCAACGTGCGGATCATGGCCAAGAAACAGCTGTTCGCCATCCCCATCGTGGGGGGCTTTCTGCGGGCCATCGGCGTGTTCCCCGTAGACCGGGGCAACAGCGACATCGGCGCGGTGAAAACCGCCATTCAGAGCCTGCGGGACGGGTGGAATTTGTTCCTGTTCCCGGAGGGGACGCGGGTGAAGCAGCCCGGGCAGGTGGAGGCCAAGGCCGGCGCAGGCATGATGGCCATACGGGCCGGGGTGAAATTAGCGCCGGTGTTCATCGGCATGAAGAAGAGATTGTTCCGCAAGACGCCCATCATCATCGGCGAACCATTCGAGCCGGTGTATACCGGGCGAAAGGGCACGGCGGAGGAATACACTGCCAACAGCCATGAAGTCATGCGCCGGGCCTATGCCCTGGGAGGCGTGTCATGGAAGTGATCCTGGCAAAAACGGCGGGCTTTTGCTACGGCGTGGAGCGGGCGGTGGAACTGGCGAAAAGGACCGCCGCAGAGGGCGGCTGCGTCATGCTGGGCAGCATCATCCACAACGCGGCGGTGGTACAGGAGCTGGAAGCGCTGGGTGCGCGGACGGTGGAGGATGTGTCCCAAATACAGCCGGGGGAAACGGTGGTCATCCGTTCTCACGGCGAACCGGTGGAGACGTACCGGGTCCTGGAGGAAAAGGGCGCGCGCATCGTGGATGCCACCTGTCCCAATGTGGCGCGGATACACCAGCTGGTGGCCAAGGCGGAGGCGGAGGGGCGGACGCCCCTCATCATCGGCGAGGCCCACCATCCGGAGGTGCTGGCAGCCGCCAGCCGGTCGCCCCATTCCGTGATCCTGGAAGGACCGGAGGAGCTGGAAAAGTGGCTGGCGGAGAGGCCGGAGCGGCGGGAAATGCCTTTGCTGGCTGTCGCGCAGACCACGTGTATTCAGACGATATGGCAAAATGCTCAGAAAATTCTAAAAAAAGAGTGTACAAACGCCGAAATCTTTGATACAATATGTCTTGCTACGCATAAGCGTCAAACGGAGGCGGCGGAACTGGCCGCCAAGGTGGACGTGATGGTCGTGGTAGGTGACCGTAAAAGTGCCAACACCAAACATTTGACAGAGATCAGCAGGATGAGATGCCCCACCGTCTATCAGATAGAGGGTGCGGAGGAGCTAAGGGTTGACTTTCTTAAGGGATGTTCTGTGGCGGGGCTTACAGCCGGTGCTTCCACGCCCGCGGGCATTATTAAGGAGGTATATGCAACGATGAGCGACGAGATCAAAACCATGGAAGCTACGGAAGAGAGCTTCGAGGAAATGCTGGAGAAATCTTTTAAGACTTTGAATACAGGAGAGAAGGTAACCGGTATCGTGACGGCCATTGGTCCTACCGAGGTGCAGGTGGACCTGGGCTGCAAGCAGGCGGGCTACATCTCTGTGGACGAGTTGTCCGCAGACCCCAACGTGAAGCCCGAGGACGTCGTCAAGGTCGGCGATGAGATCGAAACTTACATCATCCGCGTCAATGACGTGGAGGGCTTTGCCATGCTGTCCAAGAAGCGCCTGGACGCCGTCAAGGTGTGGGAGGACATCGAGAAGGCCCGCGAGGAGAAGACCACCCTGGAGGGGAAGGTCACCGAGGAGAACAAGGGCGGTATCGTGGTGAACGTGAAGGGTGTGCGTGTGTTCGTGCCCGCTTCCCAGTCCGGTCTGCCCCGCGGCGCTGAGCTGAGCACCATGATCGGCCAGACCGTGTCCCTGCGGATCACCGAGGTCAACCGCGCCCGCCGCCGCGTCGTCGGCTCTATCAAGGCCGTGACCTATGAGGCCCGTCAGGCCGCCCAGGCGGAGATCTGGAACAACATCGAGGTGGGCAAGCGCTACACCGGTACGGTGAAGTCCATGACCTCCTACGGCGTATTCGTGGACATCGGCGGTGTGGACGGTATGGTCCATATCTCTGAGCTGTCCTGGAGCCGCATCAAGAACCCCGCCGAGGTCGTCTCCGTGGGCGACACGCTGGAGGTGTACGTCATTTCCTTCGACCCCGAGAAGCACAAGATCTCTTTGGGCGTGAAGGATCGCAGCATGAACCCCTGGGACAAGTTCATGGCTACCTATCACGTGGGCGATGTGGCGAACGTGCGTATTGTGAAGCTGATGACCTTCGGCGCGTTTGCTGAGGTCGTGCCCGGTGTGGACGGTCTGATCCACATCTCCCAGATCGCGGATCGCCGCATCGAGAAGCCCGGCGAGGGCGAGATGGTGGACGCCAAGATCACGGCCATCGACGAGGAGAAGCAGAAGATCTCCCTGTCCATCCGTGCGCTGCTGACCCCCGCCGCTGAGGACGAGGAATAATTCCTCTGCAATGAACAAAAAACAACGGCGCATGGCTGTGTGCTCGTAAGACAGTAATTCTAAAAAATTGCTATTTTACGGCATCTGTCGAACAGGATTGGGAAACAAACGAACATACGGCATTCAGCTTCGGCTGAGTGCCGTTGTTTGTTTTTGGGGCGAAATACTTTATTTTTGCGCTCTGTATGGCAGGGATAGTGAAGCGGTGAAATAGTTGACATTTTCGTAGTAAAACCCTTATGAAACAGCGAATCACGCCATAATGAACCCTGTTTACCGCTGAGTACGGTTATTTGCGATTATGTAGAAAACCCCACAAAACAGAAAAGTCAATAGTGGTGTATTTTGATGCAAAGTACGTTGAACCCCGAAAAAATCGCCCAATCGCCTTTGGTTCATAGAAAAGTTACACTTTAATACGATAAATTTCGATGAGCCTATTGAAAAATGACACATCTTCGTGTTATAACGTGTGTACACACAATAAGCGTGAATGGAGGTAAGGTAGATGAAAAAGTTATTGTCTTGTGCGTTCAATATGGATAGCGGTTGCGTGGAGCTGAAGTTTAACGATGGCAGTATGATTGCTATTAACTGCACCGCCGTCGAAAACGAAGTTGCCGACAATATGTATCAGCGGTCAGAGCTTGACTATCTTATCTACAATGACCCGTTGGCGTATGCTGACCTCGTTTTGAATGGGAACCCAGAGGCGTATCTCAAATCTGTTACTGAGTACAAGCCTTTTGACTAAAGCTCGGTATACCAAACACCGAATTAAGAATGGACTTTGAGAGAAAGTGAGGTATAACAATTTGAAACAGATTATTACTATTCAGCACACGCAATCAATTCACCACACAAATGGTATGGTGGGTTCTTGGACAGATTGGGATCTTTCTGAATTAGGCATTGAACAGGCTGAAAGAATAGGGCAGAAATTAGCGAAGCAGTTATCCGGTCACAAAATTGTTATGTATGCTTCCGATCTTCTGCGAGCAAAGCACACCGCTGAAATTGTCGCAAAGCATATGGGAATCACACCTAACATTAGAACGGAACTTCGAGAGCGCAATTTAGGTAAATGCGTTGGCAAATCTGTTCAGTGGCTTCGTGAGAACATTGAGGTTCAAGAGAAAACCATTGATGACAGGATGTTTTCTGATGCTGAGAGTAGACGAGACGAATGGAATCGCTTAAAACCTCTTTTTGACGAGATAATGGCAAGTAATGATGAATGCATCATTGTAGTATCACATGGCGATTTGCTGAGCGTTTGGAATACGATGTTCCTCGGAATGGATGTGGAAACGCTGAATCAGTTTGAACTTTTTGGTATGGCAGGCGGCGTTTCTTTCATGCTTCAAAACGATGAGGGTAAGCGATTTATCAAGAAAATGAGCGATTTGTCTTACATGGCAAATCAATTTATATGTGAAAAGCGTGAGGTATAAATAAAATGGACTTTTTACTGTTTTACGACCAACGAGCCTCGCGCCGTTGTTTTTTTGTGTTCACTTTGTTTTTTCTGCTGGTTGCGGGTGTCTTTTTTGTGTTTTGTCGACCACGGGTTACTTTCTTTCCTTGGCGAAAGAAAGTAACCAAAGAACGCCATTTAAGGGGAGAGGGATTTCGATTTCCCTCTCCCCTTAAAAATCCCCTCACCTTGAAACGACCAAAGAGGGAGGGCTGCGGCCCTCCCTCTTTGGAAACACCCTCCGGGTGTGGGCGATTATCAAATCGCGCCTTTGCCGCAAAGCGGTAAAGGTAGGTGGCGGCCTTTGGCCGCTGTTGACATGAAATGGGGACGGATTCCCACGCCAGTGACATCGGTCACTGGCTCGGAATGACACCGCTACGCGGTGTTTGGGCGGACAGGGTCGTCCGCCCCTACGGACGGTCGCAAGGAGTGCGGTGGTAAAACGGCGGGGCGATGCACCCCAAGGGTACTTGCTTCGCGGCGAGCACTGGGCCGCCTTTGCACAAGGTAGGCAGGGGATTCCGCGCCTGCGGGCGCGGGGACGGGAGTTACGGATTGCCACGACCAGTCTGCGGACTGGTCTCGCAATGACAGCGTAGGGGCGAACGGCTGCAAGGGGTGCGGCGAGTAAAAGAAAATAAAAAAATTTTGGAAAGGTTGGACGTTTGTGTGCAACCTTTCCTCTTTTTTTGCCCGGGGGCAGGACCAAAACGAAAGGGGGATATGTGAAATGAAGTATGTAAAGAGACGTTGGTTCGAGGAGGAAGGAAGCGCGGTATGCGCCCGGTGTGACCTGTGCGACGGGGAGCTGCGGTACGGGGAGAAATACTACCGGGTCAGCGGGGAGAACGTATGCAGGCGGTGCCTGGCGGATTTCGCGGCGCAGATCCTGGCGGCGTATGAGGTGACGGGGGGTGAGGACGTATGAGCTGGGCTAACGTGAACTGGGACGAGGTGAAGGCCAAATATGAGGAGGGCACGTATACGTACCAGCGGCTGGCGGAGGAGTACGGCGTGTCCATACAGACGGTGTGCAGCCACGCGGTGAAGGGGCAGTGGCAGCGAGGCCGGGAGGAGGCGGAGAAGCAGATGCTGCGGCGGTGTCTGAAGGCCACGGCGAGGATGCTGGAGACGGCGGCGAAGGGGGCTACGGAACGGCTGGAGAACGGAGAGGGCAGCCTGAAGGAGGTCAAGGAGCTGGGCGGTCTTTTGCAGGCGCTGGTGGGGACGGCGGAGAAGCTGTACCGGCCTGAGAAGGACGACGGCGGGGCGGACGGCCGGATCGAGGTGGTGATGTCGGAGGAGACGGAGGAGCTGAGCGGATGAGGGGGAGATAGGGAATGACAAGACAGGAGGTCAACAACGAGGGGGAGAGAAATGAAAATGGAAATCGGGTCGCCCAATGGGCGGCAGAGAGAGTTTCTGACGTGCCGGAAGAAGTACATCGCCTTTGGCGGGGCGCGGGGCGGCGGAAAGAGCTGGGCGGTGCGGTGCAAGGCCAAGCTGCTGGCGGTGCGGTATCCGGGGATACGGATGCTGCTGGTGCGGCGCAGTCTGCCGGAGCTGGAGGCCAACCATCTGGTGTTTTTGCAGCGGGAGCTGGCGGGGGCGGCGGAGTTCCGGAACAGCGAGAAGCGGTTCGTGTTCGCCAACGGCAGCGTGCTGCAGTTCGGGTATTGCGGGTGCGACCGGGACGCGGAGCGGTATCAGGGCGCGGAGTACGACGTGATCTTCTTTGATGAGGCCACGCAGCTGAAGGAGATGTGGATGCGGCAGCTGAGCGCCTGCGTGCGTGGCGTAAACGGATTTCCCAAGCGGGTGTACTACACCTGCAACCCCGGCGGGCCGGGGCACGGGTACATCAAGCGGCTGTTCATCGACCGGCGGTATGAGCCGGGAGAGAACGGGGAGGACTATGCGTTCATCCCGGCCAGGGTGACGGACAACCAGGCGCTGCTGGAGAGCCAGCCGGAGTACGTGAGGCAGCTGGAGGCGCTGCCGCCCAAGCTGCGGGCGGCGTGGCTGGAGGGCAAGTGGGACGTGCTGGCGGGGCAGGTGTTCCAGGAGTTCACCGACGATCCGGAGCACTATGAGGACCGGCGGTGGACCCACGTGATCAAGCCCTTTGACGTGCCGAGGGAGTGGAACGTGTACCGGAGCTACGACTTCGGGTACGCCAAGCCGTTTTCCTGCGGCTGGTGGGCGGTGGATCACGACGGGTGCGTGTACCGCATCGCGGAGCTGTACGGCTGCACGGGGACGCCGGACGAGGGTGTGCTGTGGACGCCGGAGCGGCAGTTCGGGGAGATACGGCGCATAGAGGAGGAGCATCCGCTGCTGCGGGGACGGCAGATACAGGGCGTGGCCGATCCGGCCATCTGGGACGCCAGCCGGGGGGAGAGCATCTATGAGACGGCGCTGCGGCACAGGATATTCTTCGTGAAGGGGGACAACCGGCGGATCGCCGGGTGGATGCAGCTGCACTACCGGATGCAGTTCGACGACGAGGGGTATCCGGGGCTGTATGTGTTCGAGAACTGCCGGGCGTTTATCCGCACCGTGCCGCTGCTGGAGTACAGCCGGGTGACGCCGGAGGACGTGGACACGGGGCAGGAGGATCATGCGGCGGACGAGAGCCGGTATTTCTGCATGATGCGGCCCATCGCGCCGCGAAAGCAGGCGGCGCTGGAGATCGCGGACGACCCGCTGAATATGCGGAGGCCGGAGGCCGGGAGCTGGAACGGGTTCGTGCGGCGGTGAAAAAATTTTTCGAGGTTGCACGGCGGCGTGCAACCTTGGCGGGGCGGGAGGACAGGGACAGAACGACGAAAAAGGAGGGGTCGAGATGGAACGGGAGGTCACGGGCGGTCAGGAGGTGCTGACACCGAGGATCGGCGCGGAGCAGGTACGGCAGGCGGCGGAGGTGCTGCGGAAGTACCGGCTGGGAAAGCAGAACCTGGACAGGCGCATCATCGACAACGAGCAGTTTTGGAAGCTGCGGCACTGGGAGCAGATGGAGAAGGGCGGCGAGGGCGGCAATCCCCAGGATGTGCGGCCCGCCAGCGGGTGGCTGGTGAACTGCATATTGTCCAAGCACGCCGACGCGATGGACAGCTATCCCGAGCCCACGGTGCTGCCGAGAGAGCCGGGGGATCGGAAGGAGGCGGAGGTGCTGACCCGCGTCCTGCCGGTGATCCTGAAGAACAACAGGTTCAAGAAGGCGTATTCCCAGGCGTGGTGGAACAAGCTGAAGTCCGGGTGCGCCGTGTACGGTGTGTTTTGGGACGGCGGAAAGCTCCACGGGCTGGGGGACATCGACATCCGCAGCATGGACGTGCTGAACCTGTTCTGGGAGCCGGGGGTGCAGAGCATTCAGGAGTCGGAGCACTTCTTCTCCACGGAGCTGACGCCCAACAGGCGGCTGGAGGAGCAGTATCCGGAGCTGGCGGGGAAGCTGGGACGCAGCGGCGGGCAGGTGAGCCGGTATCTGTACGACGACAAGGTGGACACATCGGAGCAGTCGCTGGTGGTGGACTGGTACTATCACACGGTGGAGCAGGGCCGAAGGGTGCTGCAATACTGTAAGTTCGTGGGGGAGAATGTGCTGTACGCCACGGAGAACGACCCGGAGATGGCAGGGAAGGGGTGGTACGACCACGGGCAGTATCCGTTCGTGTTCGATGTGCTGTTCCCGGAGGAGGGGACGCCCTGCGGGTACGGGTATGTAGATCTGTGCAAGTCGGCGCAGAAGCAGATCGACCTGATGAACCAGGCTATTCTGAAGAACACGCTGGCATCGGCCACGCCGCGGTTCTTTGTCCGCTCTGACGGGGCGGTGAACGAGAACGAGTACGCCGACTGGACGCGGCCCTTTGTCCACACCAACGGCAATCTGGGGGCGGATTCCATCGCGCCCATCCGCGTGCCCACGCTGGACAGCGTGTATGTGGCGGTGCTGCAGAACAAGATCGCAGAGATGAAGGAGACGGCGGGCAACCGGGACGTGATGGGCGGCGGTACGGCCGGGGGTGTGACGGCGGCCACGGCCATCGCGGCACTGCAGGAGGCCGGCGGCAAGCTGTCACGAAACATGATCGACGACGGGTACGAGGCGTTCGCCGAGGTACTGACGCTGTGCATCGAGCTGGTGCGGCAGTTTTACGATATGCCCCGGCAGTTCCGGCTGCTGGGGAAGAAGGGCGTGGAGTTCGCCAGCTTCGACAACCGCAGCCTGCGGCCCAGGGCGCTGCTGATGGGCGGCTACCGCGTGCCGGAGTTCGATCTGGAGGTGTCGGCACAGAACGAGACGCCGTATAAGACCATGGAGTACAACCAGCTGGCCCTGCAGCTGTTCCAGATGGGCTTTTTCCGCAGCGACATGGCGGAGCAGGCGCTGCGTTGTCTGGAGCTGATGGAGTTCAAGAACAAGGACGCGCTGACGGAGGTCATCCGGGAGGGACAGAAGGAGACGAAGCAGAGGGCGTGGCTGACGGAGGCGCTGCGGAGGACGGTGGCCATGCTGGACAAGGTGCAGGGCAGCCATCTGGCGGAGGCGCTGGAGCGGGAGCTGGCGGATACGGCGATCAGCGGACCTGTGGGCGGTGCTGACAGGGTGCAGATACGAAAGAGCGACGCGGTGGCACAGCAGCGGGCCAGGACGCAGCAGGCGGTGCGGCCCAGATGATCGAGGTGCGGGCCGGCGAGAGACGGTTGGTGGTACAGGGGCACGCCGGGTATGGCCCGGAGGGACAGGACATCGTATGCGCGGCTGCGTCCGCGCTGGTGTACGCACTGGCAGAGACGCTGAGGGAAACGGGGAAGCTGGCGGGACTGGACATCCGGAAGGGGTACGCCGAGGTGACGGGGGCAGGGGACTGCGCCGGGGACTTCGGGCTGGTACGCCGGGGGCTGGCGCTGCTGGCGGAGCGGTATCCCCAGTGCGTGAAAATGGGGTCGTGACCTACCACGGGAAGGAGTTGGCATGAGACAGCTTTGGAAGGACTGGCAGCTATTTGCCGAGGAGACGGGCGAGGAACACGTCCCCGACGCCGGGGGACAGGAGGCAGAGGATTTTGAGGCGCTGATCCGGGGCAGATATAAGGAGGCCTTCGACGCGAGGGTGCAGAGAATACTGGACGGGCGGCTGAAAAATCTGAGGCAGGAGAACGCCCGGCTGCGGCAGGACGCGGAGCTGCGGCAGCGGGCCGCCGTGCTGCAGGCGGCGGTGCAGCGCCAGCGTGAGGAGGAGCAGCTCCGCAGGGCTATGGACTATGCGGTGGCGCGGACGCGGCAGCAGATGGCACAGACCATCGCCAGCGGCGGCAGCCGGGTGGCGGAGAACGGCGGCAGGCGGCGCAGCGTCAGCCGTTGCGATCCCAGGGAGTTGAGCGGGAAGGAGCTGGCAGACATCCGGAGACGGGTGCTGGAGGGGGAGAAGATACGGTTTTAGAGAGGCGGAATGACGCCGAAAGAGGATGGAATGGGAAATGAAAGGAGAAGGGAAAATGGAAAAGAAACTGAATATGGAGCTGCAGGTGTTTGCGGAGGCCAACACACAGACCACCGGCGGTCTCAGCGCCGAGATGAAGACCTACTACGGCATGGAGCTGCTGGAGAACGCCAAGCCCCAGCTGGTACACAACCAGTTCGCGGCCACCAAGGGCCTGCCGGTGGGCGGCGGCAAGACGGTGGAGTGGCGCAAGTTCGGCGCGTTCGACAAGGCGCTGACGCCGCTGACCGAGGGTGTGACCCCCGACGGCAGCGGTATCTCCGTCAGCTACATCACCAAGGAGCTGGCCCAGTACGGCGACTACACCACCGTGTCCGATCTGCTGGATCTGACCGCCATCGACGATGTGGTGCTGGAGATCACCGACCGCCACGGCAGCAACATGGGCCTGACCCTGGACACCGTGACCCGCAACGAGATCCAGCAGGGCAGCCAGGTGATCTATGCCCCCAAGCTGGGGGCGGACGGCGGCCAGACCGCCGTGCTGCACCGCTATGACCTGACGGAGGGGTGCAAGCTCACCAGCGAGCTGGTGGCCAAGGCCGCCACCCAGCTGAAGAAGATGAACGCCCCCACCTTTGAGGGCAAGTACGTCTGCATTCTCCATCCCAGCGTGGCCTTTGACCTGCGGCAGGACCCCGCCTGGGTGGCGGCCCATCAGTATGCCGCCGCCACGGAGCTGTTTTCCGGCGAGATCGGCGAGCTGCACGGCGTGCGCTTCGTGGAGACCACCGAGGCCAAGATCTTCCGGGGCGATGACCTGGCCAAGAACAGCCGGACGCTGAGCGTCAACGGGAAGGTGGAAAACGCCGCCTCCGTGAGCTTTGACGGCGGCACCGTGGCCGCCAATGCCCTGAAGGGCCGGTATGTGCTGGTAGGCGGCAAGCGCTGCAAGGTGGTGGGAAATACCGCCAGCCAGCTGACCCTGGACACCGCCGTGACGGCGGCGGACAACGACGTGATCTATCCCGGCGAGGGCGGCAGCCAGGGCTGCGCCGTGTACGGCTGTCTGTTTCTGGGCAAGGGCGCTTATGGCGTGGTGGATCTGTCCGAGGGCACCGAGGTCATCGTGCAGCCCAGGGGCTCCTCCGGCACCGCCGCTCCTCTGGATCAGCGCTCCAGCGTGGGCTGGAAGGGCATCCATGCCGCCGCCATCCTGTATGAGGAGTATATCGTGCGGGTGGAGTGCGGTTCGTACTATTCCGGCGAGGACAAGGCCAACTGACACAGGGCGATGAAAGGAGCGATTTGCTGTGAAGAAAACCGTTTTGCTGCATCGGGGCAGAAAGAACGAGGAGAATTTCCAGATCGTGTCCGTTAACGGGCGCAGCTGGAAGATCATGAAGGGCGTGGAGGTCCAGGTGCCGGACTATGTGGCGGAGGTGCTGGAAAACGCACAGATGATGGCCGACACCGCCCGGCGCTATGTGGACCGGATGGCCAACTGAGAGAGGAGGTGCGGCAATGGGGCAGATGACGGCAGGGCAGGTGCTGGCCCAGGTGGAC
>USGS01000043.1 GCA_900554275.1 uncultured Eubacteriales bacterium
CGGATCGTTTTGTGCGCCTGTAAAGCAGAAATACAATGTGCCGTTTATCTGCACCTCAGGCGGCGGATCATTTTTCGGACGGCAGGATACCAGTGTAGCCACAGACAGTATCAACGCGATGACAAAAATCTGTGCAAAAAAGTATTTCCTCATTAGTAAAGTGCCTCATCCCACACTGTATAAGTATATCCCCACGCAACATAGGTGAAATTTGTCGATGATGACGAAACAGAAACGTTCGCGGTCAACTGGACATCATACAAAGGCCCATTCAGGCCAATAGCCCTGTCCTCCCCGCAATAAATAAGAGACTCACCGTAGGTGTGGAGCGTAAATGGTTCTCCGGATAAAAGCGCATCCGAAATAGTGGGTAAACGTGAAGGGGTAAAGCTGGAGGCAAATTCACCATTTGCGTACGTAACAACCAGCACCCCTCGGCATTTCCCATCTAAAAACAGGAAATAAATTCTGTTATATGGGTCATCATCGCTCAAAATCTCATAGCCTTGGGAGTAAGCAGCTTGTGCGCCGGGTGCGACATCCTCACCTAAATCAACGACATTGAGAAATTGGGCTTTCATCTCGGCTACATAGGCTTCAAGTTCTTGAGTTGAGAAAAGTGCGGTATTACCGGTCTCGCTGCCGCCATCTACATTGGCAGCGAATACCACAGGTGCGTTGGACAGCATTAGTACGACGGAAAAAAAGCATTGCGAAAATTTTCTTTTTCATGTTGTTGTCCTCCTTATCCTTGTGGTTTTGTTGCTGCGGTATTGCAGTCTAATAAAAATGTACAGGAAATATGGTGGTTTGTCAATAGGATCAGATTAGAGGTTAGAAAAAGGACCGCCCGCAGGCGGTCCTTTTCTATTTGATTAAGGGGAATTTCGGCTTAGAAGCAGCCCTGCTCCATCATCGCCTCAGCGACCTTCTTGAAGCCGGCAATGTTTGCGCCAGCCACCAGATCGTAACCCAGGCCGTACTCGGCAGCAGCCTCGGCGGAGACCTTGTGGATGTTCTCCATCATCTTGTGCAGCTGATGGTCAACTTCCTCAGCGGTCCAAACCAGACGCTCGGAGTTCTGCGCCATCTCCAGAGCGGAGACGCCCACGCCGCCGGCGTTGACAGCCTTGGAGGGAGCAACGATGATGCCCTTCTGCTGACGCAGGAAGTTCAGAGCGTCGTTGGTGGTGGGCATATTGGCGACCTCGATGTAGTACTTCACGCCGGAAGCAGCGATCTTCTCAGCGGACTCCATCTTGACGTCGTTCTGCATAGCGGCGGGCATGTACACGTCAACATCCTTGACGCCCCAGCACTTCTCGCCGGCGACGAACTCGCAGCCGAACTTGTCGGCATAGGGCTTGCAGTGCATAGGATCCTTCGCGCGCATCTCCAGGATGAAGTTCAGCTTCTCGTCGGTGATCACGCCGTCGGGATCGTGAACGTAACCGTCAGGACCGGCGAAGTAAGTGACCTTCGCGCCCAGCTGAGCGGCCTTCTTCATGATGCCCCAGCCCACGTTGCCGTAACCGGAAATAGCGATGCGCTTGCCCTCGATGGTGTCGTTCTCGTGCTTCAGCACTTCCTGCAGATAGTACATAGCGCCGTAGCCGGTGGCCTCGGGACGGATCAGAGAACCGCCGTAGCTCAGACCCTTACCGGTCAGAACGCCGTTCTCCCACACGCCCTTCAGGCGGCGGTACTGGCCATACAGATAGCCGATCTCGCGGCCACCCACGCCCATGTCACCGGCGGGAACGTCGATGTCGGGCCCAATGTAGCGATACAGAGCGGTCATAAAGCTCTGGCAGAAACGCATGACCTCAGCGTCGGACTTGCCGGCGGGATCAAAGTCAGAACCGCCCTTGGCGCCGCCGATGGGCAGGCCGGTCAGGCTGTTCTTGAAGGTCTGCTCAAAGCCCAGGAACTTGATGATGCCCTCATACACGTTCTTCTGGAAGCGCAGGCCGCCCTTGTAGGGGCCGATAGCGCCGTTGAACTGGCAGCGCCAGCCTCGGTTGGTGTGCCACTGACCGTTATCGTCGCACCACACAACGCGGAAGGTGAACATACGCTCAGGCTCGACCATGCGGCCCAGCAGATCCACCTTCTCGTACTCGGGATGCTTCTCGATGACGGGCTCCAGAGAGGACAGAACTTCCTCAACGGTCTGCACGAACTCGGGCTCGTTGCCATGCTTGGTCTTTACGCTCTCCAGAACGCTGGCCAGATAAGCATTCATATTAAATTCCTCCTAATAAATTGTTCCGCAGTCGTATGAGATGTGCTTCATCGCAGACGACCCACACGCTACCAATATTGATGATAACACCATTCCGTAGAATTCTCAAGTGAAATTCAGCCAATTCTTCCTCGCAAAACCACAAAACTTCTTGCTCCGTTTTTGTGCAATTTGGCGAAATGCGCCGCAGAAGAAAAAACTCCGGCAAAAGGCATATTTATACAAAAACGCCCGTGCTTTTGCACTTTAAACCACACCGCGCTTTCCCCCATAAAATTCTCCTCCCCGCCGTGTCCATCCCCTCCGGAAATCTTCCCGGCAGGGGTAGATTTTTTCTTTTTGCCGGTATATAATGTGGTTTTGTGGTCTGTCCGCCGATACGGGCAGAAATCTGTGCCATCGTAAGGAGAGAACCGCCATGTCCGCCTCACAGAAGATCATGGGCCATGTGTACGCCATTTTCACCATACTGGTCTGGGGCAGCTGCTTCGTCCTGACCAAGGAGCTGCTCACCGCCTATACCGCCGTGCAGATCATCCCCCTGCGGATGGGTCTGGCCTATCTGACGCTGTGGGTGCTGCGTCCCAAAACGCTGAAGCTCCCTTGGAAGGACGAGCTGATGTTCATCCTCATCGGCATCACCGGCGGCAGCTTCTACTTCTTCCTGCAAAACACCGCCCTGACCTACACCTATGCCGCCAACGTCAGCATCATCGTGGCCCTCTCCCCTATCCTGACGGTGATCCTGGCCCAGCTCTTCTCCCGCAGCGGCGAGCGGCTGGGCAAATTCGTCTACATCGGCGCGGTCATCGCCATCGCCGGCGTGGTGCTGGTGGTGCTCAACGGCCAGCTGTCCTTCCACCTGAACCCCCTGGGCGACCTGATCGCCCTGGCGGCGGCTCTGATGTGGGCGGTGTACTCCATCCTCATCAAGAAATACACCGAGCAGTACGACAACTTTCTTGTCACCCGCCGCGTCATGCTGTGGGCCTTCGTCACCGCCGTGCCGCTGATGCTGCTGACGGACGGTATGCCCGACCTGACGCCCCTGTTCACCACCCCCCGTATCCTGCTGAGCTGGCTGTTCCTGGGCGTGTTCGGCAACGCGGTGTGCTTCGCCATCTGGAACATCGCCTTCAAGCGGCTGGGCGTGGTCATCACCAACAACTACCTGTACGCCTCCCCCTTCGTCACGCTGGCGGTGGGCTATTTAGTGCTGGACGAGCAGATCACCGTCATGAGCGTCATCGGCGCGGTGCTGATCACCGTCGGTGTCATCGTAGCGCTGAAAAAGCCAAAGGGAACCGCCTGACCGTCCGCATCTCCGCCTATCGCACCCGCACGTTGCCCTTGTCCTGTCATTGCGAGCCAGTGCTCACACTGGCGCGGCAATCCGTTCTCTTTTGTCTCCGACGGTCTCTTTTCTTTCAGCAGCGCAAAGGACATTCCGCGCCCCGGCGCGGGTCACTTTTGGCCAAAGGCCGCCACCTACCTTTGCCGCTTCGCGGCAAAGGCGCGATTTGATAATCGCCCCCTCCCTTCGGAGGGTGTTTCCAAAGAGGGAGGGCCGCAGCCCTCCCTCTTTGGTCGTTTCAAGGGGATTGGATTTTTAAGGAAAGGGGGAAATCGAAATCCCCCTTTTCTTAAACCGTTCTTTGGTTACTTTCTTTCGTCAAGGAAAGAAAGTAACCCGTGGAGACATGGTCAGAGAGCAAAAAAGAACCGCCCGCAGGCGGTTCTTTTTTACTTGATCTCCTGCTCCAGCCCGTCAAACACCTCCGCGCTGAAGAACTCTCCCAGCGTTATATCCAACCCGTCACACAGCATTTTGATGGTCAGCAGCTTGGGATTTTGGCTCTTGCCGTACAGGATATTCTTCACGCTGGACGGCGGCAGCGCACTGACTGTCGCCAGCTTGTTGATGGTCATGCTCCGCTGCTCGCACAGCTGTAAAATGCGGTCGCGCACCGCTTCTGCCGTGGTCATAAGCGCCCCTCCCGGATACTTTTTCTTAAAGAATACCCGAAAGCTCTTGCATTTATAGGCTATGCGTGCTACTATTAGGCTATGCGTAGACCATTTGTCCCCCTTTTGCTCCGCCGCCTCCTCCGCGTCCTCCCCCGGCGCGCTCGGCGGCGGAGCGATTTAAGCAAAAAAGAACCGCCCTCGGGCGGTTCTTTTTCTGTTCTCAGTCAACAATATCCACCGAGACCTTAGCGCCGGTGCGCTGGGCGTAGGACCGAACGACAGTGCGGATCTCCTTGGCGATGCGTCCCTGTCTGCCGATGACCTTACCCATGTCCTCCGGGGCGACGCGGAGCTGCAGCGTCAGCTCATCGCCGTTCTCCACCTCGGTCACAGTCACCTGCTCCGGGTGCTCCACCAGGTTCTGGGCGATATACAGCAGCAAATCCTTCATTGGCTTTGCCTCGACTTACAGTACGTCGACCTTCTTCAGCAGAGCGCGAACGGTGTCAGTGGGCTGAGCGCCGGTCTTGATCCACTCACGGGCGCGGTCGGCATCGATGCTGATCTTGGCGGGGGAGACGCAGGGATCATACGTGCCGATCTCCTCGATAAAGCGGCCATCGCGGGGATAGCGGGAGTCCGCCACGACCACGCGGTAGTAAGGAGCCTTCTTCGCACCCATTCTTCTCAGACGAATTTTGACCATTGTAGTGTTCCTCCATGTAAAATAAGTAATTTTTTATATCTGTTAAATGCTTCTGCACTTACACACTGTCGTTTATTTCAGCCGCTTTTTTCGGCCGAAGCCGTGCATCGCGCCCCGGGCCACCTTGCCGCCCATGCCGTTCATCAATCCGCCGAAGCCCCGCATACCGCCGCCCTTGGTCATTGCCCTGGTCATCTGCTGGAGCATCTCAAAGGATTTCAGCAGCCGGTTCACGTCCACCACCTCCAGGCCGCAGCCGGCGGCGATGCGCTTTTTGCGGCTGGCGTTGAGGATTTGGGGGTTCTCCCGCTCCTGGGGCGTCATGGACCGGATGATGGCCTTGTTGTGGGCCATCTGCTTTTCGTCGATCTGGTCCGGGTCGAAATTCTTCGCCATGCCGCCGGGCAGCATCCCCGCGATCTGACTCAGGTCGCCCATATTCTGCAGCTGCTCCAGCTGGTCGAGGTAGTCGCTCAGCGTCAGCCGGTTCTTCCGCAGCTTCTCCTCTAATTTCTTGGCCTGCTTCTCGTCGTACTGCTGCTCGGCCTTCTCGATGAACGTGAGCATATCGCCCATGCCCAGGATACGGCCCGCCATGCGGTCCGGGTGGAACGGCTCGATCATGTCCAGCTTCTCGCCCGTGCCCACGAACTTGATGGGCTTGCCGGTAACGGCCCGGATGGACAGGGCCGCGCCGCCGCGGGCATCGCCGTCCAGCTTGGTCAGCAGCACGCCATCGATGCCCAGCGCGTCATCAAATGCCTTGGCCGCGTTCACCGCGTCCTGGCCGGTCATGGCGTCCACCACCAGCAATATCTCGTTGGGCCGGACGGCGGCCTTCACCGCCTTCAGCTCGTCCATCAGCGCCTCGTCGATGTGCAGACGGCCCGCCGTGTCCAGGAACACCATGTCGTGTCCGTGGTCAGCGGCGTACTTCACCGCCTCAGTAGCGATGGTCACCGGGTCGATCTGCCCCATCTCAAACACAGGTATGTCCAGCTGCTTGCCCACCACCTGTAATTGGTTGATGGCCGCAGGCCGGTACACGTCGCAGGCCACCAGCAGGGGGCGTCGTCCGAACTGCCGCCGCATCAGGCCCGCCAGCTTCGCGCCGTTGGTGGTCTTACCCGCACCCTGCAGACCCACCATCATCACGATGGTCGGCCCTTTGGAGGCGGTGGTCAGCTTGGCGTTGGAGCCGCCCATCAGGGCCGTCAGCTCCTGGTTGACGATCTTCACGATCTGCTGGGCCGGGGTCAGACTGTCCAGCACGTCCGTGCCGATACACTTCTCCGTCACATCCGCCACAAAGTCCTTCACGACCTTGTAGCTGACATCGGCCTCCAGCAGTGCCAGACGCACCTCCCGCATTCCCTCGCGGACGTCCGCCTCGGTGAGCCGGCCCTTGCCGCGCAGGCGCTTGAACACGCCGTTCAGTTTATCACTCAGTCCCTCAAATGCCATGGGCCTACTCCTTCAGGGCGGCGGCGCTGGTCAGAATAGTGTCCGCCAGCTCCTCCAACCGGGGGTTCTCGTACTGCCGGTAGTTCACGGTCTTGATCTCGTTGGCAGCGGCGATGACCGCGTCCACGTGCTGCTGCATCTGCAAAAAGCGCTTCACCAGGCCGGTCTTGTCCTCCAGCTCGGTCATGGCGGCCTCGGCGCGGACGATCACGTCCCGCACGCCCTGCCGGGAGATGCCGCAGTTTTCCGCGATCTCCGACAGCGACAGATCCTCATTGTAATACAGATCAAACAGCTCCCGCTGCCGCTGGGTAAGGATGTCGCCGTAAAAATCGAAGAGCATGGTCATGCGATAGGTCTGGTTTTTCACGGTGCTTCCTCCTTCTGTAAAGTTATATGCCTTTACAACACGAACTATGATACATGATTTCTCCGCAAAAGTCAAGGCGAAAACTGCCGGCGGCGGGAAAATTTTTGAAAAAACGGGAGAGGCGAAAGCCTCTCCCCTGCTGCGTTTATTTTTTCAGAAGGTCTTGCCCATAGCGCTGAGTATCTCCATGATGGCCGCCACGATGCAGAACAGGCCAAACGCCACGATCAGCGTGCCCGCCAGCTTCTTTTTCTGCTTGAGCTGGAACATCATGATGCCCACAATGATCATGGACACCGCCAGCAGGATCATGGATAGCCCCGGCACATACAGCACGTTCAGCTTGCGCATCACCCACAGCAGCATGGACAGCACCAGCAGCACCATGGCCACATTCTTCTTGGTATTCATCGTCATAGTCCGTTTTCTCCCTCCCGGCGGCAGCGCCGCCCAACGTATACAGTGTAGCGGAAAACCGCCGGAAACACAAGGCTTTTTTACCGCCCCAGCAGGATTTTCGCCTTCAGGATGGCCGCCACCGTCTTGGCGTCGGTCAGCGTGCCGTCCATGCACTGCGCCACCGCCCGGTCAAAGGGCAGATACGTCACGTCCAGAAACTCGTCCTCGTCCGGATGTGTCTCGCCGAAGCGCAGCCCCCGGGCCATAAAGAGATACAGCGTCTCGCCGTAGCAGCCCGGCGACGCGATCAGCGCTCCCATGTCTGTCCACTGGTCCGCCTCCGCGCCGATCTCCTCCTTCAGCTCTCGCCGGGCGGTGACAAAGGGCTCTTCTCCCTTCTCCCGCTTCCCCGCCGGGATCTCCGTCAGCACCCGGGAGAACGCATACCGATACTGCCGCACCAGCGCCACCCGGTCCTCATCGTCCAGTGCCAGAATGCCCACGCCGCCGGGATGCTCCACCACCTCCCGTGTGCCGGTCCTTCCGTTGGGCAGCAGCACCTTGTCCTCCCGCACCCGCAGGATGCGCCCCCGGTATACCTCCCGGCTCTCCAGCATCTTCTCGGTCATGTCCATGTCATGCGCTCCCTTCGCCGTTTTCCAGCAGTATACCACGGTCCGCGCAAAAATACCAGCGTTTTCCGCCTGTTCCTACCCCTTGCACAGCGCCGGAAAATGTGCTATACTGTTTTCCAAACCGCCGGAGAGGAGGGATCGTCCATGGAGAAGTCCGGCGTCAAGATCGCGGCCCAGAACCGTAAGGCGTACCACGACTATTTCGTGGAGGATCGCTACGAGGCCGGTATCGAGCTGTTCGGCACAGAGGTCAAGTCCATCCGCGCCGGTACGCTGAACCTGAAGGACTCCTACTGCGTGGCCAAGGACGGCGAGATCTACGCCCACAGCCTGCACATCTCCCCCTACGACCACGGCAATATCTTCAACCGCGACCCGGATCGGCCCAAGCGCCTGCTGCTCCACAAGCGGGAGATACGCAAGCTCCACGACCTGCAGAAGCAGGACGGCTACGCCCTCATCCCCCTGTCCGTCTACTTCAAGAACTCCCGCGTCAAGGTGGAGGTAGGGCTGTGCAAGGGCAAGAAGAATTACGACAAGCGGGACGCCGTGGCCAAGCGGGACGCCAAGCGGGAGATGGACCGGGCCATGCGGGAGAAGAACCTGCGCTGAGTCTGTACCACTATAGAATATAAAGAAACGAGGATGCAAATATGGCAAATCCCATCGTGACCATCGAAATGCAGGATGGCGGCAGGATCACCTGCGAGCTGTACCCCGACATCGCGCCCCAGAGCGTGTATAACTTCATCTCTCTGGCCAATGCCGGCTTCTACAACGGCCTGATCTTCCACCGGGTCATTCCCGGCTTTATGATCCAGGGCGGCTGCCCCGACGGCAACGGCATGGGCGGCCCGGGCTACTGCATCAAGGGCGAGTTCGAGGCCAACGGCTTCCACAACGACCTGCGCCACACCCGGGGCGTGCTGTCCATGGCCCGCGCCCAAGCGCCGGACAGCGCCGGCAGCCAGTTCTTCATCATGCACAAGGACGCCCCCCATCTGGACGGTCAGTACGCCGCCTTCGGCTGCGTCATGGACGGCATGGAGGTGGTGGACGCCATCGCCAACCAGCCCCGGAACATGATGACCAACAAGCCCAAGAAGGATCAGGTCATCGCCTCCGTCACCGTGGACACCCACGGCGAGACGTACCCTGAGCCGGAGAAGCTGGCCGATCCGTTTCACAGATAACAGGTAAATGTCCCTTTTGGGAGGGCATTGCCCTCCCAAAAGGGTCTCATACATGGGGCTGCACCGGTTTCGACGGGGGTGCAGAGGCAGGATAAGCGAGCGGCGGCGCCTGACCGCCATAAAACGGGCAACTTAAAAATTAACTGACAACAATCGTATTGCTGTCGCTGCCTAACTAAAGGCAGCCGTCTGAACCGGAGAGGCCACAGGCCGGGGAAGGCGTCGTTGATGTGGCGTCCGTGCGGCGGGTAAGAGTTGCCCCGCCCACGCATCATGACTCTACTGAACCACGCAGTCTGTCCGGTGTCTGCGCGGGGAGGGAATGCTGAAACCTGACTGCGCTCGGAGAAGGTCCTGTTGAAGTGCTTTCGGACAGGGGTTCGACTCCCCTCAGCTCCACCAAACAAGGTTCGGACGAACACCTATTTCTTCAGCGGCGGCTTCGCCGTGCAGTGTTCGCTCTGATCCACAACAGAAAAGCGCCGTCTTGGGAGTGATCCCGAGACGGCGCTTTTTCTATATTTCTGAAGCGTTCTAAAACATTACAATAGGGTTATTGGGGAATATGTTTATCAATGGAATGCTACCGTTTTCAGCTTTATGATACAAGGTGAACATACCATAAGAAGCACGGCACGGCAGCGCCATTCCCGTGATCGCCATGAAACAGCCAAGGCCCATTATAGTATATCCGCGCCGGAGAGCTCGGCTTCCGCCCCTGCCGGCAGCTCCACCGCAATGGTCGTGCCCTTGTCCGAGCTTTTCTCCACCCAAACGCAGCCGCCGTGGAGATCGGCGATCTCCCACACCAGCGAAAGTCCCAACCCCACGCCGCCGTACTCCCGGCTGCGGGACTTATCCACCCGGAAGAAGGGCTGGAAGATGCTCCGCTGATACTCCTCCGGAATGCCGCAGCCGGTGTCGGAAACGCGGATCAGGAGCTTTTCCGTCTCCTGTGTGACGCAGACCTCCACCGAGCCGCCGGGTCGGTTGTATTTGACGGCGTTCTCCGTCAGGTTGAAGAGCAGCCGGTAGATCAGCGCGTCGCTGCCGGTCAAAACGCCGTCGCCCTCCGCTTTTAGCGTGACACCGCGCTTTTCTGCCAGCGGGGCGAGGTCTGTGAAGATCTCCTCGATCATGGGGATAAGCTGAATCTGCTCGTTCCGCGCCACCTGCTGCAAATTGCTCATTTCCAGCAGCGTTTTGGTCACCTGCGTCAGTCTCTCCGTCTGCTCCCGCAAAAGCAGGAGAAACTCCGCCGTCTCCGGCAGCACATCGGTATGCTCTGCGGAAAACAGCTCCAGCTGTGCCTGCATCAGCGCAAGCGGCGTGCGCAGCTCGTGGGCGGCATTGCCGGTGAACTGCCGCTGGGCGGTAAAGGCGTTGCTCAACCGCTCCAGCATTTGGTTGAAGGAGTGGCTGAGCTGCCGGAATTCCGGCAGCACGTCCTCATCGATCCTCATATCCGCCAAATTGTTCAGCTGCACCTTCTCTACCTGAGAGGCGAAGCTGTGCAGGGGCTTGAGGGCGCGTCCGCTGAAAAAATAGGCCAAAATGCCGCTGAGCAGCGTTACCGCCGCCGTGATATACCAGTTGGTGGTGCGGAAGCGCCCCTGCGCCCCATCGACAACGATGGTCAGCTCCTCGCTGGGCGCGATGAGCTGCGGGTCAAAGCTCGCCGCGCCGTCCTCATTCAGGATCACCGTGCCGCCGCCCTGTAAGCTGTCCGCAATGGTGTCCATATAGTACACACCGGAGGAGCAGAGCAGCAGATTCATGGCCACGCAGGTGATGCCGATGAGCAGGACGGACATCAGCGTGATGCGCCACTGCAGGGAAAGCCTCTTCATTCTTCGTTTCCTCCCATCAGATAGCCCTCGCCGATGCGGTTGCGGATAGGGTCGTAGCCCAGCGCGGCGCGGAGCTTTTTGCGCAGGGCGGAGATGTGGACGCGGATGGAGTTGCTGAAGCTGTCCACGCTGTTGTCCCAAACGTGATCCATCAGCTCCTCCTGACTCACGGGCCGCCCCTGATGCACCATCAGATATTCCAGAATGCCCGTTTCCTTTCGGGTCAGCGTCAGTGTCTGCCCGTTGACGGAAGCCGTGCGGATGCGGGTATCAAAGGTCAAGGCTCCGCAGGTCAGCAGCACATCCTGCTGGGTGAACTGCCGCAATGTCAGGCTGCGGATGCGGGCCTCCAGCTCTGCCAGGTGGAAGGGCTTTGCCAGATAATCATTTGCCCCGGCGTCCAGCCCCTGCACCTTGTCCTCCACCTCGCTGCGGGCGGAGAGGATCAGCACCTTTGTCTCCCGGTCGGTCTGCCGCAGGGTGCGCAGCACCGTCATGCCGTCCTTTTTCGGCAGGTTCAGATCAAGAAGCACCAGATCGTAGCGCTCCACGCCCAGAAGTGCCAGCGCCTTTTCCCCGTCATAGCAGTAGTCCACGCTGTAGGCCAGCCGCCGCAGGCTGCGGACGATGGTCTCGCACAGGGCGCGTTCATCTTCAATTACTAAAAGGTGCATGAGAGCCCTCCTTTTTATTTCTTCGTTTTTGTGTTGCTTTCATTATAGCAAAAACAGATAAGGTTTGCGTTAAGTTTTCGTTCTTAACAGAGACTTTAACTCTCCCGCGCTATGATGGGGGCAGAAAATCGGAAAGGGTGATGAAAAATGAGCTGCGGGAAAAAGGCCGCGGCGCAGATCGCGCTACTGATAACCGGAGCCGCCATGCTGTGCTTCGGTGTCTGGCGGGGCGAGGCGGCGACGGTGCTGAGCAAAGCAATCAAATTATGTCTGGAGTGTGTGGGCATTGGGTAAAAAGTTTCCGGGCGTTTCGCAGACCATGTCCCGCTTCCGGGGCTGGATTCAGGCGGGGGCGACGCTGCTGACCAACCTGCATCTGCCGAACTTTCTCAAGGGCGGACTGTATCAGGGGGCAGGGAAGACCGTCTGCGTGCCGGGGCTGAACTGCTACTCCTGTCCGGCGGCGTCCGGGGCCTGCCCCATCGGGGCGTTTCAGGCGGTGGTGGGGTCTTCCAAGTTCAGCTTCTCCTATTATATCACAGGCTTCCTCATTCTGCTGGGCGTGCTGCTGGGACGCTTTATCTGCGGCTTTCTATGCCCCTTTGGCTGGTTTCAGGAGCTGCTGCACAAAATCCCCACTAAGAAGCTTTCCACAAAGAGGCTGAAGCCGCTGACATACCTCAAGTACGCCGTTCTGCTGGTGATGGTCGTTCTTCTACCGGCGTTCCTTGTGAACGATGTGGGCATGGGAGACCCCTTCTTCTGCAAGTACCTCTGCCCCCAGGGTGTGCTGGAGGGAGCCATCCCGCTGTCCCTTGCCAATGCCGGCATCCGGGCGGCGCTGGGCAAGCTGTTTACATGGAAATTCAGCATCCTGCTGTCGGTGATTGCGCTGAGCGTACTGTTCTACCGACCGTTCTGCAAGTGGCTCTGCCCGCTGGGCGCGTTCTACGCGCTGTTCAACCGGGTGTCCCTCTTCCAGATGAAGGTGGACAAGAGTAAGTGCGTCTCCTGCGGGAAATGCGCCAGAGCCTGCAAGATGGACGTGGATGTGACGAAAACGCCCAACCATACCGAGTGCATCCGCTGCGGAATGTGCATCCGCGCTTGTCCGACGAAAGCAGTGTGCTTCCGTTACGGCTTCGGCAGCGGGAAAGAAACAACAAAGAAAACAACGATGGAGGAATCAAAATGAACATGAAGAGAATTTTTGCACTGGCTTTTGCCGTGCTGATGGTGCTGGCCCTGGCGGCCTGCGGCACGAAGAACAATGACAAGATGGGCGACATGAGCGGCAACGGCTCCGCCATGACCGGCGAGCCGAAAACCGCCGAGGAGGCGCTCGCCCTGCACAAGGAGCTGCTGGAGCGGGAA
>USGS01000044.1 GCA_900554275.1 uncultured Eubacteriales bacterium
GGAAGTCTTGAAACCTTTGGTTTCAAGCAGACCTTTTGGTCACTTTTGGGGCTGCGGCCAAAAGTGACCCGCGCCGGAGCGCGGAATATCCTTTTTGACAATCCCTCCGTCACGGCTTCGCCGTGACACCTCCCTTTACACAAGAGAGGCAAACGGGAGGGGGAGCGAAAAGGGCCGCCGAAAGGCGGCCCTTCTTTTTATATCCCGGCGTAGAGGGTCACGTCGCGGCCATGCACCGACAGCAGGTCCTCCTCCCGCATTTTCTTCAGCTCCCGCATCATGGCGCTGCGGTCGGCGGAGATATAGTCCGCCAGGGCACTGAGGGAAAAGGGCAGGGAGAAATCGCTGCCGCCGGATCTGGCGGCCAGCAGGGAAAAGTAGCACAGGAGCTTGTCCCGGATGCTGCGGCGGCTCAGGACCTCTACCCGCTCGGACAGGGCGGTGGCCTTGTCCGCCACCAGGCGGAACATATTCTCCACCATGCGGCTGTGGTGGGCACAGGCGTTTTCGCAGCGCTTGGTGACCTGACTGGCGGCCATGAACCACACGCGGCAGGGGCGCTCCGCCACCACGGTGATACTGTCGCCGGCCACATTCTCGAACATGAGCATCTCGCCGAACACGCCGCCGGCCTCCAGATGCTCCAGAATGGTGCGGCCGCCGTGGCGGTCGATGCGCTCCACCACGGCGCTGCCCTCGGCCAGGATGCCGATAATGTCGCGGTGGGCGTCAAAGTCGTAGATCACCTCATCGGCGCGGAAGCGCTGCTCCCGCACGTCGAAGCAGGCCTTCATGGCGGCACGGGACTCGGGGCTGATGCCCTCAAACAGAGGGGAACGGCTCTGCTCCACGGTCATGCCTCCCTTCGGGCGGCCAGCCGGCGGTCCCGGCGGCGGCCTACGATGAGGTAGACGAAGATATAGGCGATGCAGCTGGTGAAGATGCCGGAGAGCACGTCAATGGCGGCGTGCTGCTTGACGAACACGGTGGCGGCGATGATGATGAGGCCGTACAGCGTGACGCCCCAGCGCCAGGCGGGCTTTTGCAGGCCCGGCGTGTGCCACACGGCGGCCAGCGCCGCCATGACGCCCAGCACATGAACGCTGGGGAACACGTTGGTGTTGGTGTCGATGGAGTAGGTGTACTCCACCAGCCAGGTGGCAAGGTTGTGGTGCTCCATGACGGCGGGGCGAAGATCCTGGCCATTGGGCACAAGGATGCAGAACACCACGGCGGTGGTGAACGTGACCATGATGAACCACATATAGCGGCGGAAGCCCTCGCCGTCCTTCAGGATCAGGTAGATGCCCAGCACCACCAGCAGGGGACTCCAGGAGACGTAGGGGAAGATGAACCACTCGCAGAAGGGGATGGCATCATCCAGCGGCGTCTGGGTGGCCCAGTAGTTATCGGTGATGAAGTGCTCGATGATGAAGAACATGGCCAGATAGACCGGCAGGTAGAAGCCCCACCAGGCGTGGGGATGGGTCTTGAAGAAATGCTTGATGGTCTGCATGGTGCGTGTTTCCCTCCAGAAACAGATTTGAGATAGCATTCCGCATTGTAGCAGATTTTACCGGGGGATGGCAAGCCCTGTGTGATATATGTCACAATTATTTTACAACTCAGGCAGGCGGGGCGGAGTGTCTGACGCGCTGGACAAGCGGCAAAGAATGGGGTATACTGTCTCCATTGCATGAAAATGAGGAGGAGCACCCCTATGGAGATCAAAAAGCGGCAGGACATCCCGGAGAACCGGCAGGTGCGGCTGACGATAGCCGTGGACACGGAGACGTGGCAGCGGTCGCTGGAGCGCTGCTATGACGCCATCAAGTCCATCGCCCCGGTGGAGGGTGAGGCCACCCGGGCCAGCATCGAGGCCAAGTACGGGCCGGAGTTTCTGTATCAGGAGGCCGTGAACGACACGTATCCCCAGGCGCTGGTGGAGGCCATCCAGCAGGAGGATCTGCTCATCGCCGGAACGCCTACGCTGACGGTGGAGGAGATCGGGCCGGAGGGGTACACCTTCGCCGCTGTGATCGACCTGTACCCGGAGGTGACGCTGGGGGCGTACAAGGGGCTGCGGGCCGCGTACCCGGAGGTGGAGCTGAGTGAGGAGGATACCCAGGCGGCGCTGGAGGAATATGCACGGGCGCATCAGGACGTGACGCACCCGGAGCGGGCGGCCATGGGCGACGAGGTGGTCATCGACTTCGAGGGCTTTCTGGACGGCGTGCCCTTCGAGGGCGGCAAGGGCGAGCAGCAGCCCCTGCTGCTGGGCAGCGGGTACTTCATCCCCGGCTTTGAGGAGCAGGTGGCCGGGGCGGCCGCGGGCGAGGAGCGGGACATCCCTGTCACGTTCCCCGCGGCGTACACGCCGGAGCTGGCGGGCAAGGACGCTGTGTTCCATATCAAGGTACATGAGATCACCCGGCGGGCCGCGCCGGTGCTGGACGACGAGTTTGCCGGAAAGCAGGGGTTTGAGGATGTGTCCGCCCTGCGGCGGGCGGTGATGGAGGGCGCGGTGGCCCAGAAGCAGGCGCAGGCCGCCCGGCAGTTCGCCGACGCGCTGGTGCAGCAGGTCATCGACGGCATGACCGTGACCATCCCCGATGCCATGGTGGAAAACCAGCTGGACGGGCTGATCGCCCAGCTGCGGGGGCAGCTGGAGGGCCAGGGCGCGACGCTGGAGCAGTATCTGGAGTACAGCGGCACGACCATGGAGCAGCTGCGCGAGCACGCACGGGAGCAGGCCGCCACCGCGGCGCGGTACGAGCTGGCCATGACGGAGATCGCCCGGCGGGAGGGCATTGAGATCACGGAGGAGGAGCTGGAGCAGCAGTATGGCGCGCTGTCCGCCCAGTACGGGCTGAGCCGGGAGCTGCTGCGGCAGCAGCTGCCGCCCATGAAGCTGCGGCACGACCTGAAGCTGGCCCGGGCGCGGGCCGTGGTGGTGGAGAATGCCAAAAGGGTATAACGGCACATAGCGAAAAAAGAACCGCCCGAGGCGGTTCTTTTTTATGTACTGTCACTTGGTCTTGGTCAAATCCCGCACCACCAGCATGATGTGGTCTGTCTGCTCCGGCGTCAGACGCTCGATCTCGCGCAGTAGCTCCTTTGATTTCTGCGGCGCGGTGGCATCCGCGTTGAAAAACTCCTGCGGGGTGATGTTCAGGTAGTCGCAGATATAGAAAAAGCCAGTCATGGACGGCAGCGTCCGCTTGTTTTCGATCTTGTTGATGTAGCTCTCGCTCTGCCCAAGAGAAAGACTCATGTCCCGTGCGGAAACACCTTTTTGCGTACGCAGCTCAGAAATGCGCTGATAGAACCACTCCAAGTAATCCATAAAACCACCTCGCTGCGTATAGTATAATTCCTTATGCAGCAAATAGCGGAGAATGTAAGGATTTAAAATCGTTGACATAGGGAAAAATAGGATATATACTGAATGTTGTATGGATATACAGTTTGCAAGGATTTCATTTATGTTTGGGAGGGCCTATGAAGAAAAAGATGTGGCTTTTAATTTTGACAGTAATTGCGTTGGCCTTGCTCACAGGTTGCGGAGTAAAGGTAGCCTCAGAAAAGCAGATGAAGGAAGACCTGTACGATAGCAATGAGTTTGCAAGATTTTCAAACGAACTCGGTATGGAGATCATTGATTTCGATGTAGAAAAAAGGCAAACAAGTCCAGGGGATAAGTTGGATACCGCGTGGATCAAGATTAGCGCGAAGAGCAACGCGGTTCATGGGGAAATGTATTATATGATGCTTTATAAGCTATACAACGACGGATGGCTTTTAGAGCAGATAACAGATGACCGCACAGATGCGTGGCGCTTTGAACCGTTGTGCGGGGTAGCAGATGAAACGATAGAACATTATTTACCTGAAGGAGCAGAAGTATTGGGCAACCAAGTAGATTTGGATACCGCAAAACATACGGTGACGTATACATACACGGAGGGGCATCGCTATTGCGATGTTGTATACAACCGGCAAGTAATTTTTGATTTTGGTACGACCTATTCGCCATTCGGGACGTGCATGCCCGGGCAATGGAGTTTCGGAGATGTGGTGGATGTCGGGAGTTACGAGGATTGGGATATTGTTGGAACGTGGTATGCAAAAAATGATGAAGCAGATGGCATTTACGAATACGGGACACGTTTCCGTATTGATGAGTTTTCACCCACAGGAATCAGGGAGGAACGTCTGCAACAAGACACATATGAAGAAATGATGCAGTTGCAGGGCTTCTATGAGCAGTATCGAATAGGGATTAAAGATGGCGTTGAAAGTTACTATGACACGGCAGAAGGCCCATTTGAGGTAGGGATTGTATCTAATGAAACAAATCCTCATTTGGGAGACTACTACATAGATATGAGTAAGTACCAAAGTGAGATTTACCGCTATATGCGAGGACCATTTGCAAGTATTAAGATATTCTTCGACTATGACAACCTGTGGTTCGACACTTGGCAAAAGGGGCATGTTCATACTGAGCTGATACGAGATATGCGAGAGTAACAGATTCGAGGAAAAAGTTGTCTGTAAGTATATTGCATTTCGCTGCGGCGGTTCTACATGCAACTGTACCTCGCTCTGTTCAGTTGCACTGTTTACCGCGCCAATGTCACCGTGCTCAATAGGGTTTCTTTGACTTGCGCTGCGAGTACTTCGTCATGCGTTCTTTCACCTCAATGTGCCGAATAGCCGCGGCAGCTCCGGTATCAATTCATCGATAGTGGTATACCTTCAAGAAAAGAGGAGAGCGAAATGCTCTCCTCTTTTTATGGGGATACGGATTGCCGCGCCAGTGTGAGGACTGGTCGCGCAATGACAGTGTAGGGGAGGGGCAGAGCCCCTCCCCTACGGAAAATCAATACATATCAATACATCTTCTGCATTACTGCGTTACGCGGCGGACACTGCCGAAGTACCACGCGCCAAGGCCGTCGTTCACCGCGCCGGCCACGCCGTCACGGAGCTGGTAGGGCTGGCGGCGGCTGTAAAGCGGGATGACGCTGCCGCTGTCCAGCAGCAGCTGCTCCGCGTCCTTCAGGTAGGCGTCCCGGGCCTCGGCGCTGGCGCTGCCGGCAGCCACGCGCATAAGGATGTCATAGGCGTTCATGTGGAGCTGGGCGTAATTGCGGCTGTCGCCGCCGCGCCAGGGGTCAAGGCAGGCGGCGGCATCGCTGCAGGCGGCGGTCAGCTCCATCAGGGCCAGGGTGTACTCGCCGGTGGTCAGGAGCTGGGTGTATTCCTCGTTGGCGACGCCCTGCAGGGTGACCTGAAGGCCCAGCTTCTCGCGCCACGTCTGCTGGAGCAGGCGGGCCAGGGCGGCCTGACCGCTGCCGCTGTCGTAGAGCAGCGTCACCGTGCCCAGCTGCTCCATGGCGGCGGCGCTGGTATAGCCGGCCTGGCGCAGCTCCGTGATGGCCTGGGTGCAGCGGTCGTTATAGGTGTCGGGGTCGTTGTCGATGAGCGAACCGTTGACGGCACGGAAGTCCTGACCGCCGGTGGTGCGGATGCCGTCGGGGACAAGGCCGTCGGCGGCCGCATAGCTCGCGCCCAGGCTCTCCGCCAGGGCGGTGCGGTCCACGGACAGGCTGAGGGCGTGACGCAGGCCGTTCTTCTCCAGGTTGGTGGCCATCTGATTGACCAGCAGCAGGCCCACGGTGGGGTCGCCGCCGCTGACAGCGGGGTCAGATGATGCGCCCACCACCACGTCCACGCGGCCCGCGTTGGCGGCGGCCTGCTCCTCCGTTTGCAGGACCAGCTCCACGCGGTCCAGGGAGATGTGCTTGGCGCTGTAGTGACCCTCCTGCTTATGGAGGGTCAGGCGGTGGTAGTCCGTCCAGTCGCCGCCCCGGCGGAACGGGCCGTTGCCCACAAAATAGGTGCGGCTGGAGGCCCAGTCGTCATCGCTCTCCACCGCCTTCTGCCGGACGGGCATGGTGGCGGGGGCGGTGCAGACGCTGTTCAGGAAGTAGGCGCACGGGCCGGTGAGGGTGACCTCGAGGGTGTGGTCATCGGGGGCGCTGACCTGGAGGGCGTCAACATCGCCGGCGCGGGCCTCATCGTAGCCGGAGACTACGGAGAGAATGGCGGCGTTGGGGCTGGCGGTGTCCGGGGAGACGAGGCGCTTCCAGGCGTAGACGAAGTCCGCCGCCGTGAGGCGGCTGCCGTCGGACCACACCGCGTCGCCGCGGAGGTGGAAGGTGTAGGTCACGGTGCCGTCGTCGTTGCTCGTCTCCTGCCAGGACTGGGCCACAGCGGAGACGGACTTCTCGCCGTCCCAGCGCAGCAGGTTATCGAACACGTGGAGCACCACGGTGCGCTCCGCCGCCGTGGCGGCCATGGCGGGGTCCATGGTGGTGAACAGGCCGGTCATGACCACCGACAGCTTTTCCTCGTCGTTGGGGTCTTCGTCACAGCCGGTAAGCAGACCGGCGGTCAGGCACAGGGCCAGCAAAAGCGCCAAAAGGCGGTATATCCGTTTCATACAGTCCTCCAGGGGGGTAGATTGCTTCTATTATAAATGTAAAATGTGAAAAAGTAAAGCGGGACGGGGATTTCCCCGTCCCGCCTCGTATCATGTCACGTTTTCACTCCACCAGCAGCTGGGCGATCTGCACGGCGTTGGTGGCGGCGCCCTTACGCACCTGGTCGCCGCAGCACCAGATGTTCAGGCCGTTGTCGGAGGTCAGGTCGTCCCGGATGCGGCCCACGAACACCAGGTCCTGATCGCTGGTCTCCAGGGGCATGGGGTAGCGCTTGTTGGCCAGGTCGTCCACCAGTTTGCAGCCGGGGGCGGCGGCGATGAGCTCCCGCGCCCGCTCCACGCTGATCTTCTCCTTCGTCCGCACCACGATGGAGACGCTGTGGCTGCGGACCACCGGCACGCGGACGCAGGTGCAGCTGACCCTCAGCTCCGGCAGGTGCATGATCTTGCGGCCCTCGTTCTGCATCTTCATCTCCTCGGAGGTGTAGCCCTCGAAGGCCTCGCCGCCGATCTGCGGGATGACGTTATAGGCGATCTGATACTGGAACACCTGGGGAGCGACGCTCTTGCCCTCACGCAGCAGCTCCACCTCCTCCATCAGCTCCTTCGGGCCGCCTGCGCCCGCGCCGGACACGGCCTGATAGCTGGAGGCCACGATGCTCTCGATGGGGCTGTCGTGGTTCAGGGCGTTGATGGCCACCAGGGAGACAATGGTGGTGCAGTTGGGGTTGGAGATGATGCCCTTGTGCTTTTTGGCATCCTCCGGGTTGATCTCAGGGATGACCAGCGGCACGTCCGGGTCAAGGCGGAAGGCGCTGGAGTTGTCCACGAACACCGCGCCAGCCTTGACGATGGCGGGGGCGAAGCGCTTGGCGATGTCGTTCTCCGCCGCGCCCAGGACGATGTCCATGCCCTGAAACGCCTCATCACAGGCCAGCTCCACGGCGATGTCCTGACCGTTCCAGGACAGTACCTGACCCACGGAGCGCTCCGAGGCCAGCAGGTGCAGCTCGCTGACGGGGAAATCCCGCTCCGCCAGCACCTTCATCATTTCACGGCCTACCGCGCCGGTAGCGCCCAGAATGGCAACCTTATATTTCTTCATGGTAATGACTCCTCCTTTTTTATTTCACAAAGCTGTCATACAGAACGCGGATGGCCTTCTCAAAGTCAGGGCCGTCCACGCCGACGATGATGTTCAGCTCCTCCGGGCCCTGGGTGATCATGCGGATGTTGATGCCGTTTTCGCCCAGCTTGCCGAAGATCTTGCCGGATGAGCCGGGCTTGAAGGCCATCTTACGGCCGACGGCGGCCACCACGGCCATGCTGTCGCTGATGTGCAGGCTGTCGGGCTTGATCTCCTTTTCCAGGTCACCCATGGCCTGATAGATGTACGGGGCGGACTTGCCCGTCTCCACCACCAGGGAGACGCTGTCGATGCCGGAGGGGATGTATTCCACATTGATATTGTAGCGCTCCAGCACCTCGAGAATGCGGCGGATGACGCCCAGCTCGGAGGACATTCCGTTCTTGGTCAGGGTGATGACGGAGAAGCCTTTCTTGCCGGCGATGCCGGTGATCATGCTGCCGCTCTCCATGTCGGCCTGAGACTCGTCGAAGCGCTCCCGGATCATGGTGCCGGGGTGGTCGGGCTGGTTGGTGTTGCGGATGTTCAGGGGGATGTTCTTCTCCCGCACCGGGGACACCGTGCCCTCGTGGAGCACCTGCGCGCCGATGTAGCTCAGCTCGCGGAGCTCGGCGTAGGTGATGCGCTCAATGGGCCGGGGGTCTTTCACGATCTTGGGGTCGGCCATGAGGAAGCCGGACACGTCCGTCCAGTTCTCGTAGACATCGGCATCCAGCGCCGCCGCCGCCAGAGCGCCAGTGATGTCGCTGCCGCCACGGGAGAAGGTGTGGATGCTGCCGTCGGGCATGACGCCGTAGAAGCCGGGGATGACCACCCTGCGGCCGGAGGCCGCGCGGCGGAGGTTCTCGTAGCTCTGGTCCTGATCCACTGTGCCGTCCAGCCGGAACTTCAGCCACAGGGTGCTGTCCAGAAAGTCAAAGCCCAGGTAGTCGGCCATGAGCCGGGCGGCAAAATACTCGCCCCGTGACACCAGCTCATCGGCGCTGATGCCCTTTTCCATTTTGGCGCGGAGCGCGTCGAACTCCTGCTCCAGCGGAGTGGACAGGTGCAGGGCGTCCCGTATCTCCAAATACCGGCTGCGGACCATATCGAACACGCCGTCGCAGCTGACGCCGTATTGCAGGTGGGCGTGGCACAGGTACAGCAGGTCGGTGATCTTATGGTCGTTCTTGAACCGCTTGCCGGCAGCGCTGACCACCACCACCCGGCGGCTGGGATCGGCCTCTACGATGGAGCGCACCTTGGCGAACTGGGTCTCGTCCGCCATGGACGAACCGCCGAATTTCAACACTTTCAACATATCATTCGCCTCTTTCGCTGTTATTTTCCGTGAGGGCTTTTCTTCGCGGCGACAAAAAATTTCTTTTTGTCTACGAGAGAAAAACACTTGCTTTTTTGTTGGAGACAGTGTATCATAGGCCCATCACAAATGCAAGAGTAAATTTTTCGGAGGTGTTCCTCATGAACTATCACAGCACGCGAAACGAGCAGCTCACCGCCTCCTCCACCCACGCGGTGCTGCAGGGCATCGCTCCGGACGGCGGCCTGTATATCTGCGACCCGGCCAGGCTGGGCTTCGACTGGCGGGCCGCTTTGGAAAAGCCCACACTGGACATGGCGGCGGACATCCTCCACGCCCTGCTGCCGGACTTTGACGATATGCCCGCGCTGGTGCGGGCCAGCTATAAGGACAAGTTCCCCACCTCGGATCTGACACCCCTGACGCCGGTGGCGGACAAGTATGTGCTGGAGCTGTATCACGGGCCCACCTCCGCGTTCAAGGACGTGGCGCTGTCGGTGCTGCCCCATCTCATCGGCGCAGCGGCCAGGGCGGAGGGCATGAAGGGTGATGTGGTGATCCTGACCGCCACCTCCGGCGACACCGGCAAGGCGGCTATGGAGGGCTTCCACGACGTGCCGGGGACGCGGATCATCGTATTCTATCCCTACGGCGGCGTGTCCGCCGTGCAGCAGGCACAGATGGCCACCCAGACCGGCGGCAACGTGAAGGTATGCGCCGTGCGGGGCAACTTTGACGACGCGCAGACCGGCGTGAAGGCCATTTTTGCCGACTGCCAGGGCAGGGATCTCCACGGGGCGATGCTGTCCAGCGCCAACTCCATCAACATCGGCCGGCTCGCGCCCCAGGTGGTGTACTACTTCCGGGCCTACGGCGATTTGGTGAGGGCAGGCCACATCCAGCTGGGCGACAAGGTGGACTTCACCGTGCCCACCGGCAACTTCGGCGACATCCTGGCGGGCTGGTTCGCCAAGTGCATGGGGCTGCCTGTGGGGCGGCTGGTGTGCGCCAGCAACGCCAACGACGTGCTGACGGAGTTCCTGCGGACGGGACGCTATGACCGGCGCAGGCCGTTCTACAAGACCACGTCGCCGTCTATGGACATTCTGGTGTCCAGCAACCTGGAGCGGCTGCTGTATCTGCTCAGCGGCGACGCGGCGTATGTGGCGTCCCTGATGGCACAGCTCAGTGAGCAGGGCTGGTATCAGGTCAGTGACGAGCTGCTGGCCAAGCTGCAGGAGAGCTTCGGCTGCGGCTGCTGCGACGATGCGGGCGCGGCCAGGGTCATCGGCGAGCTGTGGCGGCAGGAGAAGTATCTGTGCGATCCTCACACCGCCGTGGCGTGGGCCGTGGCGCAGGGGCAGACCGGCGATGCGCCCATGGTGGTGCTGTCCACCGCGTCGCCCTATAAGTTCCCCGCCGCCGTGCTGGCGGCGCTGGGCGAGGACACCGGCGACGATGAGTTTGCCATGATGGAGAAGCTGCACGACATCACCGGCGCGGCTATCCCCGCCAACCTGCGGGGGCTGGAGGGCCGGCCTGTGCTGCACAAGGACGTGATCGACAAGACCGCCATGGAGGAGTATGTTCTGACGGAGGTTCTGAAATAAAAAAGAAATGAGGTAAGTATCATGAAGATCGTATGTTTGGATATGGAGGGCGTTCTGACCCCCGAGATATGGATCGCGTTTGCCGATGAGATCGGCATTCCCGAGCTGCGCCGCACCACCCGTGACGAGCCGGACTATGACAAGCTGATGCGCTGGCGCATCGACCTGCTGCGCAGCAGGGGCATCAAGCTGTCCCAGATCCAGGACACCATCGCCCGCATCGACCTGCTGCCCGGCGCGAAGGAGTTTCTGGACGAGCTGCGGAGCATGACCCAGGTGCTGATCCTCAGCGACACCTTCGACCAGTTCGCCATGCCGCTGATGAAAAAGCTGGGGTATCCCACGCTGCTGTGCAACACCCTGAAGATCGACGCGGAGGGGTATATCACCCGGCACGTCATGCGCTGCGAGCACTCGAAGCTGACCACGGTGAAGGCGCTGCAGTCCATCGGCTACACCACCATCGCCAGCGGAGACAGCTATAACGACCTGGATATGCTGCTGTACAGCAAGGCGGGCTTCCTGTTCCGCGGGCCGGAGAGGATCAAGCAGGATTACCCCCAGATCAAGTGCTGCGAGGAATACGGCGAGCTGCTGTCCCTCATCCGGGCGGAGCTGTAAAAAAAGACGCGCGCCGCGGGGGCGATCCGCCCCCCGCGGCGTGATTTTTTTGCTTGCAATCCGCGGTATCTTACGCTATAATAAGCGGGTAATACCTGCCGGTGTGATGGAATTGGTAGACGTAGTGGACTCAAAATCCACCGCTGGCGACAGCGTACCGGTTCGAGTCCGGTCACCGGCACCAAACAAATATAATCCGAACCAAATCTTCTTAATCGGAGACGGGTTCGGATTATTTGTTTTCTTCGAGAAATTCGAGGATACGCATTTCAGAAACGGCGTGGTAAAGCGTCCCGAATCCAAGCCCAGAGGGCCGAGAAAACCAAAGCTGGTAAAGGATAAGGAGGACAATTATGAAAACCATTAAAAGCTGTGAATTCAACATGGACACTGGCTGTGTAGAGCTGCGGTTTCAGGACGGCAGCATGATCTCCATCGACTGCACCGCCGTGGAGAACGAGGTGGCGGACAACCGCTTCCAGCGGTCAGAGCTGGACTATCTCATCTACAACGACCCGCTGGCTTATGCCGATCTCATTTTGAACGGAGATGTCGAAGCATACCTGAACGCCGTCACGGAGTACAAGCCCTATGAAAACTGAACAAACGCACAAAGGGGGATGGCGGTCTGCCATCCCCTTTGCCATGCTGTTTTAGGAGTATATATCCCTTGGATTTGTCTTATATCTATCGTCAGGCGACGTTCTCGCCGTTTCTGTCCCTGTCCGTTTTTGCCCCGTCCCGCGCCGCCTGCCATTCGGCAAATTCCCGCTGCCCTTCCTCACTCTCGTAAAAGGCAAGAATATCCGGCAGCAGAATTCGGGCAATGTTCTCGATCTCATGCTGCGGGATGCCGCTGTTGTTGGTGAGCTTTTTCCGCCTGCTCAAGTTGCACCTCCTAAAAAGTATTTTGCCGCAGCTTTCTCCTGCGCGGCGGAGGAATGGCGTCTTGAGCGTCTTTTGCCGTCTGTGCTTCTTTTCCCTTCGCATCCTTCCCTTCTTATCCGAAATTGAAAATGCAGCCGCCTGTCAAGCCTTTCAGCCCGTCTGCGTCTGCATGGTGTCCTGTGTCTGAAATTGTGCTTTTATTATAGCAGCGATGGGGCTGCACGTCAATACCACGGGACGGAGCGGCTGACAGCGTAATTCGGGCAGCGGCTACCGAAATTGTTCTGTGGCTTGCAGATTGGAAAGGGTCGTAGCGCAGCAGCCGCCAGCCGTCAATGGTCAAGATGAACGCTTCGCGCCATTGACTGCCGCCGCCCGCCGCGCTTTTTGGCAGACAAGGCGGGCAGGCGCAGATTGCGCCTGCCCGCCCATACACATTCTGGCGATTATAGATATTGGATTTTCAACCGGAGTTGTAGTCGGGTGCGCCCCGTTTCAGGGCGTACCCGACGCTGTTGCTTGTTACCTATCTTCGTATGGAAGACACTCCCCAACAAGATTTCGATGGGACGGAATGAGCGGCTGGCGAAAACCGACTCTGGCAATTCAGCTCTGCCTTTGTCGTAAGCTGCGTATATCTTCCTTTTATAACCTACAACACCAGATGCCCGATAGATGAGTGTTGACTGCATTAGCTTTTTCAATGCCCATGCTGTGATTCTTGGTCTAAGG
>USGS01000045.1 GCA_900554275.1 uncultured Eubacteriales bacterium
GCTTGAATCTTGAAAGTTTCAGAAAGCTGTATAAGGAATGCGGCCGCAGCCCTTACCACCCCAAGATGATGCTCAAGCCTCCAAGTGCGCCGTGATCAAAGACGGAACGGAGCTGGTGGCCACCAGCCTGCAAACCGGCGGCCTGGGCACAGGCGGCCCGGAGGAAGCGCTGGCGGAGCTGTGGAGCTCCAGCGGCCTGACGGCATCGGACATGGCCCGCACCGTCGTCACCGGCTACGGACGGAAGAACTACGAGGGCGCGGACGGCGAGATCAGCGAGCTGACGGCCCACGCCCTGGGTGGCCGCTTCGTGTTCCCCGACCTGCGGACGGTTATCGACATCGGCGGTCAGGACGCCAAGGTCATCGCCCTATCCCCCTCCGGCAAAATGGTGAACTTCGTGATGAACGACAAGTGCGCCGCCGGCACGGGCCGGTTTTTGGACGTAATGGCCTCCATTCTCCGGCTGGACGTGGACGACCTGGACACCGAGGCCGCCAAGTCCACCGCCCCGGCGTCTATTTCCAGCACCTGCACCGTGTTTGCCGAGAGCGAGGTCATCAGCCAGCTGGCCAACGGTGTCAAGCGGCCTGACCTGGTGGCGGGCATCTGCCGCAGCGTGGCCAGCCGCGTGGCGGCCCTGGCCCGGCGCGCCGGCGTGACGGAGCAGGTCTGCCTTTCCGGCGGCGTGGCCCGGAACGATGCCGTCCGTCAGGCGCTGAGCGAGGAGCTGAACGTCCCCGTGTCCGTCGATCCGCTGGCCCAGTATTTCGGCGCCATCGGCGCGGCGCTGTGGGCGCATAAAGAAGTGAGCAAGTGAAAAGATGGAGATCACTTACTATATAATATAACGCGAGGAACAAGGAGGAAGAAAAATGGCAGAAGAAGTGAAGAAAGCCCCGAAGCCGGTCGATGTGAATTCCGCCAAGTATAAGCTGGGCAAGATCGCGGCGGACGCCTATGTGGACGCCATCGAGGCCAAGAAGCGGGGCGAAAAGGTGGCCTGGGTGTCCAGCAACTTCCCCGTGGAGATCCCGGAGACCATGGGCATCGCCACCGTGTACCCGGAGAATCAGGCCGCCGGCATCGCCGCCCGCGGCGCGGGCACGAGAATGTGCGAGGTGGCGGAGTCCGAGGGCTACTCCAACGATATATGCGCCTACGCCCGTGTGTCTTTGGCTTACGCCAAGCTGAAATCCTGTCCCGAGCAGGACGTGGCTATGCCCGATGTGCTGCTGTGCTGCAGCAACATCTGCTCCTGCATGATCAAGTGGTACGAGAATTTGGCCCGCGAGCTGAACATCCCCATGATCCTGCTGGACATTCCCTTCAACCCCGACTATGAGGTGTCCGACGCGGAGGTGGCCTACGTTACCGGCCAGTTCTGGGACGCCGTGAAGCAGCTGGAGGAGATCACCGGCAAGAAGTGGTCCGACGAGAAGTTCCAGGAGGTCACCGGCTTCTCCTGCCGCTCCAGCCGGGCGTGGCTGGCGGCCACCGGCTGCGCCAGGTATGTGCCCTCCCCCTTCAACGGCTTCGACCTGCTGAACCACATGGCCGTCATGGTCACGGCTCGCGGCAAATCCACCGCCGCCGACGCCATGGAGACGCTGCTGAAGGAGTACGAGGACAACCACAAGAACGGCACGTCCACCTTCCGCACGGAGGAGAAGTACCGCATCATGTTCGAGGGCATCGCTTGCTGGCCGTACCTCCGCGCCACCAGCACCGGCCTGAAGTCTCGGGGCATCAACATGGTCACCACCATCTACGCCGACGCCTTCGGCTTCGACTACAACACCTTCGATGAGATGATCCGCGCCTACTGCAAGGTGCCCAACGCCATCAACCTGGAGATGAGCCGCGACAAGCGCATCAAGCTCTGCAAGGACAACCACGTGGAGGGTATGCTGGTGCATACCAACCGCTCCTGCAAGCTGTGGAGCGGCTTCATGTACGAGATGAGCCGTCAGATCGGCAAGGCCTGCAACATCCCCGTGGTCAGCTTTGACGGCGACCAGGCCGACCCCCGCAACTTCTCCGAGGCCCAGTACGACACCCGCGTCCAGGGTCTGACGGAGATCATGGAAGCCAACAAGGCTGCGAAAGGAGAGTAAACCATGAACGACATTCTGAACCGTTTTCATGAGATCGCCGTCTCTCCCAAGGCGCAGATGGAGCGCTACCTGGCCCAGGGCAAAAAGATCGTGCTGTGCGCTCCCGTCTACACCCCGGAGGAGATCATCCATGCCATGGGCTTCGTCCCCATGGGCGCGTGGGGCGGCGATGTGGCGCTGAACCGTGCCAAGGAATACTGCCCCGCTTTCCTGTGCGCCATCGTCCAGTCCATGCTGGAGCTGGGCATCAACGGCGCGTATGACGGCGCTTCCGCCATCGTCATCCCCTCCCTGTGCGACACCCTGAAGACCGTGGGCGAAAACTGGAAGTACGCTGTGCCGTCCATCCCGTTCATCCCCATGACCTATCCCCAGAACCGCAAGCCCGCCTACGGCGTGGCCTATACCAAGGCCGGGTACGAGCGGGTCATCCGCGACCTGGAGAAGCTGGGCGGCACGTTCTCCGAGGAGAAGCTGCTGGATTCCATCAAGGTCTACAACCGCCACAACGCTGCCATGCGGAAGGTGGACGAGGTGCTGGCCAAGCACCCGGAGATCACCGCCACCCAGCGCAGCGACATCTTCAAGAGCGCCTTCTTCATGACCAAGGAGGAGCACACGGAGCTGGTGGAGGCTCTCATCGCCAGGCTGGAGGGGCAGACCCCTGCGGCGGAGAAGCTGCCCATCGTCATCTCCGGCATCCTGACGGACGCCCCGGCGCTGAACGCCATCCTCGATGAGATGGGCCTGCATATCGTGGCCGACGACGTGGCCGCCCAGTCCCGCCAGTACCGCACCGACGCGCCGGAGCGCGATGACTCCCTGAACGCGCTGGCAGAGAAGTTCGCCAATATGGACAACTGCTCCGTGCTGTATAACCAGGATAAGCCCCGCGTTAAATGGATCGTGGACACCGCCAGGGCGAGAAACGCCAAGGGCGTTCTCGTGGTGCTGACCAAGTTCTGCGACCCGGAGGAATTCGACTATGTGATGATCAAGAAGGCCTGCGAAAGTGCCGACCTGCCCCTGACCCTGGTGGAGGTGGACCGTCAGATGGTCCGCTTCGAGCAGGTCCGCACCAACCTCGAGACCTTCCGCGACCTGCTGAAAATGTAACCACCTGCCAATAACATACATGGAGGAACAACATGAGTGAAGTCAAGCGCCCCCTTGAGGGAGTAAAAGTTCTGGAGCTGGCCACGTTCATCGCCGCTCCCTGCTGCGCCCGTTTCCTGGCCGACCTGGGTGCGGAGGTCATCAAGGTGGAAGCCCCCGCCGGCGATCCCCTGCGCTACACCGCCGTCAACGAGGGCCGTCCCCAGGATCAGAAGGAGAACACCTCCTACGATCTGGAAAACGCCGGCAAGACCTGCGTCTGCCTGAACACCAAGACTGAGGCCGGCCGCGCCGCTTTGGAAAAGCTCATCGCCGAGGCGGACATCTTCATCACCAACTGGCGTCAGCCCCCCCTGAAGAAGGCGGGCCTGGACTACGATACGCTCCACGCCAAGTACCCCAAGCTGGTCTACGGCTTCGTCTCCGGCTACGGCGAAAAAGGCCCGGACAAGGACCTGCCCGGCTTCGATTTCACCGCCTTCTTTGCCCGGGGCGGCATCCTGGGCACGCTGTTTGACAAGGACGCCCTGCCCATGCTGACCATCGCCGGCTTCGGCGACCACCAGGTGGGCATGTACCTGGCCTCCGGCGTGCTGGCGGCCCTGTACCGCGCCCGGGAGACCGGTATCGGCGACCGCGTCGTCGTCTCCCTGTTCCACAGCGCCATCTGGGACGTGTCCCTGATCCTGCAGGCCAGCCAGTACGGCGACCCCGCCACCCAGTACCCCCTGTCCCGCCGCACCCTGCCCAACCCGCTGGTGGTGTGCCATAAGACCAAGGACAGCAAGTGGCTGCAGATCGCCATGCCCCAGTATAACCGCCACTATCCCATCTTCATGCGGGCCATCGGCCACCCCGAGCTGGCCGAAGATCCCCGCTATTATCCCCAAACCAATCTCCAGGCCAACATCGGGGAGTTCTATGACTTCCTGGTGGCCGAGATGGCCACCCGCACCCTGGACGAGTGGTGCAAGCTGATGGATGCCAACGACCTGCCCTACGCCGTGGCCCAGACCTGGGATCAGCTGCTGGTGGATAAGCAGGCATGGGCCTCCGGCTGCTTCTACGAGATGGAATACCCCAACGGCGCCAAGCGCACCATGGTCCGTCCTCCCGTCATCTTCGAGGAGACGGAGCTGCCCCCCTACAACCGCGGGCCGTACCTGGGCGAGCAGACCGAGCTGGTGCTGAAGAACCTGGGCTACTCCGACGAGCAGATCGCCGCCATGATCGCCGCCGGCGAGGCGGTGCCCATGGATCCTTCCCTGAAGGACTGACGGCGGCGGGATCTTTTCCGCCCTGCCATCGTCAAACCGTCTCGACGTACACACGGTACGCCATCGCCGGTTTGCCATCGGCAGAACGAAAAATCTCTCCGCCGTAGGCGGAGCGCGACGAACACGAACACCCTGACGACTTGAGGAAAAGCTGCTGTAAGGGCGCGGCGCGCTTGAGGAGGCGCGCCGCCCCGCCCGAATATTGAGAGGAGAAAAACTATGAAGATCGCTGCTTACGAAGTGCGTCCCGACGAGAAGCCCGTTATCGAGGGCCTGTGCAAGAAATACGGTATCGGCCTGATCTCCACCCCCGCCAACCTGGATAAGACCACCGCCAACATGGCCGCCGGCTGCGACGGTGTCACCACCCTGGGCCAGTCCGACTACTGCAACGAGGTGCTGGATGAGCTGAAGGGCTACGGCGTCAAGGTGCTGGCCAGCCGCTGCGTGGGCTACAACCACATGAACTGCGACTACGCCCGCTCCCTGGGCTTCCGCCTGTGCAACGGCGCGTATGCCCCCAACGGCGTGGCGGAGTACACCGTTATGGCCATCCTCATGTGCATCCGCAAGTTCAAGAAGGCGCTCTACAACACCAACGACAACGACTTCACCCTCAAGGGCAAGATGGGCCGCGAGCTGCGCACCATGACCGTGGGCGTCATGGGCACCGGCAAGATCGGCTTCACCGTCATCAAGTGCCTCAGCGGCTTTGGCTGCCGCATCTTGGCCAACGACGTGTACGAGAACGATGCCGTCCGTGAATACGCCGAGTATGTGGATCTGGACACCCTGTACCGGGAGTCCGACATCATCACCATCCACACCCCGCTGCTGCCGGAGACCACCGGCATGATCAACCGGGAGACCATCGCCAAGATGAAGGACGGCGTGGTGTTTATCGACAATGCCCGGGGCGAGCTGATGGACATCGATGCCGTCACCGAGGCCGTGGAGTCCGGCAAGCTCGGCGCACTGTTCATGGACGCCTTCCCCGGCGAGACCGGCATCATCCACGTTCCCCACAACGAGGACATCATCCGCACCCCCGGTATGCCCTACTTCAAGCTGCAATACCTGCGCTCCTTCGTCAACGTGTACCACACCCCCCACATGGCGTTCTTCACCGAGGAGGCTGCCGAGCAGATGGCGGAGTGCGGCGTCAACAGCATCTATGAGATCCTGACGGACGGCAAGTCCAAGCACGAGATCCCCTGCTGAACGACCAGCAGTCAAACTTAACAGGAGGAAAACTATGATTTTCGACGCAAAGCATGAAATGATCCGCAAGCTGGTGCGCCAGTTTGCCGAGACGGAGCTGACCACCGAGGTCCTGGACAAGGTGGAGGAGACCGGCGAGTTCCCCGAGGAGATCGTGGAAAAGATGGCCAAATGCGGCTTCCTGGGCCTGAAGATCCCCCGTGAGTACGGCGGCGCAGGCGCCGACACCCTGGCCTACATCATCATGATCGAGGAGATCGCCCGTGTCTCCGCCGTGGCCAGCCTTTACGCCAATACCCCCAACTCCCTGGGCGGCGGCCCGCTGATGCAGGCCGGTACGCCGGAGCAGCTGGAGAAGTACCTCCGCCCCTCCGTGGAGAACAAGGTGAAGATCGTCTTCGGTCTCACCGAGCCCGGCGCAGGCTCTGACTCCGCCAGCATGGTCACCACCGCCGTGAAGGACGGCGACTACTATATCCTCAACGGCCGCAAGTGCTTCATCTCCGGCGCGCCTCTGGCCGACTACTGCATCGTCTATGCCAAGACCGATATGACCCGCGGCAACAAGGGCATCTCCGCCTTCATCGTGGACATGAAGGCCCCCGGCGTCTCCTGCGGCAAGCACGAGGCCAAGATGGGCCTGGTGGGCTACGCCACCTCCGACGTGGTGCTGGAGGACGTCCGCGTCCACAAGAGCGATATGCTGGGCAAGGAGAACATGGGCTTCATCAACGCCATGAAGACCCTGGACGGCGGCCGCCTGGGCGTGTCCGCCCAGTCCATCGGCCTGGCCCAGGGCTGCCTGGACGAGGCCATCAAGTACTCCAAGGAGCGCGTCCAGTTCGGCAAGCCCATCTGCAAGAACCAGGCCATCGCCTTCATGCTGGCGGATATGGCCACCAAGCTCACCGCCGCCAAGGAGCTGGTCTACATGGCCGCTCAGATGAAGGACAAGAACGACCCCAACGCCTCCATGTACTGCTCCATGGCCAAGTACTTCGCCTCCGAGACCTGCAACGAGATCGCCGCCAAGGCGGTGCAGATCCACGGCGGCTACGGGTACATCAAGGAGTACCCCGTCGAGCGCAAGTACCGCGACTGCCGCGTGTTCACCATCTACGAGGGCACCTCTCAGGTGCAGCAGATGGTCATCTCCGGCAATTTGCTGAAGTAAGCGGAAAGGAGCAAGAAAAGAATGAAGATCATCGTATGCGTCAAGCAAGTTCCCGATACCTCCGGCAAGGTGGCCGTCAACGCCGACGGTACGCTGGACCGCGCCTCCATGCAGACCATCATCAACCCCGACGATATGAACGCCGTGGAGGCCGCCCTGACCCTGAAGGATCAGCTGGGCTGCCCCGTCATCGCCGTGTCCATGGGCCCTCCCCCCGCCGCCGGTATGCTGCTGGAGCTGAAGGCCATGGGCGTGGACAAGGCCGTGCTGGTGTCCGCCCGTGAGTTCGGCGGCTCCGATACCTTCGCCACCTCTCAGATTTTGGCCGCCGCCATCAAGAACCTGGGCGTGGACAAGGACGACATCATCTTCTGTGGCCGCCAGGCCATCGACGGCGACACCGCCCAGGTGGGCCCGCAGATCGCCGAGAAGCTGGAGATCCCCCAGGTGTCCTATGTGGCCGACATTCAAAAGGACGGCGACACCCTCACCGTCCGGCGGATGCTGGAGGACGGCTATATGACCGTCCAGGTGCAGACGCCCTGCCTGCTCACCTGCATCAAGGAGCTGAACACCCCCCGCTACATGACCATCCGGGGCATTTTGGACTGCGACAACGAGCCTGTCACCGTGCTGGACTACAACGCGCTGAAGGACGATCCCCTCATCGAGGTGGACACCATCGGTCTGAAGGGTTCTCCCACCAATATCTACAAGAGCTTCACGCCTCCCCGCAAGGGCAGCGGCATGATGCTGGAGGGCAGCGGCAAGGAGACCGTGGAGAAGCTGTTCGGCATCCTGTCCGCCAAGCACATCATCTGAGAAGGGAGAAACGATATGTCTACTTTTATGAACACCGATCCCAAGGCCTTCTCCGGCGTGTGGGTCTTTTGCGAGCAGCGGCAGGGCAAGATGATGCCCACCACCCTCGAGCTGATCTCCGAGGGCCGCAAGCTGGCCGACGAGCTGGGCGTACAGCTCAGCGGCATCCTGCTGGGCGACAGCGTGGACAACATCGCCGCCGAGCTGGGCGGCTACGGCGCGGACAGGGTCTACGTCTACAACAGCCCCCTGCTGAAGGACTACACCACCGACGCCTATACCAAGGTCATCAGCGACGCGGTGCAGGAGTTCAAGCCCGAGATCATGCTCTTCGGTGCCAGCCACATCGGCCGCGACCTGGCGCCCCGCTGCGCCGCCCGTCTCCACACCGGCCTGTGCGCCGACTGCACCCACCTGGATGTGGATCTGAACGGCTATATCAACTTCCTCCGCACCGGCTCTTCCCTGGACGTGGATTCCATGAGCTTTGAGACGAAGCTCTTTGACGTCAACACCAACCTGAAGATGACCCGCCCCGCCTTCGGCGGCCACCTGATGGCCACCATCATCTGCCCCCGCTTCCGTCCCGCCATGGCCACCGTGCGCCCCGGCGTCATGAAGAAGCGCGAGTTTGACGAGAACGGCGTGAAGAAGGTGGAGCTTGTCCACCCCGCCTTCACCCTCACCGAGGCCGACATCCACACCAAGGTGCTGGAGATCGTCAAGGCCGCCCGCGCCATGGTGGATCTCACCGGCGCTGAGGTGGTGGTCTCCGTGGGCCGCGGCATCGCCAAGGACGTGGACAAGGGCATCGCCCTGGCCGAGGAGCTGGCCGCCCTCATGGGCGGCGTGGTGGGCGCGTCCCGCGCCGTGGTGGACGCCGGCTGGATGACCGCCGACCATCAGGTGGGCCAGACCGGCAAGACCGTCCATCCCCGCATCTATGTGGCGCTGGGCATCTCCGGCGCTATCCAGCACAAGGCGGGTATGCAGGACTCCGAGTGCATCATCGCCGTCAACAAGAGCGACGTGGCGCCTATCTTCGAGGTGGCGGACTACGGCATCTGCGGCGACCTGTTCAAGGTCGTGCCCATGATGATCGAGGAAATGAAGGCCCTCAAGGCGTAAATTCTGTCATCATTTTTCCCCTCCCCACATGGGAATGCCCGGAGGAGCTGCTCCTCCGGGCGTTCTCATGAACCGTGCAGCAAAGAAAGGAGGCGTCCGCCATGAGCAGCGCCGTCCACATCGACTGGCAGCCCATCAAGGCCAAACGCGCCAGTGAGGACATATATGCCCAGCTCCGTGATCTCATCACCTCCGGCGTGCTGAAGCCCGGCGACCGGCTGCCCTCCGAGCGGGCCATGATGGAGCAGCTCCAGCGCTCCCGCCCCACCATCCGTGAGGCGCTGCGTATGCTGGAGCAGGGGGGCTACGTGGCCTCCACCCACGGCGCCAGCGGCGCGGTGGTACAGGAGCTGACCATCGGCGGCGTGGAAGAGCCGCTGGCCGCTATGCTCCAGGTCAACCAAATATCGCTGGAGGAGCTGGGCGAGTACCGGGAGTTCAATGACGCCGCCATTGCCGGCTGGGCTGCCCTGCGCCGCTCAGAGGACGATCTGGCCGCCCTGCGGGACTGTCTCATCCGGGCGGAGGAAGCGCTGGCGGACCACCGCCGCTTCGTGGAGCTGGACGTGGGCTTCCACAGTCTGCTGGCCCGCGCCACCGGCAACCGGGTGGCCATGATCGTCACCGAGGTGCTGGGCAATGTGGAAAAGCGCACCCTGCTGGACAAGATGTCCACCCAAAGCGACGGCGAGCGGCTGGCGCTGGAGCGCCGCATTCTGAACCGCCACTCCGAAATACTGGAAACCATCCGTCAGCAGGACGCGGACGCCGCCCGGCAGGCTATGAGGGAGCACACCCGTGCCGCCGGCCAGGATCTGAAGGTGTAAAGAGGTATATAAAAAGAGACGGCTCAGCCGTCTCTTTTTATATTATCCTCTGCCTAAGCGTCCCACGCCCCGGCTCACTAAAAACACCGCCAGGTTCACCAGCACCACCGTGGCGCCCACCGGCGTCCCCCACAGGTACGACCCGGTCAGCCCCGCGCAGAAGCACACCACGCTCAGCCCCGCGGCGCAGATCACCACACCCTTGAAGCTCCGCAGCAGCCCCATGGCCGTCAGCGCCGGGAAGATCACCAGGCTGGAGATGAGCATCGCGCCCATCAGGCGCATACCCAGCACGATGGTCAGCGCCGTCAGCACCGACAGAATGGTGTTGTAAAGCCCCACCTTCACCCCGGTGGCCCGGGAGAAGCTCTCGTCAAACGTGATGGCGAACAGCCGGTGGTAGAACAGGATATACAGCACCAGCACCGCGCCGCACAGCCCCACCGACAGCGCCACATCCGCCCGGTCCAGCGCCAGAATAGAGCCGAACATAAAGCTGTCCACGTCGGTGGTCATGCCCGTGGTCACGCTGGTCACCACCACGCCGATGGCCAGTGCCGACGCGCTGACCACCGCGATGGCCGCGTCTGCGCCCAGCCGGCTTCGTTCCGTCATCCGCAGCAGCCCCAGCGCCGCCAGTATCACCACCGGGATAGACACCGGCAGCGGCGCCCACCCGCAGGCCAGAGCGATGCTCAGTGCCCCGAAGGACACATGGCTCAGCCCGTCGCCGATCATGGAGTACCGCTTCAGCACCAGCGGCACGCCCAAAAGCGCCGCGCACAGCGCCACCAGTATGCCCACCACGAAGGCCCGCAGGATAAAGGGGTATGTGAACATCTCCCACAGAAGGCTCATTTCCCCTCACCTCCAAACCGCTTGCCCCAGGGCGATGCCAGATACTCTGCCGTCGTGCCGTAAAACCACTGCCCGTGTCCCGCGTGGAGAATGGCCGTGGCGTACTGCAATGCGTTCTGTATGTCGTGGGTCACCATCACGATGGCGATGCCCTCCTTCTTGTTCAGGTATTCCAGCGTCCGGTACAGATCCTGCGCCGCCGCCGGGTCAAGGCCCGTCACCGGCTCATCCAGGATCAGCAGCTCCCCGGCGGCGCACAGCGCCCGGGCCAGCAGCACCCGCTGCTGCTGCCCGCCGGACAGCTCCCGGTAACACCGGTCCTTCAGCTCCAATACGCCCAGCTTGCCCATGTTCATCAGCGCCCGGGACTTCTCCTGTGCCGTGTAGAAGAACCGCATTCCTTTTCCGCTGATAAAGCCGCTGCGCACCACCTCCGTCACCGTGGCGGGGAAGTCCTTCTGCGCCCGTGTCTGCTGGGGCAGATAGCCGATGCTGCCGCCCCGCAGCGTGTCCGCGTGGACGATCTCCCCGCTCAGAGGCTTCAGCAGTCCCAGCAAACTTTTCAGCAGCGTGGACTTGCCCGACCCGTTCTCACCCACGATGCACAGGTAGTCCCCGGAGCGCACCTGAAACGTCAGATGCTCCCACACCGGCTTTCCCTCGTAGCCAAGACTGGCGTCCCGGCAGTCCAGCAGTATATTTTTTTTCGTGTTCTCCATCAGGATAATCCCTCCCGCAGCACCTCTGCGTTGGCCGTCATCAGACTGATATACGTCTCGCCCCGGTCCAGCTCCGCCCGGCTCACCGTCTGGCAGGAGTGGAACGTCCGCACCGCCGCGCCGGTGGTCTCCGCCACCGCCTGGGCGATCTTCCGGCTGCTCAGCTCTATGGTATACACCACCGGTATCTCCTGCTCCCGTACCAGGTCGATGAGATACTTCATGGTGGCCAGTGACGGCTCGGTGTCCCCGGCGCAGCCGTGAAACGCCGCCCGGTAGTCCAGTCCATACTCCTTGCAGAAATACAGCAGCGGGAAGCGGTCACCAAACACCAGCAGCCTCCGGCGGCCCTGCTCTGCGATCTCCCGGAACGTACCGTCCAGCGTCTCCAGCTCCGCCAGATACGTCTCCAGCCGCCCCCGATAATTTTCCCCGTGGGCCGGGTCGGCCTCACACAGCGTCTCGCAGATAGCCCTGCACAGCGCCATGGCCTTCACCGGCGATGTCCAGATGTGCTCATCATACTCGATGTCCTCCCCGTGGCCGTCCTCCAGCGCATCGTGGTCATGGTCATCATGGTCATGGTCGTGGCCGTGATCATGCTCCTCCGCGCCCTGCATCCCCTCGGCAAATTCCTCCTCGTACACGTCCACCTGGTCCATCATCTTCAGCCGGTAAGGAATGTCCTCTCCCGCCGCGTCCAGTATGTCCTCCACCCACGTCTCGCTCTCGCCGCCGTTGTAGACGAACACGTCCGCCTGGCTCATGGTGATCACGTCCACCGGCGTGGGTTCAAAGCTGTGGGTCTCCCGCCCCGCGGGAACGAGCAGCACCGGCGTAACGTCCTCTCCGCCGATCTGCCGCACAAAGTCGTAGTAGGGGAACAGCGTGCATACCACCTGTAACTTCCCATCATCCTTCTTCGCCGGCCTTACGCCGCAGCCCGCCAGCGCCAGCATCATGACCGCCGCCAGCACCGCCGTCCAGAACCGCCGCATATTCCCACCGCCTTTCATACCAGGTCAGTATACCACACCCTCCGCGAAAAAGAAAGCGTTTCCCGCGGCTGCCCCACCCGCCGTCCCACCTACCGCCCCTTCTTCACACCGTCTTAACACTCTTAACGCGGTTTCTCTTCATGAAACTATCCACTCTCCATATCCGAAACAGCTGATTTCGTTGTCAAATTCAATCTTTCTCACTGAAAATGTTGTCATTCCCGCCAAAACACCGCCGCTCTGCGCGCTAAGATAATGTTAAAATAGTAAAATATTCCGCTAAAATTTCATCAAAAATGCTAATTGAACGCCTCAACGATTTCCTGTATACTTTTACCATAGCCCGTGCGGAGAGACTTGGCGGGCGTGTTATCAGGAGAAAAAATTTAAAGGAGAGAAACAATGGAAGAAAGAAAGGGCTTTGGATCCAATTTTGGATTCCTCATGGCTGCCGTCGGCTCTGCTGTGGGCCTGGGCAACATCTGGGGCTTCCCCAATAAGATGGGCGCCTCCGGCGGCTTCACGTTCCTCATCATCTA
>USGS01000046.1 GCA_900554275.1 uncultured Eubacteriales bacterium
ATTCCGGCGGTATTTCCAGGTGCGGAGTATGCGGAAAGCTGCCGAATTGCAATAATTGCTATTGGTGCTCTATTGAAAAAGGGCTTTGGCTTTGCAATCACAGGGACAAATAAACTGATCAAACATATGCGTTATATTTTGAGCAACCATATCGCCCTGCGCTCCTGGCAGCTCGTGCCCTATGCGTACTACGTGAAGGGCGAGCGCAACGCCAAAGGGCTGAAGGCGGACGAATTCGCGTTTCTGTCGTCCTGCGACGGAAAGAGCGAGCTGCTGTCCCCGGGGGAGAGCCCACTGGCCCGCCGGTTTCTTGATGACGGGCTTATCCGCAGAGCTGAGAGTGGCGAAGCCCTGTCGAACTGGATGATCACCGGCAAGTGCAATTATAACTGCATCCACTGCTTCAACGCCGCCGACAACGCGCCGCTCATGAGCGAGTGGAGCATGGAGGAGGCGGACCGCCTCCTGGATCAGGCACGGGACTGCGGCATCAACGCCTTCACCATCACGGGCGGCGAGCCGATGCTGCACCGGCATTTCTTCGACATTTTGGAGGGCATTTATGCCCGCGGTATGTACGTGGAGGAGCTGAACACCAACGGCTATTTTATCGACCAGCAGGCGCTGGACCGCATGAGGGCCATGGGGTGCGTCCCGTTGGTGAAAATATCCTTTGACGGCATCGGGTATCACGACTGGATGCGGGCGCATAAGGGCGCGGAGGAGACCGCCCTGCGGGCGATCCACCTGTGCGTGGAGAACGGCTTTCCCGTCAAGGTGCAGACGAATATGAACCGCCGCAACTGCGGCGCTATGCTGAAGACGGCGGAGATGCTGGACGATATGGGTGTGACGGAAATGCGGGTCATCCGCACGACGGAAGCGCCCCGCTGGGTGCAGAACGCCGGTGACGCCTGCCTGACGCTGGAGGAGTATTTCGACGAAGCGCTTTGGCTGTGGAAGCGGTATGCTCAGGGCGGCCACACGATGGATCTGACGGTGTGGCAGTTCGGGACGCTGTACCCGCGGTCGGGGATATACACTTTGACGGCGGTAAGCTCCTGCCCGGGAGAATACCGGAGCAGCGCTCCCGTGTGCAAGGGCAACCGCGGCATGGTGGCCGTGGCGGCCAACGGGAATGTGTTCCCCTGCCACCAGATGTCGGGCTATTATGAGCAGCACGGCGACATCCTGGGCAATGCGAAGCGGAATGCTCTGGCGCAGCTGCTTTCCCAAGGGCCATACCTGGACGAGGTGTGTACCACCCTGGGAACACTGCGGGAGAAGAATGAGACCTGCGGTAAGTGTCCGCATTTCGAGTACTGCAACGGCGGCTGCCGCGCCGTCGCGCTGGCGCTCACCGGTGATAAGCTGGGCATCGATCCGTCCAAATGCCTGTTCTGGAGCAGGGACTACGACCGGAGGATCGCGGAGCGGCTGCCGGGGTATGACAACGGGACACCGGTGCTTTCGCGCACCTTTTAATTAAGAAAACTCGAAAAAAGTCATGCCAAGTGTGCAAACTTCGATTGATTTTGCAAACTCCATATGTTATAATTGGCATATCGGAAGGAGGTGTTTGCTATTTTAACAAACGAACTTCTTGAATTAGCAAATACTGTTTGCAAACAAAAAGCTGAGTCTCAAACGATCGAATGCAAGGCGGCTCATGTGGATTGTCCGAAAAGACTGTATGATACGCTGTCCAGCTTCTCCAATCAGGACAACGGCGGCGTGCTGCTGTTCGGCATAGATGAAACCGCCGGATTTCAGGTAGTCGGCGTCTACGATGCGCAGGACTTGCAGAAAAAGGTCACGGAGCAGTGCAACCAGATGGAGCCTCCGGTTCGCGCAGTATTCACCTTGGCCGAGGTCGATGATAACTGGATCTGCGCCGCCGAAATACCGGCTGTGGATCTGGCGGAGCGCCCCTGCTATTACCGCGGTGCTGGGCGTATCAAAGGCGCCTATGTCCGTGTGGGAGATGCTGACCTCCCCATGACGGACTATGAGCTATACAGCTACGAGGCGTTCCGCCGCCATCTGCATGACGACGAGCGCCCTGTGGAGCGCGCAGACCTCTCCATGCTGGATGCAGACAAGCTGGAGCGCTATATCCTCCAGCGCCGGGCAGATCGTCCCGGATTTGCCCAGCTTTCCCGCCAGCAGACGCTGGAGATGCTGAATATCACCCGAAACGGACAGGTGACACTGGCCGCCGTGCTGAATTTCTGCATCTATCCGCAGGGCTATTTTCCACAGCTGGGTATCACCGCGGTGGTCGTACCGGGAACACAGATCGGCGATACCGACGCGGATGCTGCTCGCTTTATTGATAACAAGCGCATTGAGGGCACGATCGATTCCATGGTGGAAGAGGCGGTTGGCTTCTGCCGCCGGAATATGAAGAACCGCACGATCATAGACCCGGATACCGGCGTCCGAGCCGATCGCCCGGAGTATCCGGTGGAGGCCATCCGTGAGGCTGTCCTGAACGCGCTGATCCACCGGGATTACAGCATCTATACGGAAGGCACACCTGTGCAGGTCGATCTCTTCGCCGACCGGCTTGAGATCCACAGTCCTGGCAGTCTCTATGGCCGTATGACGGTGGAGCAGTTGGGGATCGCCCGTCCCGACCTGCGCAATCCCGCGCTGGCCGTTATGACGGAAGCACTGACTGGAGCAGAAAATCGCTATTCCGGCATTCCTACCATCCGTAGAGCCATGAAGGAATATGGTCTGCCGGAGCCGAAATTCGAGAACCGGCGCAACGAGTTTGTGGTGACGCTGTTCAACGGCGTCACAGATGCGACCACGCCCGTTGAAGCCGTGCAGGAGAAAACGGATCTGCTTGCTTTCTGCCAGACGCCGCGCACCCGCCGGGAGATCGCCGATTACCTTGGGGTCAAGACGGTGTTCTATGCCATGGGGCATTATGTGCAGCCGCTTTTGCAGGCGGGCAAGCTGGCAATGACGCTGCCGGAAACCCCGAAGAGCAGTAAGCAGAAATTCTATACGGTCTGATACTTGTCAGTGCATAGCACGGATAAGCATCCAATATTTGTAAAATACCCCAGTCGACTTTGTGCGACAAAAATACGACAGAACCTGAGGATCAACTGTGTATGAAGTGAACCTGTCGTACAGAAAAGCCTGCACCCCCTGATGTTTACAGGGGGTGCGAGCATCCTGACCGCTTCACACGCAGGAGGTCACTGGTTCGAGTCCAGCAGTCTCCACTAAAAAGCTCCTGATTTCGTAAGAAATCAGGAACTGTTTCTGTTTAGGATCTCAAAAGTGACGCGGCATTTTGGCGTTTTTCGCTTGACCCAAACCGTGACCCAAAAGCCGAGAGGTCAGGAAGGCGCCGGAGAGGGGCGGATGGCATCATCCGTCCCTCTCGGACTATTTTTGTGGGCTACATGGTCTGGCTGATGACGCTGCCGATGGTGTCGGCGGCGGAACGCTTCATTCCATCCGTGGCGTGGGTGTAGGCGCTGAGGGTAAAGCCCGCGTCGTAGTGTCCCAGCGCACCGGACAGCGTCTTGATGTCCACGCCGTACTTGAGGGACAGCGTGACGAAGGTGTGTCTGAGGTCATGGAAGCGTATGTGCTCCGCGCCGTTCTGCTTCGGCCAGATACGGGCCGATCTTGTCCTCCGGCAGTATTTTCATCTCGCACTTTTCCAGCTTTGGCAGGCGGCAGCCCTTGGCGGAATTGGAGAGGATCAGCCGCTCCGCCACCGCCTGCTCCAGACAGTTGTTCAGCAGCGTGTGGATGCCCCGTACCACGCGGGTGCTGAGGCCCTTATCCTTCAGCTTGATGTGGGTGTACCGTTGGATGCGGCTGGATTTTTGCAGGTCGTTGTAGAACTTTTGGATCTGGATGGTGCTCAGCTTTTCCAGAGGCGTGTTGCCCAACTCCGGAGCGATGTGGTTGTCGATGTAGTTGAGATAGTCACACCTCTTCTTGTGTTGCAAAAAGCAAGCAATGAGCACACATTTAGGAAATGGTAAAACTCGTTTTCTTAATATGGAGAGTCACAATAAAAGTCTAAGAGCCCACAAGCAAAGACGATACACCATGGAGGCGGCGTATCTGGTGTATAGCAGCTACATAGCCGCGTTGGGTGAAAAGCTGCGCAGGGCGCAGCAGGGGATGCTCCCCTGCCAGGCCTTGCGCAGCTTCTCCTTTTTACCCTTTCAATCCACGGGAATACCCGACCCGCACAGTATGGCATAGCATACAAAAAAAGTCAATGTTTTTTGGCTATTATCCTTATTACCGAAGTCTTTACAAGCCTCAGCGAGTGTGGTATGGTTAAAGCATCAACATATGCGCGTTAAAAAATATATGACAGGATGTGATCGCCATGTATCCTGCCCATATCCGCGAAACCGGAGAGCGGCAAACCGTCCAGGAGCATTGCCGGAACACGGCGGCGCTGGCCGCAAGCGCACTGCGGCCACTCGGTCTGGAGAAAAGCGCCTATCTGGCCGGGCTGCTCCACGATGCCGGAAAAAACAAGCAGGAGTATGCACAATACCTTTCGGAGGCTGTCAGCGGCGGGAATGCCGTCCGTGGCAGTGTCAACCACACCTTCGCCGGCGTCAGGTTTCTGCTGGACAGGTGGCATTGCAGGGAAGGGGAACTTTCCTATTCCGACGTGACCGCAGAGCTGCTGGCCTTTGCCGTTGGCTCACACCACGGTCTATTTGACTGCGTCGACCCCCAGCAGCACAGTGGGTTTCTTCACCGCCAGACCAAGGAGGGGATCTTTTACGATGAATCCCGACAGGGCTTTTTGGCGGAGGTTGCTGACGAGGAGGAGCTGGAGCATCTGTTCCGCGACGCCGTCCGGGAGATGACCCCGATGCTGGATCGGCTGGCGGCTCTGTCCACCCAAGCGGACGACAATGAGGCGGATCGGGAGACCGCATTTTATATCGGCCTTCTGGCTCGGATGCTCCTGTCCGCCGTGATCGAGGGAGACCGTACGGACACCGCCGCTTTTATGGATGGGGTAGAACCGCCCGTGTTCCCAGAGGATATGCGGCCGATCTGGACAGAACGGCTGGCGTTTATGGAGAAGAAGCTGGCGGCATTCCCGCGAAAAACGCCCATTGATCTGGCGCGCCACACCATCTCCGACGCCTGTGCCGCCGGTGCCGCCCGGCCCGGAGGTGTCTACCGCCTGAATGTTCCCACCGGCGGCGGAAAAACGCTGGCCAGTCTCCGCTTCGCATTGACCCACGCGGCAAAGCGGAACTGCTCCCGGATCATCTTCACCGCACCGCTGCTGTCGATCCTGGATCAAAATGCCCAGGTCATCCGCGATTACATAGGGGATGACGCTTTGATACTGGAGCATCACTCCAACCTTGCCGAGCCGAAGGAGACGCCGGAGCGCTTGCAGGCACTGGAGCTGCTCACCGCCTCCTGGTCGGCGCCGATCATTATCACCACGCTGGTGCAGCTCCTGAATACCTGCTTCAGTGGAAGGACCAGCGCCATCCGCAGATTTCACGCGCTGTGCGGCAGCGTCATTGTGATCGACGAGGTGCAGACGGTTCCCGGCAAAATGCTGACGCTGTTCAATTTGGCTGTCAACTTCCTGTCTGAGATCTGCGGCGCCACCATTGTTCTGTGCTCCGCCACCCAACCCTGCCTGGAGGCAGCCGACCACCCGCTGCACCGCCAGCCCGTCGATCTGGTTCCGCAGCAAAAGGCACTGTGGGACGTCTTCAGGCGCACCGACATCCAAAATGCCGGATGTGCCAAGCTGGAGGAGTTCTCGCAGATCGTCACGGAGGTACTGTCGTCGTGCGACAGTCTGCTGGTGGTGTGCAACACGAAAAAGGAGGCGGCGTTCCTGTTCGAGTCGCTGCAAGCCGCGAATTGCCGGTGCTTCCATCTGTCCGCCGCCATGTGCGTGCAGCACCGCAGGGAGACTCTGCAAGCCTTGCAGTCCGCGCTGGACAAGCCCTCCGCCGACAACAGGCAAAAGGTTGTCTGCGTCTCCACGCAGGTGATCGAGGCCGGTGTGGACATCTCCTTCCAGCGGGTGATCCGCTTCTCCGCCGGAATGGACAGTGTCGTGCAGGCGGCAGGGCGGTGCAACCGGCACGCCGAGCAAAAGAAGCCCGCCCCCGTCCGCCTCATCCGGTGTACCGACGAGCGGCTGCGTGGTCTGGACGACATCGTGCGCGGACAGAACGCCACCACCGCGCTGCTGACCGCCTTTTCCAAAACGCCGGAGGCTTTCCGGCACGATCTGTCCTCCGAGGAGGCCATCCGGTTCTACTATCGCCGGCTATACGCAGAGATGGAGCCCGGCTTTCAGGACAACCAAACTCCGGCGCACGGTTCCCTCTATCATCTGCTGGCGGACAACCCCCGGTATGCAGACGCCAACTGCGCGCAAGCGGAGCGTTACCTTCTGCGGCAGGCGTTCCGTCTGGCAGGCGGCCTTTTTCAGGTATTCGACGAGGACACGAGCGCCCTGCTCGTACCCTACGGAAGAGGGCGCGAGCTGCAAAACACGCTGCGAAACGCCGCTCAGGTCTACGGGCAGAAGGATTGGGCGGTCATTCGCGGCTGCATTGACGGGGCAAAGGGCTACTGCGTCAGCGTCTACCGCTATCAGCTGGAGCGGCTTGAGAGCCTCGGCGCCGTGACCTCACTGTTCGACGGCGGCATACTGCTGTTGTCCGACAGCTTTTATAACGAACATACCGGTTTTTCTCTGGAGGCCGGTACCCGTGATTTTCAGGAGGTGTAGCGATTGAAAACAGAGCATCCCAACATCGTAGAATTTGAGGTATACGGTGAGCACGCCCTCTTCTCCGACCCTCTCATGCGTCTGGGCGGTGAAAAGTGCAGCTATCAGGTACCCACCTATGAGGCACTGAAGGGCATTTTATCCTCCGTATACTGGAAGCCCACCTTCATCTGGCGGATCATGGACGTGCGGGTCATGAACCCGATTCAGACCGAGGTGAAAGGTATCCGCCCCATCAAATACAGCGGCGGCAACGATCTGGCGTATTACACCTATCTGAAAAGCTGCCGGTATCAGGTACGGGCCTGCTTCGACTGGAACGACAACCGCCCAGAGCTGTGCGGCGACCGAAATGAGAACAAACACCACTGCATTGCCCGCCGGATGATCGAAAAAGGTGGGCGGCGGGACATTTTTCTGGGTACCCGGGAATGTCAGGGCTATGTAGAGCCCTGCGTATTCGGAAACGGCGCAGGTGCCTATGACGATCTGCCGGAGCTGGGCTTCGGGCTGATGTACCACGGCATCACCTACCCGGACGAGGCCTACTCGGAGGAGACCCGCGGACGGATGACTGCCCGGTTTTGGTACCCGGTCATGAAAAACGGTGTCATTCACTTTCTCCCGCCGGAGGATTGTCCGGGGCAGAAGCCTCTGCGGGAGATGCCTATGAAGAGCTTTTCCGCCGACGAGGACAATTTTATCGGTCTGCGGGAATTTGGGGAGGTGGAGTAAATGGGACTGATGCAGCAAGCCTATGACACCTACTGTGCCATGGAGTCGCAATACGCCGGTATCTACGGCAAGGCGAAGGAGCCACTGGTTCCTGTTTCGCACCAAATCGTAAACGCAGAGCTGGAGCTCACTCTGGACGCGGACGGTCATCTGCTGGACGCCCGTCCCGTCGAGGCGGAGCAGGCCGCCACGATCATCCCTGTGACGGAGAGCTCCTCGGGGCGAACCGGCAAAGCCCCCGGCGCACACCCTCTATGCGACCAGATTCAGTTTCTCTCCCCGCTGTATCCCGCCAAATACGAAAGCTACCTGACACAGCTGCACCGCTGGGAGCTATCACCCTACGGCCACCCCAAGCTCTCCGCCATCGCCCGCTATGTGGAAAAGGGAACAATCGTTGAAGACCTGGCGCAGCGGGGTGTGATCTCCCTGAATGAAAAGGGGCTACCCACCAAGGAAAAACAGGTGGTCCGCTGGCGTGTAGAAACAGGTGGGGAAAATGAGACGCCCGCCTGCTGGCAGGATCAGAGCCTCTTCCAAGCCTTCATCGACTACTATGCATCCACGAAATCTGAGAAGCCCACGTTTTGCATGGTTACCGGTAAAAACGCCCCGCCCGCCCGCCAGCACCCCAAGAAGATCATCAACCTGTGCGCCAACGCCAAGCTGATTTCCGCCAACGACACCAACGGCTTTACCTATCGGGGCCGCTTCACAGACGATTCACAGGCTGCAACTATGAGCTACGAAGCATCGCAGAAGATCCACAGCGCGCTGCACTGGTTGGCGGCGACCCAAGGCGTCTTCATCGGCGGGCGCACCTTCCTGTGCTGGAATCCGCAGGGCATTGAGATCCCCAAACCGCAGGCCGCCTTCCTGCGGCGGGGCGCCGCCAAGCAGATAAAATACTCCGACTATCGAAAGGCGTTGTCGGAAACTCTCCGGGGCTGGCAGGAGACGATCCCGCGGGACGCCGGCGCCGTGGTGGCCGCCTTTGACGCCGCCACATCCGGACGTCTTTCCCTCACCTATTACAGCGAGCTTCCGGTCTCTGATTTTCTGGAGCGCCTGCACAACTGGGATGCACTTTGCTGCTGGGAGCATTCCTCCTTCGGCATACAGTCGCCCTCGCTTTCGCAGATCGCGGACTGCGCCTTCGGCACGGTGCGCGTCTCCGACAAGCAGACAAAGCTGGAAACGGACGAGCGCGTCATGCGCCAGCAGGTACAGCGGCTGCTCTCCTGCCGGGTGGACCGGGGCAAAATGCCGGCGGATATCGCCCGCGCTGCGGCGGCCAAGGCGTCCAACCTGCAGATCATGGACGCCGCCCTGCGGGAAACGGTATTGTTCATCGCCTGCGCGGTGCTTCGGAAATACAAATATGATTGGTACAAGGAGGAATGTGGCATGGCACTGGAACCGCAGAAGAAGGACATCAGCTATCAATATGGACGGCTTCTGGCCGTGTTTGAAAAAATCGAGCGAGACACCTATGAGCCCAACGAGCAGCGGGAGACCAACGCGATCCGGATGCAGTCCGTGTTCGCAAAGCGTCCGCTCTACGCCAGCCGGATCATCTGGGAGCAGTTGAAAAAGGCGTACTACCCCAAACTCAAGCCCGGCGCCAGAACAAAATACGACCGCATCATCGAGCAGATCATCCAAGAAATTTCCGCCTTCCCGCAGGCGGAACAGGAGGAGGCCCTGAAGGACACCTATCTCTTTGGGTACTATCTGCAGCGCAGTGCGCTGTACACATCCGGCAAGACCGAAAACAGTCAGGAGGAAGAATAAATGAGCAGCTTGCAAAACAAGATCGATTTTGTGGCACTGGTCTCCGTGACCCGCGCCAACGGCAACGGCGACCCTCTGAACGGCAATCGCCCCCGCACCGACCTGAACGGCTTCGGTGAGATCTCCGACGTGTGCATCAAGCGCAAGATCCGCAACCGGATGCAGGATCTGGGCAAGCCCATCTTCGTTCAGTCGGAGGATCGGTGCAGCGACGGCTGCGGCAGCCTCAGCGAGCGGGCCTCCGCCGCTATGAAGGGCATCAAGGATCGGGAGGAATATGCCCGGCACGCCTGCGAAACGTGGCTGGACGTGCGTACCTTCGGGCAGGTCTTTGCCTTCAAGGATGCCAAGGGCTTCTCCTGCGGTGTGCGCGGCCCCGTCTCTATCCATCAGGCGTCCAGCCTGTCCCCCGTGGAGATCGAGTCCCTCCAGATCACCAAGAGCGTGAATGGTGAGAAGAAGGAAAAGGGTGAGAACCGCGCCTCCGACACCATGGGCATGAAGCACTTTGTCCGCTTCGGCCTGTACGAGATCAAGGGTTCCATCAATGTCCAGCTGGCGGAAAAGACCGGCTTCTCCAAGGAGGACGCCGACACGGTCAAGGAATGTCTGCGCACCCTCTTTGTGAACGATGCCTCATCCGCACGGCCCGACGGTTCCATGGAGGTGGTGAAGCTGTTCTGGTGGCGCCACAGCTGCAAGGACGGGCAGTACTCCTCCGCAAAGGTCCACCGTTCCGTCAAGGTCGCGCTGCGGGACGCGGGTACCATCCCCACCTCCGCAGACGACTATGTGATTTCGCTGGAGGCGCTGCCGGGTCTAGAGCCGGAGGTGATCGATGGCATATAATGAGGAGGACTTCCTACAGCTCTCCGGCTTACAGCATTTTCGGTTTTGCAGGCGGCAGTGGGCGCTGATCCACATCGAGCACCAGTGGGCGGAAAACTACCGCACCATTGACGGCGCGATCCTCCACGAAAACGCCCACGACACGGACCTTCAGGAGCGGCGGGGCGACCGCTTCATTACGCGTGGCGTCAGCGTCTATTCCGCGGAGCTGGGTGTATCCGGACAGTGCGACGTACTGGAATACCACCGGGACTCCGTCGGAATCCCCCTCTCCGGGAAAGAGGGACTGTGGCAGCCGTACCCGGTGGAGTACAAGCGGGGCCGCCCCCGCGAGGACACTGGCGACACCCTGCAGCTATGCGCGCAGGCCATGTGCCTGGAGTCCATGCTCTGCTGCGACATCCCTGAGGGCGCACTCTATTACGGGGAGATCCGCCGGCGAGAGAGGGTTTCCTTCACCCCGGAGCTGCGCGCAGGGGTGCGGGAGCTGCTGGCGGAAATGCACGAGCTGTACCGTCGGGGCTATACCCCCAAGGTCAAGCCCACCAAATCCTGCAATGCCTGCTCCTTGAAGGAGCTGTGCCTGCCCAAGCTGATGAAAAGCAGAGCCGTCTCCGCGTATCTCCGGGCGGCCATGGAGGAATCACCGTGAAGCAGCTTCTCAACACGCTATTTGTCACCTCCGAGGACATTTACCTCTCGCTGGAGGGGGAAAATGTGCTGGCAAACCGAGACAAGACCGTCGTCGCCCGCTACCCGCTGCACACGCTGCAAGCCATCGTCAGCTTCTCCTACGCCGGTGCCTCCCCTGCGCTGATGGGCAAATGTGCGGAGGCCGGGATCGGTCTGGCCTTCTGCTCCCCGCACGGACGTTTCCTTGCCCGCACCTGCGGCGAGAGCAGCGGCAACGTACTGCTCCGTCGTGAGCAGTACCGTATCGCTGACAACCCCGCTCGCAGCTGTGAGATAGCCCGCACCATGATCTTCGGCAAGCTGAGCAACGGTGCCGCCAGCATCCAGCGCACCCTGCGGGATCACGCGCCCCGCGTGGCGGACTGCGGATTGGAAAAAGCCGCTGCCAACCTCCGGGCTATGCTGCCACAGGTGCTGGCTGCCGCTGACTTGGACTCCCTGCGGGGAATAGAGGGCGCTGCCGCCACCGCGTATTTCGACGTCCTCGATCATATGCTCCTGAGCCGGAAGGAGGCATTCTTCTTCCACGGACGAAGCCGTCGGCCGCCGCTGGATCGGGTAAACGCCATGCTGTCCTTCGCCTACAGTCTGCTGGCACACGACTGTGCCAGCGCCTTGGAAAGCGTCGGATTGGACAGCTATGTAGGCTTCCTCCACCGCGACCGGCCGGGACGGCAGTCGTTGGCGCTGGATCTGATGGAGGAGCTGCGACCCTGCATGGCAGACCGCTTCGTGCTGACCCTCGTGAACAATCGAATGCTGCGCCCGGAGGACTTTCAGATGCAGGACAGTGGCGCGGTGCTGCTGTCCGATGACGGCCGCCGGAAATTCCTGAAGACCTGGCAGGAGCGGAAGCAGGACACGCTGACCCACCCCTATCTGGGGGAAAAGCTGAGTTGGGGTATGATCCCCTATGCGCAGGCGCTACTGCTGGCTCGCTGCCTCCGCGGCGACTTGGACGGCTATCCGCCGTTTTTATGGAAGTGATGCTATGCTGGTGCTGATCACATACGATGTAAACACCGAGGACGCCGCCGGGCGCAAGCGCCTGCGGCAGATCGCTAAAAAGTGCGTGGACTACGGACAGCGGGTGCAAAATTCCGTGTTTGAGTGCCTGCTGGACGCAGGGCAGTGCCGCCGCCTGCAGGCGCAGCTCCTGTCCATCATGGATTCTGAGAAAGACAGTCTGCGCTTTTACTATCTGGGGAAGCAATATGAGAAAAAAGTGGAGCATTTCGGTACGAAGAGCACCTATCTGCCGGAGGATCCCCTGATCCTCTGACACACGCCGCCCGGCGCGGTAGTGGTACGGCGCACGGGTATCCGGGACGCGCCTTCCCGCCCCCCGCGAAGTCCAAGTGACCAGAGATTTCCGGGAGGTTCGCAAGGCTTTTCCCGAGAAAACGCCGGTCTTTCCCCGGGTTTCTCGGACAACCACCCCGTGTTTTCCCCCAGAAACGCAAAAATTCTACTTATTTGTCAAAGATCCACAGGTAAAACTGTGCATCTTTGCTGTCGCCCCCCTCGCGGGGGGCGTGGATTGAAATGTTCCATACGCGTTTCATACGCACCTCCTACACCGTCGCCCCCCTCGCGGGGGGCGTGGATTGAAATAGCCCGCAAGAATGTGGAGTATCGGCCGGCCATGCGGTCGCCCCCCTCGCGGGGGGCGTGGATTGAAATCAGAAGAAGTACATCGAGGCGGCGTCTTGCGACGTCGCCCCCCTCGCGGGGGGCGTGGATTGAAATGTTGAGTTTGGCCATGATTTGCGCATATACGTCCTCGTCGCCCCCCTCGCGGGGGGCGTGGATTGAAATCGGGAGACGCTGGCGCTGCTGTCCATCAATCAGCGGTCGCCCCCCTCGCGGGGGGCGTGGATTGAAATTTTCGTTG
>USGS01000047.1 GCA_900554275.1 uncultured Eubacteriales bacterium
CCAAGCTTCATGTGACCATCTATGCAGTTAATCTCAAGCTTTGGATCATATCCTAAAATGTTAATGATATTGGACAGCTTGTCCCGGTCTGTGATACCGAAGATCAGCTTCCCCTTGCCGCCGTTCTCCTCGGGAATCCGGTCGAACCGAACGGAAAACGCCTTGTGAAAAAGTTTTGGCAAACGTTCTGCAAAATCCTCGTTTTCCGTAATAATACGCACTTCCGACGGGGTAAATGTATTGCAGTACAGCAGCACACCATAAGCCTCCGCCCGGGCGCAGCAAAGACGCGAGATGGGGGCGCGGCACAGCTCATTTTTCACTTTTGCAGCGAAAGAACGCATAATATCACCTGCAATTATCCGAATTCCGGTTTAATTTTCTTTATAAAAACGTGGAAATACTTTGAAACAGCACTGGAATTTTCAAGTAAAAAAGCTGAAAAACCTGGAAAGTCTTGAAAAGACTGATATAAAAGGGCTCACCGGTTCATATCCCGGTGGCTTTCGGTGACGGGATAGCCCAAGTGGGCGGCAAATTCTGACAGATACCGGGCAACAGCCACCGAGCGATGACGGCCACCGGTGCAGCCCACTGCGATGACCAATTCCGTCCGCCCCTCCTGCCGGTACTGGGGCAGGAGAAATTCCACCAGCGGCATCAGGCGGCGGAGAAATTCAGCGGTCTGCTCAGACCGGAGCACATAGTCCCGCACCGGTGCGTCCAGGCCGTTCAGCGTTTTCAGCTCCGGGACGTAATAGGGGTTGGGCAGAAAGCGCACGTCCAGCACCAGGTCGGCCTCCGGCGGCAAACCGTTCTTGAAGCCGAAGGAGAGGACGTTCACGTGCAGCGCCCCTTTCTCCGCCGCGGCGAAGAGAGACAGCAGGGTGCTGCGGAGCTTGGCGGTGGAAAAGGCGGAGGTATCCAGCACCACATCGGCAGTCTCGCGGACAGAGCGGAGCAGCTCCCGCTCGCGGGAGACGGCGCTTTCTATGGAGCAGCCATCGGAACAGAGAGGATGGCTGCGGCGGGTCTCCTTATAGCGGCGGATGATGGTGGGGGTATCGGCCTCCAAAAACAGCAGGCGGCAGCGGATGCCCCGGGCGCGGAGCTGGGCCACGGCGTCGGTAAGATTGGCGGAGGGTTCGCCGGCACGGACATCGTAGACGAAGGCCAGCTTATCATAGCGGCCGCCGGCGGCGGCGCAGAAGTCGGCAAAGCGGAGCATCATCTCCGCCGGGAGGTTGTCCACGGTATAGTAGCCGGCGTCCTCCAGAAAGGCGGCGGCACGGCTCTTGCCGCTGCCGGACAGGCCGGAGATGATGAGTATTTCCATGGGGGCTCTCCTTTTTGAGTTCTCTTGTCGTGGCCGCGCCTGCGGGCGCGGGGGGACGGATTCCCACGCCGGTGACATCGGTCACTGGCTCGGAATGACAGATAATCTTAGGGTTCGACGATTTTGACCTCGGGGTCAAGGCGGACGCCGGTGGCATCAAGGACGCGTGTCTGTATTTCGGCCATGAGGGCCGTCACATCGGCGCAGGCGGCGCGGCCGGTGTTGATGACGAAGCCGGCGTGCTTCTCTGAAACCTGCGCGCCGCCCACGGTCAGCCCCTTCAGGCCGCACTGGTCGATCAGGGCAGCGGCGTAATGGCCCTCCGGGCGCTTAAAGGTGCTGCCGGCGCTTGGATATTCCAATGGCTGTGAAGTTTTTCTCCTTGTCATCAGTTCGTCCATTTTTGCCTTGATGGCAGCCGGATCGCCGGACCGCAGACGGAATACGGCGGACAGCACTACCCCATCGGGACAGTCGGTGAGCAGACTGTGACGGTAGGAAAAGCCCAGCGCCTCCCCTGTCAGCGTCCGGATGCCCTCATCGGGAAACAAAACGGCGGCGGAGGACACCACCTGGGACATCTCACCGCCGTAAGCGCCGGCGTTCATGCACACCGCGCCGCCCACGCTGCCGGGAATGCCGTGGGCAAACTCCAGGCCGGTGAGCCCCAGCCTGCAGGCGGTCATGGCCACACGGGCCAGGGACGCGCCGGCATCGGCGCGGAGACAGCAGGGGTCGCTTTCCACGCGCGCCACCCGGTTCATGTCCCGGGTGTGGATCACAAGGCGGTCCACCCCGGCGTCCGGGAACAGAAGGTTCGTGCCGTTGCCCAGGATAATGGGCCGGGCGGACAGCTCCCGGGCGCGGCTGAGCAGCAGGATGAGCTGCTCGCCGTTTTGAGGAAAGGCCATGCGGCGGGCAGGGCCGCCGATGCGGAATGAGGTATAGCGGGACAGGGGCACTTCCCGTTCATAGGGCATATCCGGCAGGTAGTCCGCCGTCCATTTGTCCAGTTCATCGTACCAGGTCATAGTACCTCCCATGCGTTCAGATACGCTTATTCTTACCCAAAAGGGCCGCGCCGATAATGCCGGCACGGTTGCCCAGCTCCGCCTTGACGATGCGGGTGCGGCGGTCGCGGCCGCAGGGGATGCTCTCACGGGCCACACGCTGCTGGACAGGCAGCAGGAGCTGCTCCTCCGCCTCGTTGCTGACGCCGCCGCCGATGGCCAGGGTGTCGGGCTGGAAGATATTCACCACGTTGACCACGCCGCAGGCCAGATAGTCCACATACTCGTCGCAGACCTGCTGGCCCACCGGATCGCCCCGGCGGGCGGCGATAAACGCCGACTGGCCGGAGACGCGGCCCTCGTTCTCCGCCACCACCTGGGCCAGAATGCTGTGAGGGTGGGCGGCCAGGGCGGCGGCGGTCATGCGCTTCAGAGCGGTGGCGCTGGCGTACTGCTCCCAGCAGCCATGGCGGCCGCAGGGACAGGGCAGGCCGCCGCGCTGGATGACCATGTGGCCCACCTCGCCGGCCATGCCGTTGGCACCGTGGTAGATCTTGCCGTTATGGACGATGCCCGCGCCCACGCCTGTGCCCAGGGTGATGGTGACGAAGCGCTTGCTGTCGCGGCCCGCGCCCACCAGGAATTCGGCCAGGGCGGCGCAGTTGGCGTCGTTTTCAATGTAAAGAGGGATGCTGAGATAGCGGTGGAACAGCTTGCGCAGGGGCACGTTGCGCAGAGGCAGGTTGCAGGTATAATTGATCGAGCCGGAGCGGATCTCCACCGTACCGGGGACGCCTACGCCCACGGAGGCCACGTCGCTGACAGAGATGTTCACCGTGTGGGCCAGCTCCTGCACCAGGGAGGCCACCGTCCAGGCCAGTCCGTCGTCGTCCGCGATGGATGCCACCTTCATCTTTTGGGTGGCCAGCAGGACGCCGTTCTCGTCCACCAGGCCGGCCTTCAGGTTCGTGCCGCCGATGTCTACGCCAACATACTTCATGGTCAGCTCGCCCCGTTTCCGTGGAGCATGGCGTCCACCTTACTGTCGAACTGGGTGACGAAGTCACGGGCAGCGTTGTAGCCGTATTTCATCTGGCGGTTCTTCATGGTGGCGATCTCCACGATGCCGGCCAGGTTGCGGCCGGGGCGGACGGGGATGGTGACCACCGGCAGGTCCACGTCCAGCATGGTGTATTTCTCCTCGCCCAGGCCAAGGCGGTCGTAGAACTTGCCGTCCACCCACTGCTCCAGCTGGATGACCAGGTCGATCTCGGTGGCGGACTGCACCGCGACCATGCCGAAGAGCTGCTGGACGTCGATGACGCCCACACCGCGGATCTCGATGTAATGACGGATGATCTCGGGGGCTGTGCCGTAGAGGGCGTTGGAGATGCGGCGGATCTCCACCGCGTCGTCGGCCACCAGTCGGTGGCCGCGCTTGAGCAGCTCGATGGCCGTTTCGCTCTTGCCAATGCCGGAGTCGCCCAGGATGAGGACTCCCTGGCCGTAGATGTTCATGAGGACGCCGTGGCGGGCGATCTGGGGGGCCATGGCGCGGTTGAGGTAGTCGATGAGGTTGCTGGTCACGTCCACGGTGGAGTCAGGGGTGCGCAGAAGGGTGCGATCGTGCTTCTCCGCCATTTTCAGCAGCTCGGCAGGGGCGTCCATGCCCCGGGCCACGATCATGGCCGGGAACGGATAGCTGAGGAGCTGGTTGAACACGCGGCTGCGCTCCGCCTCCGTCATACGGTCCAGGTAGCGCATTTCGCCGCGGCCCAGTATCTGCAGGCGCTTGTCGTCGAAGTAGTCGTAAAAGCCCACCAGCTGGAGTGCTGGGCGGTTCACGTCGGATATGGTGACGACGGCGGTATCGAAATCACGGCCACGGTGGAGGACCTCCATGTGGAAGGTCTCGACCATTTTTTTCAGGCTGGCCGGGTTGCGTTTTACTTTTTCCATGGGCGCTCCTCCTGCCCGGAACGGGCAAATATACTCCTCATAATTATATCTTGTATGGGCTTTTTTCGCAACACCTTCCAGGCGCAAAAAATTTTCGTTTTTTTGTCAAATAACACTTGCAATTTCACCGCGTATCTGTTATTATATCAACTGCTTGCGATGCAAGAGGTTATGTTACGACAGCAAGGAGGTGCAACGGATGGCAAAGTGCGAATTTTGCGACAAGGGCGTGACCTTTGGTATCAAGGTGTCCCATTCTCACCGGCGTTCCAATCGTCCCTGGAAGCCCAATGTCAAGCGCGTCAAGGCTGTGGTCAACGGCACGCCCCGCCATGTGTACGTTTGTACCAGATGCCTGCGTTCCGGCAAGGTCACTCGCGCGATCTGATCGCGTCTGAACTGCACAGTTGAAAGCCCTGCGGCGAAGCCGCGGGGCTTTTTGCGTGGGAAAGGGCAGCGCCCCGCCGTATGGCGGGGCGCTGCTGCGTTTCTTTTTATAGCTCCGGGTCCCAGCTCTTCTTTTCGGTGGGACGATGGGGCGCGTCCGTGGACAGTTCGTCCTCCGGCGCAGGGCCGGCGGCGCGGCGGTCGAAGCCCAGGTAGCGCGTGCCCTGGAAGGTCAGGTCGCCGGTGTCGCCCTCGGCCAGGAGGCCGTAGTCCGGGCCGGAGACGTGCAGCTCCAGGCGGTCGCCGCTGTCGAACTGGAAGGTCGCATAGTAAGAGGTGGACGTGGAGGTGTGCATGGCGGTGTTGTCATTGTGATGGTGGTGGACGCTGGTGTTCTGACGCTTGGAGACCACCGTGGCATGGACCGTCAGGCGCGGGGAGTTGTTGTTTTTGTGCCAGGTGCGGATGCCCCGCACCGCTGTGACGATAAAGCAGCCGATGACGGCAGCAAAAATCAGGTAGAAGATGATCTGAAAAGCGGAATAGCCAAAGCCATAGTCGAAGACAAAGTCCATATATGTTCTCCTTTGTTGACTGTAAAGTAAATACTATTTACACTTCTGCAGGTGCTGGGCGGCCATTTTCAGCATGAGGCGCTTCGTGCCCACCTTGTCAAAGGCCACCTCCAGCATGGCGTCGCCGCCCATGGGACGGACGGACAGGACCATGCCGCGGCCAAAAGCGTCGTGGTCCACCATCTCGCCGGGCTGGAGGTCCATGCGGGGCGCGGCGGGACGGGGCGCCGCCTTGGCGGCGGAGGTGTGGAGGGCGTCCGGTTTCTTGGCGGCAAGGGCGGTGGCAGGGCCGCCGCGGCGGGCATAAGCGCCGTAACCGCCGCCGTCATAGCCGGCATCGTCCTCGTTCCAGCTGTCGGAGCGGGGCTGGGGCTTGGAGAGCCACTCCATGTTGTCCTCTGGGATCTCGTTGAGGAAGCGGGAGGGCATACAGGGCGTGGTGCGGCCATACAGGGTGCGCTGGCGGGCGTTGGTCAGCGTCAGCTTGTCCTTGGCACGGGTCATAGCCACATAGCACAGGCGGCGCTCCTCCTCCATCTCGTCCGGGTCGCCCATGGCGCGATTTCCCGGGAAAAGGCCCTCCTCCATGCCCACCACGAACACCTGGGGGAACTCAAGGCCCTTGGCAGCGTGCATGGTCATCATGGTGACGCAGTTGTCGCCATCCACCCGGCTGTCCAGGTCGGTGTAGAGGGCGATCTCATCCAAAAAGCCGGAGAGACTGGGGTCACCCTCGGCGTTCTCCAAATAGGACAGGATACTGGATTTCAGCTCCTCCACGTTCTCCAGGCGGCCGCGGCTCTCCAGGTCGTCCTTCTCCCGGAGGGCCGCGGTATAGCCGCTGCGGTCGCAGACCAGGTCGTAGAACTCCAGCAGGTCGCAATCGGGCAGACGACGGCGGAGATCCTCGATCATATCTGTAAAGGCCATAAGCCTTGCAGCCGCTGATTTCAGAGGTGGGAAGCGGTTCGCTTGACGGAACACGTCATACAGCGTCAGGCTCTGCTCCGTGGCGATGAGCTGGGCCTTGTCCACGGTGGTCTGACCGATCTTACGGGCGGGGACGTTGATGATGCGGCGCAGGCGCAGATCATCGGTGGGGTTATTGATGACAGACAGGTAGGCCAGCATATCCTTGACCTCGGCCCGGTCGAAGAACTTCAGGCCGCCGTATATCTTATAAGGTACGCCGTTACGCTTGCAGGCGTATTCCAGCGCGTTGGACTGGGCATTGGTGCGGTAGAGGATGGCGCAGTCGCCCCAGCTGCCGCCACGGCGGTAGTGGGTCATGATCTGGCCCAGGACGAAGTTGGCCTCGTCACCCTCGTGGAAGGTGGTCTTGACCGTGACCAGCTCCCCTGCCCCGTTGTTGGTCCACAGCGTTTTTCCCTTGCGGCTGCGGTTATGGCTGATGACAGCGTTGGCCGCGTCCAAAATGTGTTGGGTAGAGCGGTAGTTCTGCTCCAGGCGGATGACCCGCGCGCCGGGAAACTGCTTTTCGAAGCTGAGGATGTTGGTGATGTCCGCGCCCCGGAAGCGGTAGATGCTCTGATCATCGTCGCCCACCACACAGATGTTCTTCCCCGGGCCGGTGAGCAGCGCGGCCAGCCGGTATTGCAGGGCGTTGGTGTCCTGATACTCGTCGATGAGGACGTAGCGGAATTTGCGGCGGTAGTAGTCCCGCACCTCCGGCACGGTCTCAAGCAGGCGGACGGTGTGCCACAGCAGGTCATCGAAGTCCAGCGCGTTGGCTTCGCGGAGTTTTCTGTTGTAAAGCGAATACACTTTACCTATGTTGACTTTGCGGAAGTCGTTGATCTCACGCCACTGGGCCTGGAATTCCTCCGGCGTTTGGCAGTCGTTCTTGGCGCGGGAGATGACAGACTGGACCTCGCGGGGCGGGAAGGTCTTTTCCTCCAGCCCCAGCTCCTTGAGAATATCCTTGATCACGCGCTTGCTGTCGTCGGTGTCATAGATGGTAAAGCTGCGGTCGAAGCCCAGCCGGTCGATGTCACGGCGCAGGATGCGGACGCAGGCGGAATGGAACGTGGAGGCCCACACGTCGGCAGCGGTCTCCTCCCCTAACATGACGCCCAAGCGCTCCTTCAGTTCGTTGGCGGCCTTGTTGGTGAAGGTGATGGCCAGTACCTCCCAGGGGCGGGCCGGCTCGACGGCGCAGAGGTAGGACACCAGCGGGCGCTGAGATGCGTCCGGCGACTGGGTGTACTGCTCCAGAAAGGCCACCTCGTCCTCTGTGATGGGGACGGGGATCTCCTCTGTGTCGCTGCCGCGGCCATAGCGCAGCAGGTTGGCCACCCGGTGGATCAGCACGGTGGTCTTACCCGAGCCTGCGCCGGCCAGGAGCAGCAGCGGGCCTTCCGTGGCCAGCACGCCCTCCCGCTGGCGTGGGTTCAGGTTCTGATAGTCCACGGCGATGGCGCTGCGCCGCGCCGCGATAAAGCGTTTCTCAAGTTCCGTCATGGGGCTTCCTCTTTTCTTCCCTGTTCGAGTGTTTCTCTCATTTTAATACAGAAACGCCCGGCGGTCAACCGGGTTTCAAAAAATATAGAATTTTTGTTCGATTTCACTTGACAAGAACAGTTGTTCGACTTATAATGCGTATAGAACATAAGTTTGATGTCAGGAGGACACGGATATGACGACATTTGGATTTATTATCATTCTGTTGGGTGCGGGGTCTATCGCAGCCAACGTGATGCGGCTCATCGACTGCATCGATAAGCCCGCTCCCAGGCGTCGCCGCCGCGCGGCGTAAATGGGCCATGGAGCTGCTGGACAAGCTGACCATTCTGTCCGACGCGGCCAAATATGACGCGGCGTGTACGTCCAGCGGCGTGAAGCGCGGCGCAAGGCCGGGGATGATCGGCAATACCTCCTCTTCCATCGCCGGGTGCTGCCACAGCTTTTCCGCGGACGGACGGTGCATCACGCTGCTGAAGGTGCTGATGAGCAACGCCTGCGTGTACGACTGTAAATACTGCGTGAACCGGCGGAGCAATGATACGCGGCGGACAGCATTTACGCCCCAGGAGCTGGCGGAGCTGACTATGGGGTTTTACCGGCGGAACTACATCGAGGGGCTGTTTCTGTCCAGCGGTGTACTGCGCGACCCGGACTACACGATGGAGCAGATGATCCGGGCGCTGCGTATCCTGCGGGAGACGTATCGCTTCAACGGGTATATCCACGCCAAGGCCATTCCGGGTGCTGCGCCGGAGCTGGTGCGGGAGCTGGGGCTGCTGGCGGACCGGCTCAGCGTGAACATCGAGCTGCCAAGTCAGGCGGGGCTGCGGACGTTAGCGCCGGACAAGACGAAGGAGGCCATCCTGCAGCCTATGGGGCTGATTCGGGACGGCGCGGCCCAGAGCAAGGCGGAGCTGGCCAAGTATAAGCACGCGCCGGTGTTTGCCCCGGCGGGACAGAGCACACAGCTCATCGTGGGGGCGACGGAGGATTCAGACCGGCATATCCTGCATCTGACGGAGCGGCTGTATCAGAAATACCGGCTGAAACGGGTGTTTTATTCAGCATATGTGCCGGTGGTGGAGAACAGTTTGCTGCCGTCGCTGAATACAAAGCCGCCGCTGCTTCGGGAGCACAGGCTGTATCAGGCGGACTGGCTGCTGCGTTTTTACGGGTTTCAGGCCTCGGAGCTGCTGGACGAGGCGCATCCGAATTTTGATCCGCAGCTCGATCCCAAGTGTAACTGGGCGCTGGGACACCCGGAGCAGTTTCCGGTGGAGATCATGCGGGCAGATCTGGAGACGCTGCTGCGTGTGCCGGGCATTGGCCCGGTGAGCGCACGGCGGATCGTGTCCGCACGGCGGTGCGGGACGCTGCGGTTCGAGGACTTGCAGAAGCTGGGGGTGGTGCTGAAGCGGGCGCAGTATTTCCTGACCTGCGGCGGCAAGCTGCGGGAGGGACTGCGCTTCTCCCCTGCCACGCTGCCGGTGCAGCTGGAACGTATAGAGCGGGGGCTGCTGCCGGAGCAGGAAGCGACGCAGCTTTCGCTGTTTGACCGGGTGGGGTGAGCAAATGAGTGAGGTGATCTATCAGTACGACGGCAGCTTGGAGGGGTTCCTGTGCTGCGTGTATGAGTGTTACGCGTACAAGGAGCAGCCGGCATCGTTCTGCTGCGAGGAGGATCCGCTGTCGCTGTACGAGGTACGGACGGTGATCACGCGGGAGGATAGAAGCCGAAGGGTGCGGCTGGGTATCTCCGGACGATCGGAGAAGGCGATGACGCTGGTGCGGCGTGGGTTCTTGACCTGTATGGAGGACAAGGAGCTGCGGCTGCTGGCTTTGATACAGAAGCTGATGGCGGAAGGATCGGGGTTCTTGCGGGATCTGTCTGACCCTGCCTGCTATCCAGTGTACCGGGCTATCCGGCACATGAACGGAGAGCTGGAGAAGCTGCGCGGCTTCGTGCGGTTTTCGGACTACGGCGGCGTATTGGGGGCGGAGATCGAGCCGAAGAACCGGGTGCTGCCGCTGCTGCGAGGGCACTTTTGTGGGCGGTACGGGAACGAGAAGTTTTTTATCTATGACCGCACACATCGGGAGCTGCTGTTCTACGCGGACGGGAAGTCGCGGCTCTTAGTGGTGGAGGGGTTTCAGCCCACGCTGCCGGAGGGCGAGGAATTGCAGTTCCGGGCGCTGTGGAAGCGGTTCTATGAGACGGTCGCGATCAAGGAGCGGGAGAACCCCCGGTGTCAGAATACATTTCTGCCGAAGCGATACAGGGGGACAATGACGGAGTTTCTGCCGCTGGAATACGAAAAAGAGCGGTATGGCGTCGGCGAGGCGCTCCCGGAAAGCGGCCTTGGGGGATGATCTTGCGACGGGGAGGCCCTGTGCGCTCAAGGAAGCGCAGCTTTGAGCTTTCAGGGGTGAGCGCAAAAAGAGAAAGGCCCGCCGCAGATGCGGCGGGCCATCCCTCCCCCTTTTTCCCCCTCTTATTCCTCCTGATTTCCTCCTTTCTCGCTGATCTCCCCTGTTCCATGCTCGGGTCATATAGACAAGCCCATCCCCCAACGGGCTTAGTCTGACAGATATTCCCGCAGCTTCTGCAGGCTGCGGCGCTCCAGCCGGGATACCTGCACCTGCGAGACGCCCAGAATGCGGGCGGTCTGTTCCTGGGTCAGGCATTTGAAGAAGCGGAGCAGGATGGTCTGGCGCTCCCGCTCCGGCAGCGTGTCGATGGCGTCCCGGAGGGTGATGTGCTCCACCAGGGCCGTCTCCGGTTCATCCGTGCCCAGGGTGGACTCTAAGGTGAGGCCCTCGGCGGTCTCCTGCTGGAGGGACTCCGGCGCAATGAGGGCCAGATCAATGGCGGCGATCTCCTCGGCGGTAAAGCCGGTCTCGTCGGACAATTCGGACAGCTTTGGCTCACAGCCCAGGCGGGCACGCAGACGCTCGCGGGCGGCCCAAAGGGTCTGGCCCTTTTCCCGCAGGGTACGACCCACCTTGATCGGGCCGTCATCCCGGAGAAAGCGGCGGATCTCGCCGGAGATCTTGGGGACTGCGTAGGTGGAGAATTGCGTTCCATACGTTAAGTCAAATCCCTTTACAGCCTTTACAAATCCAATGCAGCCCAACTGGTAAAGATCATCCGTCTCCACGCCGCAGCCGTTGTAGCGGCGGACGATGGACCAGATGAGGCCCGCGTTCTCGGTGAGCATCTGCCGACAGGCGTCGTCATCCCCCTGCTGGGCGCGTTCCAGCAGGGCCAGGCGGTCGCTCATCGGCCCGTACTCATCCGGGTGGCGATGCGCTTGCGCATCTGCACCGTAGTGCCCTTTCCGGGGACGGAGCGGACGGTGAGCTTGTCCATGAAGCTCTCCATGATGGTAAAGCCCATGCCGCTGCGTTCACTGCCGCCGGTGGTAAACAGCGGTTTCCGGGCCTGCTCCACGTTGTCGATGCCACGCCCCCAGTCACGGACGGTCAGCTCCAGGACATTGCCGGGGAGCAGCTTCAGCTTGAGGACGATCCGGCCCAGCTCGTCCGGATAGGCGTGGACAATGGCGTTGGTGACTGCCTCGCTGACGGCGGTCTTGATGTCGCCCAGCTCGTCCAGGGTGGGATCGAGCTGGGCGGCAAAGCCTGCGGCAGCCACGCGGGCGAAGCCCTCGTTGCTGCTGCGGCTGAGAAATTCCAGGGTGACATAGTTTTCGGCGCGTATCATATGTACTCTCCTCCCCTATTCTATGGTCATCATGCGGCCTACGCCGGACGCTTCAAATACCTTGCGGGGCTGGGGCGACACATGGCGCAGCAGGATGCTGCCGCCCAGCTCACGCATACGCTGCCAGCCCCGCAGAGCCACGGCAATGCCGGAGCTGTCCATGAACGTGACGCCGGAGAAATCCAGCACCAGGACCATGGGCAGCGTGCGCTCGATCTCCCGCTCCAGGCTGGTGAGCAGGCCCTTTGCGCCGTGGTGATCCAACTCGCCCCACAGCTGAAATTCCAGTTCCTGTCCTTCGTATTTTGCCGATACCTCCATGGCGGTCGCTCCTTTGTCAATGGTTTCCGGCTTTGTCGGCCGGTCGTATCCAGATGGCCGCAATTTTCTTTTGTTCCTGCCAACTGTCCGAAATTATACACCGCGCGGCGCAAAAGTTTTGTCGAATTTGGTCGGGAATGAAAAAGAAAGAGACCGGATAAACCGGTCTCTTTCTTTTTTCATGCATTCTTTTACAGTTTCATGGCGGCGGCAGACTCATCCAGCTTGGCGATGAGGGCGCGGGCCTTCTCCGCCTTTTCACGCTCCGCGTTGACCACGTTCTCCGGGGCGCGGGAGGTAAAGGACTCGTTGGCCAGCTTGGCCTCGATGCGCTGCAGGTTCTCCTCCGCCTTCTTACGCTCGGCGGCGATGCGCTCCAGCTCCTTGGCAATGTCCACCAGCTCAGACATGGGCATATAGACAGTGGCATCGTGGGTGGCCACCGTGACCATGCCGGTCAGATTGGCGGGAGCGGCGGTGAGCACGGTCAGCTCGCTGGCATAGGCCATGCGGGTGATGAAGTGCGCGCCGACGGTATAGTTATCGGGCTTATCGGTGACCAGGATGACCTGGGCCTTGCGGCTGGGCGGCACGTTCATCTCGGCGCGGCGGGCGCGGATGGCGGAGATGGCGTCCTTAACGGCCTCCATAGCGCTCTCGGCCTCCGGGAAGGACAGGGCGCCCTGATACTCCGGCCACTTGGCGGAGATGAGGTACTGGCCCTCGTGGGGCAGTGCCTGCCAGATCTCCTCGGTGATGAAGGGCATGAACGGGTGCAGCAGCTCCAGGATACGCAGGAGGACGTAGCACAGCACGTTCTCGGCGGCCAGCTTGGCGGCGGGATCGTCGCCGTTGA
>USGS01000048.1 GCA_900554275.1 uncultured Eubacteriales bacterium
TGTGCGTGGTCATGCTGGTGGGCACTACGTTCGCGTGGTTCACCGACACGGCCAAGACCAATGTCAATAGGATCAAGGCCGGTAATCTGGATGTGGTGTTGCAGGTGAAAGACAATAATGACGATTGGATTACCTCAAACCGCGCATTGAAATGGGTAAAAAGCACCGCTGGTAGCGGACAGGAACTCCTGTGGGAACCCGGCGCAAGCTATAATCTGGAGGAATTCCGCATACTTAACAACGGCAATCTGAACCTGAAGTACAAGGTCATCATCTCCGGCGCGACTGGCGATACGATGCTGCTGGACGTCATCGACTTCAGCGGCAAGATCACGGATGAGAATAATGCTGTGACCGATCTGCCCAGTGTCAGTATGAACAGCACTACGCCTGTCATTTTGGACAGAGATCTTGCTGCCGGCAAGGCCGATACCATCACCCTGAACGGCACGATGCAGACCTCCGCAAACAACACCTACATGAGCAAGACAGTCGATAATATCACCATCACCGTCGTCGCCACCCAGGCCACCGGCGAGTACGACAGCACCGGCAACACCTATGATGAAACTGCTGACTATACCATTCAGGTAAACAAGGACAACATTCAGGACTATCTGGACGGCAAGTTCGGCTCTATCGACGGCATGACGCTGGTACTGGCTGAAGGCGATTATGACAAAATCGAGTTCGGTCGCGCCACCGCATACGAGGGAAGCAATACCAAGTATTATCTTGGCGGAACCGAATCCAATGTCAATGCGATTAAACAGGATATAGCCAATCATCCCAACGGCGGCGCAGGCAACCGTGAGTATGTCCGCTATATGAACAATGTTACCCTCAAGGCAGCCGATGGTGCGGCGGCGACCATCAACGGGCTGGTTGCGTTCGGCGGACAGGTCAACAGCACAAAGTGGTACAGCAGAGATTTCGTTGCTGACAGGGTTGCAGAAAACAATAACACCTGCTACTACATCAATCAGAAGTGGAACAATATCACCTTTGAGGGTCTGACTTTCACGGGCGGCGTGAATATTGAAGCGTATCAGGGGAACACGCTCATCGACAACGTTAAGTTTGACAGATGCAAATTCAATGTTAGCGATACTGATACCAATAAGGCGAATTGCATCCGCCTGAATGTGGATGGAAAGGCCGCCAAGGCGAACAATCTTGTTGTTACAAACTGCGAATTCACTGACGGCTACACCGCTGTGCTTACCGATGGTATGCCGAATGTCACCGTTACGGGCAGCACCTTCTCCGGTTTGACGAAGCATGCGATCAATCCGATGATGAATGGGAATGGCGCTCCGGGCTACGGAAGGATCACCGTTACCGGGAATATTTTCAAGAATATGAGTTCTGATAGTAGCGGAACCATCCTTCGAATGGGTGAAGTTGGTGCAGGCGCTGTGTTCACGATCAAGAAGAATACCGCAACGGATGGTATCACTTTGGCAAACAGCATCAAGGTTAACAGCCTTGCGGACGGTATCACCTATGACATCTCCGGAAACAGCTGGGCAAATGGCCTTACTGCAAGCGATTCCAGACTTAACGGCTAAATAAAGCAGTTTTCCAAGTCCTCTCCACCTACGGGCGGAGGGGCAAGCAAAGGACATAAGGCGTTTGGTAGAGTAAGTGCCTAGGCCATTACCTGATCATCCCGCCGCCTTACCAACGGCTGGAGATACCCCTTCCGCTGCGGCCATGCTCAGCCGCACGGACATAAAAAAGAACCGCCCCCGGGCGGTTCTTTTTCGTGTCATTCCAGTATATCCTTCAGGTCGGTCAGACCCATGGCGTTGGTCACCACCAGCACATGGTCGCCCGCCCGGATCACCGTCATGCCGCCGGGGATGATGGTGCGGCCCTCCCGCACGATGGCCGCCAGCAGAATACCCGGCTTCAGCGCCAGGTCCTTCAGCGACTGGCCCAGCCGCTCCGAGCCCTTTTCGCTCACGGTGAACTCCAACGCCTCCACCCGGCCGCCCAGCAGCTTATACAGCGACTCCACCGCCATGCCCTGCGAATTAGCCAGCGCCCGGACGTAGCGGGTGATCTGATTAGCGATGATGTCCTTGGGGCTGATGATGCTCCCCAGCCCCGTGTCCTGCACCAGCTCCATGTAGTTGGGGCGGGTCATCTTGGCCAGCACCTTCCGCACGCCGGCCTTCTGGGCCGACAGCGCCATCAACAGGTTTTCCTCGTCCCGCCCCGTCAGCGCCACAAAGCCGTCCGCGCCGAACAGATTCTCTGACCGGATCATGTCGTTGTCCGTGCCATCGCCCTCAATGATCATGGCGTCCGGCAGCTCCTGGGACAGCCGCAGGCACTTGTCGTGGTCCTGCTCCACAATATGTACCCGCGTCCCCGTCCGGGCCAACTCCCAGCTCAGATACATACTGATCCGGCTGCCGCCCAAAATGGACACGTCCTTTACCCGCTGCAAGCTGCGCCCCATGGATTTCAACATCTTATGCAGCTCGGCCTTTGCACCCACCATATATAGCCGGTCGTCCAGCTGCGGCACGAACGAGCCGTTGGGGATGATGAACTCGTCGCCCCGCTGGGCCGCGCAGATCAGCACCTCCGCCGCGCGCTCCCGATGGAAGTCGCTGAGACTGTGACCCAAAATGGTGTCGCTCTCCTGCATCTTAAAGCCGATCATGTCGATGCGTCCCCCGGCAAAGGGCTCGACGGAGATGGCGGCGGGGAAGCTGAGGATGCGGGCGATCTCCTGTGCCGCCGCCAGGTCGGGGTTGATGACCATGTCCAGCCCGATCTCCCGCTTCAGCATATCCGCATCCCGCCGGTAGTCCGGGTTGCGCACCCGGGCCACGGTGTGCCGCGCACCCAGACTCTTGGCGATCAGGCAGCACACCAGGTTCGTCTCGTCCACGCCGGTGACGGCAATGACCAGATCGGCGCTGCGGACACCTGCCTCCATCAGCACGCTGATGGAAGCGCCGTTTCCGTTGAGGCACATGGCGTCCAGTGTGTTGTCCGCCCGGCTCAGATGCTCCGGCTCGTCGTCCACCAGCGTGATGTCATGCTTTTCCTGTGTCAGCTGCTGGGCGATGGCATAGCCCACCTTGCCGCAGCCTACGATGATGATCCTCATATATCCTCCTTCGCACCTCCGGCGCGTTTTTCATCCAGCAGCGCGGCGGAAAACTCCGCACCCAGTATCAGCACCTGCCCCGACATATACAGCCACAGCAGCACCACGATCACCGTGGCGATCGAGCCGTACAGCACCGAATAGCGCCCCATGGTCTCCACATAGTAGGAGAACGCCATGCTCAGCACCATCCACGCCGCCAGCGACCCGCACACACCGGGCATGACCTCCCGCAGCGGCTGCCGCCGCCCTTGGGCCAGCACATACAGCAGCACCAGCGACACCGTGATCACCAGCGCCAGCACGATGAAGCGCATATAGCTCCACACCTCGATGAACCCAGTCGGCATGGTGATGAACTGCCCCACGAATTCCAGCGCCCGCCGTCCGATGACCACCAGCACCAGCGTCACCGCGATGACCACGATGAGCCATACGGTGAACAGCAGGATGCGCCACTGGCTGCGCCACATACTCTCTGGTGTGGGCTGGCCGAAGGCCTTGCGCAGCGAGTGCATCAGGCAGCCGGTGGCCCGCATGGGAAACCAGATGGAGAATATCAGGCTGAACCACAGCAGCTGGCGGCTCTGATTGGCGGACACGTACTCCAGATAGGACTGTATCACATCCACCACGTCCACCGGCAGCAGCGGCTCCAGCACCGACGTGATATACGCGATGTCCAGGTCCAGCAGGCCCAGCAGTGTGCTGATAAAGATCAGCAGCGGGAAAATGGCAAACAGCAGGTAGTACGTCAGCGCCGCACTGTCCCGGGCCACGTCGTGGGTGTAATATCGCCGCAGCATATCCGCGGCCAGCCGGCCCGCTGCCGTGCGCGGGCCGGAAAACAGCTTTTTTTTCTTCATAGCACGGTTTTTTTACCATATAGGCGGGGAAAGAAGAATTTGCCGCCCGCGCAGCGCAGAGCAGACGGAATATGTTAAATTTTCATGAAAACCTGTTTTTTCGGTTGTCTGATGTTAAAAGCCATGCTATAATAGCTCTACCTATTTTTGGTAATTCTAATAAGAAGTGAGTTGAGGACAAACATGGATAATCTGACCAAGATCGTCCGCGATGAGATCTCGCGGCAGTACCGCAGCGTCCGCCAGTTCGCGTTCGCCGTAGGCGTTCCCCTGTCCACCATAAACAGCGCCCTGCACAACGGCGTCGGTGGGTCTTCCTTTGACACGGTGGTGCAGATGTGCCAGGTGCTGGGTATCAAGGCTTTGTCCGATGACGCAGCTTTTTACCTTACCGACGACACCGAGCAGCTGTTGACCCAGTACGCCGCGCTGGACGACTACGGCCGTCACACGGTGGCCTCTGTCATGGAGGTGGAGTACAAGCGCTGCTGCGGCAAGGACGAGAAGTAACCCCTGATACAAACAAGGCTCATCACCCGGAATAGGTGATGAGCCTTGTGTTTTTTACGCTTTGTCCGCCTCCGGCAGCTTCTCCGTGCGGCCGTACAGCTCCGTCATGTGCCGGATCTTCTTCGCCAGCGCGGGCGTCAGCTCGCCCTCCAGCAGCCGCCACGTCCAGTTGCCGCCCTGCGTGCCGGGGGTGTTCATGCGGTGTCCCGCACCCAGCCCCAGGTAGTCCTGTATCTGCGCCACGAACAGCATGGCCACGCTGCCCATGCCGCCCCGCAGCACGCCCCAGTGGAAGCCCTCCGCTTCCGTCAGCGCCAGATATTCCCGGGCGTAGTCAATGTCCTCCGGCTTGGCCTCCTCGCGCCACAGCATCAGCGGGCTGTTGTCGTGGGTGCCGGTGTAGCAGATGCAGTTCTCCCCATAGGTATGGGGCAGATAGCTGCTGCTGTCCCGGGAGTCGAAGGCAAATTCCAGCACCTTCATCCCCGGCCACCCGGAGTCACGCAGCAGCTGGGCCACGCCCGGCGTGGGATAGCCCAGATCCTCCGCGATAAACTCGATCTGCGGGAACCAGCCCTTCAGCCGGTCGATGAGATCCATGCCCGGCCCTTTGACCCACTGACCATTCTTGGCGGTGGTGTCGCCGTAGGGCACGGCCCAGTAGCTCTCCAGCCCCCGGAAATGATCGATGCGCAGCACGTCGAACAGCTTTCCTGCGCCATCGATGCGCCGTATCCACCATCCGAAGCCATCGTCACGCATGGCGTCCCAGTCGTACAGCGGGTTGCCCCACAGCTGCCCGTCGGCGCAGAAGTAGTCTGGCGGCACGCCGGATACCGCCTTCGGCACGAGCTTGTCGTCCAGCTGGAAGAACTGGGGCTCGGCCCACACATCGGCGGAGTCCATGGCCACATAGATGGGCAGGTCGCCGATGATGCGGATGCCCAGCTGGTGGACGTAGTCCCGCAGTGCGTTCCACTGCTTGAAGAACAGATACTGCACATACACGAAGAACGACACGTCCTCCGCCAGCAGCGTCCGGTACTGCGCCAGTGCCTTTTCCTCCCGCAGCCGGATGTCCTCCGGCCACTCCGTCCAGGCCCTCATGCCGAAGTGCCGCTTGCAGGCCATATACAGCGCGTAATCCGGCAGCCACCGGGCGTTTTCCGCCGCAAAGGCCGCTACCTCCGCGCTGTCCCGCTCCCAGCCTCGCTTGAAGGCCTTCCGCAGCAGGCCAAACCGACTCTCGTAGATCTTGCCGTAGTCCACGTTCCGGGGATCACTGCCCCAGTCGCAGGCCCTGCACTCCTTCTTCGTCAGCAGCCCGTCGGCCGCCAGCAGCTCCGGGTCAATGTAGTAGGGGTTGCCGGCGTAGGCGGAAAAGCTCTGATACGGCGAGTCGCCGTAGCTGGTCGGGCCGAGAGGCAGCATCTGCCAATAGTCCTGTCCCGCGTCCTTCAGAAAGTCCGCGAACTCATAGGCCGCCTTGCCCAGCGTGCCGATGCCATAGGGCGACGGCAGGGAGGACACGGCCATCAAAATACCACTGCTTCGTTTCATACTTCAACTTCTCTCATAGAATAGATAAAATAGAACGGGACGGGCGAAAGGCCCGCCCCGCTTCAATAACTTGTATCAGCCCTTCACCGCGCCGGCGGCCACACCCTTGATGATGTGCTTCTGGCACAGCAGGTAGAAGATGATCACCGGCAGGATGCTCAGCAGGATCAGCGCCATGGTCGCGCCCATATCCACCTGACCGTAGCTGCCCTTCAGATACTGGATGACGATGGGGATGGTCATATACTTCGTGCGGTCCAGCACCAGGTACGGCAGCAGGAAGTCGTTCCACACCCACATGATCTCCAGCACGCCCACGGAGATGAACGTGGGCTTCATCATGGGCAGCACCACCAGGAAGAAGGTGCGGACAGGTCCGCAGCCGTCGATGACAGCGGCCTCTTCGATCTCCAGCGGGATGGATTTCACAAACCCGGCGAACATGAACACCGCCAGACCTGCGCCGAAACCCAGGTAGATGACGGGGATGGTCCAAGGCGTGTCCAGATGGAGCTTGTTGGCCGTCCTGGACAGGGTGAACATCACCATCTGGAACGGCACCACCATGGAGAACACACACAGGTAGTACACGATCTTACTGACCAGACTGCCCACGCGGGACACATACCACGCCGCCATGGACGTACACAGCAGGATCAGCGCCGAGGACACCAGCGTCATGAACAGGCTGTAGAACACCGCCTTGATGAACGGATAGTTGCCGAAGGTCATGCCCTTGATATAGTTCTGCAGGCCCACGAAGCTCTCCTCGTTGGGGAAGGCGAACGTCTCTGTGTTCACGGCGGCGTTGCTCTTGAAGGAGTTCATCAGCACGATCAGGATGGGCAGCATATAGATAATGCAGATCACCGCAAAGGCCACGGTCAGCGCGGCTTTGCTGTGCTCATGCTTTTTGGCAAGACTGGTTTTCATTATTGCTGCACCTCCTTTTTACGGGTGGACTGGAGCTGGATCAGACTGATGGCCGCCACCAGGATAAAGAAGATCACGGCCTTGGCCTGGCCCACACCGCGGTTGTTGCCGCCGCCGGAATAGAACGCGTTGTAAATGTTCAGCGCCAGCATTTCCGTGGTCTTGATCACACTTCCATCCGGCTGCTGCAGGAACGGACGGCCCGCCGTCAGCGCCAGGTTCTGGTCAAACAGCTTGAAGCCGTTGGTCAGCGTCAGGAAAATGCAGATGGTGAAGGAGCTCATCATGTTGGGGATAGTCACCTTCCACAGGGCCTGCCAGTTGCTGGCGCCGTCGATGCGGGCGGCCTCCATCATATCCTCCGGGATGGACTGCAATCCGGCGATGTAGATGATCATCATATAGCCCACCTGCTGCCAGCACATCAGGATGATCAATCCCCAAAAGCCGAACCGGGTCTCCAGCACCACGGAGGTGTTGTACTTCACCAGAATACCGTCGAAGATCATGGACCAGATATAGCCCAGCACGATACCGCCGATCAGATTGGGCATGAAGAACACCGTGCGGAACAGGTTCGAGCCCTTGATGCCCTTGGTCAGGAAATAGGCCACCGTGAAAGCCAGTACGTTGATAAACAGCACCGACACGAAGGCGAACAGCGCTGTATACCAGAAGGCATGGACAAAGCTGTTGTCAGAGAACGCCTTCACGTAGTTGTCAAACCCCACCCATTTCCATTGGCTGGTCAGCTTGAACTTACAGAAGGACAGGAACGCGCCCTTCAGGAACGGGTACAGAAACCCGATGCAAAAGGCGGCGAAGGTGGGCAGCAGGAACAGCCATACCATCCGCTGGATAGGCCGGCGGATCAGGCGGCTGCTCAATGCCGCAGGGTCGTGCTTTCTGTGTAATCGCTTCATGCTTTCACTCCTGTTCTGTGGTTATTGTCATAGCGCAAGCTCTTATCCGGAGCTTTCCGGGCAACAGCTCACGCCATCACAGAGTAGGGAACGGCGGGGCGGGCGTATGCGCCCGCCCCGCCCTGGTTGTTACCTGTCAGTGTCAGTCAGACACAGGGACTTAGTGCTCGTTAGCGTACTGGGTAGCCCAGCCTTCCACGAACGCGGTCTTGACATCGTCCCAGCTGCCGCTGCCGGTGCTGTACTTGCCCAAAGCGTCCACAACGGCGGCACGCCAGTCGTCCACAGCGGGAGTCCAGTTGAAGGCCCAGGTCACAGTGTAGTTGCCGTTGGCAACATACTCGTTAGCCTGTGCGAAGAACACGTTCTCAGGAGTCTTGGCGTTCTTGAAGGGGCAGGGACCAAACTGCTCGGCCAGCATGGTGGTGCCGGCATCAGAGGTGACGACCCAGTTCATGAAGTCCAGAGTGGCCTTGATGTCCGCCTCGGAGGCGTTCTTGTTCACGGCCCAGCAGTTCTCGGTACCGGCGCACAGACCGGCCTTCTCCTCGCCGTCCACACCGCAGTAGATGGGGATCATGGCCAGATCATCGGGGTTCATCTTGAAGCCCTTGGTCTCGTCGGTGACCAGATTGCTGTACTCCCAGGTACCGTTCTGGAAGAACACAGCCTTGCCCTGGCCGAACTCAGCCTCAGCCTGATCGCCGGTGGCGGTCAGCAGGGCAGCGCCGGTGGTGGCGGTGTCAGTGATGTACAGATCCCAAATGTTCTTGTAGTTGTCCAGATAAGTGCCCTTGATGGTGGCGGGCTGAGCGGTGACGTTGTCATCGCGGAACTCGTAGAACAGGGGCATATTGGCCAGGTGGCCGGAGAAACGCCAGGAGGAGCTGCCGTCCAGACCGGCGGAGGTGAAGGCATCGAAGCCCAGCTCGGAAGCGCGGGCGTGGATGTCATCGGCAACGGCCTTCAGGGACTCGAAGTTGGTGATCTCGTCCAGGGAGTGGCCGGCCTTCTCCAGCAGAGCCTTGTTGACGATGATGCCAAAGGCCTCGTAGCAGTAACCGATGGAAACGGTCTCACCGTCGGCGTTCTTCAGGTCAAAGTCATGGGTGGTCATCTGGTTGTAGACGTCAGTGCCTTCCAGATTGTAGCAGAACTCACCGTAGCTGTTCACAGCGCCCAGGTTGCCCACCTGGAACATGGTGGGACCGGCGTCCTTGTCCATCTCAGCGGTCAGCGTGGCGTCGTAATTGCCGGAAGCGGCGGTAACGACCTTGACGGGCACACCGGTCTCAGCGGTGTAGGCGGCAGCCAGAGTCTGCCAGGCGGCGTCGGACTCGGGCTTAAAGTTCAGGTAGTACACGCTGCCGGTGGCAGTGGCATCACCGTCGCCATCCTTATTGGCGTCGGCGTTGTCCTTATTCCCGCAGGCCACCAGGGACAGGGCCATCACGAGAGCAAGAACCAGTGCAAGAAACTTCTTCATCTTTACTTACTCCTTTTTAAGTAATTTATTTTCACATCTTACGATGCAAAAAACGGTTTTATCCCACCGCGGCCACGCTGCGGCCCTTGCGGAGGGTGGTGGGCAGCACCTCGCAGGCGTGGGATGCCTTGTGCTGCACCATATCCAGCAAGATCTCAGCGCTGCGCCGTCCCATCTCCTCCATGGGCTGGCACAGGGTGGTCAGCGGCGGCTCGATGTATTCCGACAGCTCCAGCCCATCAATGGCGATGACGGAGCAGTCACGGGGAACGGCTTTGCCCGCATCCAGCAGCGCCCGTATCGCGCCGATGGCCATAGAGTCGGCAATGGCAAACAGCGCGGTGAATTCCGCACCCTGATGCAGCCTCTCACTGACGGCGTTATAGGCGTCCCTGATGTTGAAGCCGCCGGCGGAGATCACCAGTCCCGGGTCGAACTCCAGCCCCAGCTCCTCCAGTGCGCTGACATAGCCTTCGTAACGCAGCTGGCTGATGGACTGGTCGTCAGGCCGGGAGATCAGCGCCGCAATGCGCCGGTGTCCGTGGCGATACAGCTCCCGCACGGCCTCCTTGGCCGTCTCCTCGTCGGCGATGGACACGGAGGAATATTCGCCCTCGGTCAATGTGCCGTAGCGGTTGGAGTAGGAGCAGCACACGAAGGGGACATTCAGCAGCGCCAGATCGGCGGCGGTATAGTCGAACTGCCCGCCCAAAAAGATAATGCCGCGCAGCCGTTTTTCCCGCTCCATCACCGCGCCGCATTTGATCTCGTCATCGCAGGAGGCGATCTGCTGCATCACCATGGTGAAGCCCGCCTGGGTGATGGTGCTTTCAATAGCGCGGATGATGTCGGTGTAAAACGGGTTGGACACGCCGCGCACCACCAATCCGATGGCGTCGGACTTGGTGCGGACCAGGTCGCGGGCGCTGTTGTTGGGGATGTAGTTGCTGTCCTTGATGGCGGACAGCACCTTGCGGCGTACGTCCTCGCTGACATCGGGCCGGTCATTCAGCACACGGGAAACGGTGCTGACGCTGACGTTGCACAGCTTTGCGATATCCTTGATCGTCATACGTCAGAGATTCCTTTCTGCTGGTGCTTTTTGTCGGGATGTGTCGGAAACATTTCCGGGAACGTTTCCAACTGACGTACTTATCCTATCAACTTTTACAGCGAATGTCAATCGTATTACCGAATTTTTGCCGAAACGCACAGAAAAAATACCCGTTTTGTTGTGAAAATCACAACAAAACGGGGCTATCAGCGGCGCAGCAGCTCCCGGCGCTGCCGCCAATCGGGTAGATACCGCTCCACCTCGGCGTAAAAAGCGGGGGAGTGGTCGTGGTGGCGAAGGTGGGCCAGCTCATGTACCACCACGTATTCTATGGCCGCGTCGGGGTAGGCCATCAGGTACAGAGAAAAGCACAAACGCCCCTTGGCAGAGCAACTCCCGAAGCGGGTGCGGGCGGCTGTAACCCTTATGCCGCAAGGGCTGACGCACATTTCGGCGGCCCAGCGGGACACAAGGGCGGGGAGGCGGGACTCTGCCATGCTTTTCCAGAGCTGCACTTGCTCCGGGGTCGGCTCGGGGTGGGCGGACAGGTACTCTTTTCGCCGGGCCAGGTGCTTTTCCAGCCAGCCCCGGTGGGCGTTTACGAAGCGGGAAATGGCCTCGTCCGAGGCCCGAAGGGGGGCACGGACCAGCACCTCGCCCTGCCGGGTGATCTCCAGCGCCAGAGTGCGGCGGCGGGAGCGGATGACGCGGAAACCGTTGGTATCACTCACTTTTCTGCCTCCAAAGGTACGAACCGCGGGCCGCGATAGCCTTCCTTTTCCACCGTCTCCAACCACATGGCGGCGGGGCGCACCCACAATCCGCCGCCGCCGTACAGGGCGCGGTAGACCACCATATCCTCCAACGTCTCGCTGTGGCAGGCCACGCCGATGACCTCGTACTCGTTTCCCTTGAAATGCCGGTAGCGGCCTGGTTTTATGTCAACCATTTGGCAGTTTCCTCCTTGAAAAAACGTGGAATTACTTGGAAAGACCTTGTATGCGGATGGGTGTTTTTCTTATAAAAAAGCGGGAAAAAGTTGAAAGACCTTATATGAGAGTGGTACAATGGCTGACATCGAGTATACACCATAGAATCGGGAATGTAAATCCGGCGGGAGGACATAAAATGAAGAATGTGACACTGTGCTATTTAGAGAATGAAAAGGGGGAGTATCTGATGCTCCACCGGGTGAAGAAGCAGAACGACCTGAACCACGACAAGTGGATCGGCGTGGGCGGCAAATTTGAGCCGGGGGAGAGCCCGGAGGAGTGCATCTGCCGGGAGACGCTGGAGGAAACGGGGCTGACGCTGACGGACTACCAGTACCGGGGCATCGTGACCTTTGTGTCCGACGTGTGGGAGACGGAGTATATGCATCTGTTCACCGCCACCGGCTGGACGGGGAAGGTGCAGGAGTGCGACGAGGGCGTGCTGGAGTGGATACACAAGGACGCACTGGCGGCGCTGCCCCAGTGGGAGGGGGACAAGATCTTCCTGCATCTCATCCATGACGCGGCCACGCCGTTTTTCTCCCTGAAGCTGCGGTATGAGGGGGAGAGGCTGGCCTATGCGGCGCTGGACGGGAAGGAGCTGACGGTATGATCCTGGTGAGTGCGTGTCTGCTGGGGTGCGCCTGCCGGTATGACGGGCAGAGCAAGCCCCACCCGCTGGCCATGGAGCTGGCCCGGCAGGGCCGCGCCGTGCCGGTGTGCCCGGAGCAGCTGGGCGGGCTGACCACGCCCCGCCTGCCGTCGGAGCGGCGGGGAGAGCAGGTGGTCATGCGTGACGGACGGGACGTGACGGCGGAATACCGCCGGGGCGCGGAGGAGGCGCTGCGGCTGGCGGAGCTGTACGGCTGCAGGGCGGCGGTGCTGAAGGAGAGAAGCCCGTCCTGCGGGTGCGGGCGTATTTACGACGGCACGTTTACCGGGACGCTGCGGCCGGGGGACGGCGTGACGGCGGAGATGCTGAAGGCCAACGGTATGCAGGTCTATGGGGAGAGTGAAATAGAGCAGGTGCTGTGACAAAAGCCGCCCTCCGGGCGGCTTTTGGGTGTATTGTTTTGTCTCCGGCGGCCTCTTTTCTTTCAGCAGCGGCAAGGGGACATTCCGCGCCCCGGCGCGGGTCACTTTTGGCCGCAGCCCCAAAA
>USGS01000049.1 GCA_900554275.1 uncultured Eubacteriales bacterium
GGACGGCCATGGCAGTGCCGGCGTCCTTGCCGCGGATCAGATCGCAGACGATCTGAACCTTGCGGGGAGCGATGCGGACATAGCGCAGATACGCTTTGGCTTCTTTCTTTTCCATGTTCTGCATCCTCCTTCAATTAAGAATCTTTCCGATGGCCGCGGAAGGTGCGGGTGGGAGCGAACTCACCCAGCTTGTGGCCGACCATATCCTCCTGGATATAGACGGGCACGTGCTTGCGGCCGTCGTGGACAGCGATGGTGTGACCGACGAAGGCGGGGAAGATGGTGGAGCTGCGGCTCCAGGTCTTCAGCACGTTCTTCTCGCCCTTGGCGTTCATCTCTTCAACCCGCTTCAGCAGCTCAGGGGCAACATACGGGCCTTTTTTGATAGATCTGCTCATATTCTCTTGCCTCCTTTACTTCACGTTGCGACGCTTGACAATGAACTTGTCAGTGGGGTTCTTCTTCTTGCGGGTCTTGTAACCCAGAGCCGGCTTGCCCCAAGGCGTGACAGGGCCGGGACGACCGACGGGGGACTTGCCCTCACCACCGCCGTGGGGGTGATCGCAGGGGTTCATGACGCTGCCGCGAACGGTGGGACGCCAGCCCATGTGACGCTTACGACCGGCCTTACCGATCTGGATGTTCTCGTGCTCCAGGTTGCCGACCTGACCGATGCAGGCCTTGCAGTTGGTGCGGATGATGCGGACCTCGCCGGAGGGCATACGGATCTGGGCGTTGTCGCCCTCCTTCGCCATCAGCTGGGCATACGCACCGGCGGAGCGGACCAGCTGGGCGCCCTTGCCGGGGTGCATCTCGATGTTGTGGATGACCGTACCAACGGGGATGTTGGCGATGGGCAGGCAGTTGCCGGGCTTGATGTCGGCAGCGGCGCTGGACAGCACCTTGTCACCGGCGGCCAGGCCCACAGGGGCTACGATGTAGCGCTTCTCGCCGTCCTCGTACTGGACCAGGGCGATGTTGGCGCTGCGGTTGGGATCGTACTCCAGGCGCAGAACGGTGGCTTCCATATCCATCTTGTCGCGCTTGAAGTCGATGATGCGGTACTTGCGCTTCTCGCCGCCGCCGCGATGACGGACGGTGATGCGGCCATAGCTGTTGCGACCAGCGTTCTTCTTCAGCACCTCGGTCAGGCTGGCCTCGGGCTTGGCGTGCTTGTCAATGCCGTCGAAGCCGGAGACAGTCATGTGCCGGCGGGAAGGGGTGGTCGGCTTAAAAGTTTTAATGGACATTTCTTACACTCCTTCCTTTTCTTATACCATACCCTCGAAGAACTCGATGGTCTTGGAATCCTGGGTCAGCTGGACATAGGCCTTCTTCCAGCTCTTGCGCGTGCCGGGACGGCCGGCGCCCATGCGCTTGGTCTTGCCATCGTAGTTGATGGTGTTGACCTTGGCGACCTTCACGCCGAAGATCTTCTCCACGGCGTTCTTGATCTCGATCTTACCGGCGGTGGGAGCAACCTCGAACACGTACTTCTTGTCGGAAGTGGCAGCCATGGAACGCTCGGTGATGATGGGACGAATGATGATGTCGTACACGTTAGTCATTACGCGAACACCTCCTCGATCACGGTGAGGGCTTCCTTATCCAGGACCAGGTACTTGGCCTTCAGAATGTCGTAGACATTGATCAGGTTGGCCATGGAGGTCTGGACGCCGGGGATGTTGCGGGCGCTCTTGACGATGACGTCGTCCTTGGCGGGGGTGACCACCAGAGACTTGCCGTCAGCCTTGACGGCGGTCAGGAAAGCGCGGAAGTCCTTGGTCTTGATGCTGTCCATCTTGATGCTGTCGATGACGATGATCTCGCCGGCAGCGGCCTTGGCGGACAGAGCGGATTTCATAGCCAGTCTCTTGACCTTCTTGTTCAGAACGTAAGAGTAGCTGCGGGGCTTGGGGGCGAACACGATGCCGCCGTGAGTCCACTGGGGCGCGCGGGTGCTGCCCTGACGGGCGTGGCCGGTGCCCTTCTGACGCCAGGGCTTCTTGCCGCCGCCGGAGACTTCGGCGCGGGTCAGAGCGCTCTGGGTGCCCTGCCGGCAGTTTGCCAGGTGGTTCTTCACCACTTCGTGGACAACAGCGGTGTTCGGCTCGATGCCGAAGATGCTGTCGTTCAGCTCAACAGTGCCGACCTCAGCGCCGGCCATGTTCAAAACTTTGATAGCAGACATTTCCTTAAGCACTCCTTTCCTTACTTAGTACGGGCGGAAGCCTTCTGCGGGTTACGACCGGAAGCCTTCTGCGGGTTGTTGCTGATACCAGCATCAGCGTGCTTGATGCGGTGGGTCTTAACGGTGGACTTGATGAGCACCAGACCGCCCTTCGGGCCGGGGATAGCGCCGCGGACCGCGATCATGTTCAGCTCGGGATCGACCTTGACGATGTCCAGGTTCTGGATGGTGACCTGGTCACAGCCCATCTGACCGGCGCCGATCTTGCCCTTGAAGATGCGGCTGGGGTCGGTGGTAGAGCCCATAGAACCGGCATGACGGTGGACAGGGCCGCCGCCGTGGCTCATGGGGGTACGGCCGGCGTTCCAGCGCTTCACAACGCCCTGGTAGCCGTGGCCCTTGCTGGTGCCGGTGACGTCAACGAAGTCGCCCTCTTTGAAGGTGTCAGCCTTGATGATGTCGCCCACGTTCAGCTCGGCGGCGTTCTCCAGGTCGAACTCGCGGAGATACTTCTTGGGAGCAACGCCGGCCTTGTTCAGGTGGCCCATCTCGGGCTTGGTGAGCTTGCGCTCCGCCACGTCCTCGAAGCCCAGCTGCACGGCAGCGTAGCCTTCCTTTTCGGCAGTCTTCTTCTGAACGACGGTGCAGGGGCCGGCCTCGATAACAGTAACGGGGATGACCTTGCCGTTTTCGTCGAAGATCTGAGACATACCGACTTTCTTGCCAATGATTGCCTTCATGTATGATCCTCCTTAAAGGTTATTGGTCGGCATAGATTCGATCCCGCCCATTGGGGAGCGGAACGCTTGCTCTGCCGACGTAACCCCTGCCCGCCTCACGCAAGTCGGCGGACAGTCGGGCAGCAAGCAAATGTTGCGGGAATATTATATAAGGTGGGTTACAGCTTGATCTCAATCTCCACACCGGCGGGCAGATCCAGGGCCATCAGGGCCTCCACGGTCTTGGGGGTGGAGTTGGTGATGTCGATGAGTCTCTTGTGGGTGCGGCGCTCGAACTGCTCACGGCTGTCCTTATACTTGTGGGTAGCGCGCAGGATGGTGACGATCTCTTTCTTGGTGGGCAGGGGGATCGGGCCGGAGACGGAAGCACCGGTGCGCTTGGCGGTCTCGACGATCTTCTCTGCGGACTGGTCGATGACCTGGTGGTCATAGGCCTTCAGACGAATGCGGATCATTTCTTTTGCCATTTGGTTTGTTCCTCCATTGATTTGTACGGTTTTTTCTTGCTTTGACCAATGCCGTACGGTGAAAAATTTCTTATACGCCGTTCCGTGCGTATCATTCCGGCTCACAAGAAACACCGGCGATAAGGCCGGTGTCCTTCTGGCGCGGCGATCTACGCCGACGTACAGAGATCTCTCAGCCGCCCGATTATCGGACATACTCCCCGGAAGTTACCTCCTTGCGGAGCAATCTCCCGGTTCATCGCATCGTAAACGCCTCCGGGTGTGCAGCACCCTTTGCGCGCGTACCTGCATATAATAAAGGAAAAATCCCCTTGTGTCAAGGGGATTTTTCTATTTTGTCTACAAAATTTTTGAAGAATTTTTGTGGAACTCTCCAACTAATTCAAGGCGTTCACCGTGCCCACGAACAACGGAATGTTGTTATAGTCGAAAATCACAAACAGGAACGGTCGGTCCAGGTCCATCTCTACGGTGGGCGGCACTTCCATCATGGCCGAATCCGCGCAGACCAGCTCCGTGTAGGCCGCGGCCTCCACGCCCTCCTCGTCGATCTTCACCCGGGCGGCCTGCATGGCGCTGCTGAGGAATGCGCCGTTGGCGGTCAGCGGGGCGAAATCCGCCTTTGTCCAGTCAAAGGCGTCCGTCACACCCAGCGCCTGCAGCACCTCGTTCAGCTCGGTGGAGGACTTCACGTCGAACTTGGGCACGGACCACACCAGCTCCGCGGCGTTATAGTCGCCGGTCAGCTCCGCCAGGAAGCCCTGCCGCTGCAAAAGACTCTCCGGCGTCACGCTCTCGTCCGGCAGCACGAACACCATGCGCCCGTAGTTCAGTGACCGGGGCGCGGCGGTGTAGCCGTCACCCTTCCGATAGCTGCCGCTCTCCGTGCGGTGCATGAAGTCCACCCTCTGCGCCGCGCCATCGGCGGCGGTGAACGTGTCCTGCTTCGTCCGGCTGCTCTTAAAGGCGTCCTGCCAGCCGGACTTGTAGTAGATGGTGTTATACAGCCGCAGCAGGTCGTTCCCATCGGTGCGGATGTTCCCCGTCTCCTCGGACAGCAATCCGCCGGTGTTTTGGTTCAGCCAGCCGGCGATGGCCTTGTCCGCCTCCTCCGTGCCCATGGGCACGCGGTAGGTGGACGCAAAGTGCCAGTCCGCCAGCGTGTCCACTGCCTCCTGCTTCACCTCAGCGTTCTCCCGCAGGAACGCGGCGTTGGCCAGGCGGCACACGGACTGGTCATCATCGGTGTAGACCCCGATCCACAGGTCCTTGATCTGCTGGCGCAGCGTCTCCGTGTCATCGGCGGCCAGCAAATCCATGACCTGCTGCTTCGTGTCGCCGCCGGTGACCTCCGTCAGCATGGCCAGGGCGGCGTACAGGCTGATGGGCGAGTACACCCGGTTCTCGCTGTCGGCGAAGATCGCCCCCGCCGTCCTGTCGGCAAAGGCCAGCACCGGCGCGGCGGACTCCCGGTCCAGCCGCCCCTTGCCCAGCTTTTGCATCGCCGCCATGTATTCATCCTCCGCCGCCATGTAGGCGTCCCAGTCTCCCTCACCGTTATCGTTGAAGTAGTCCTCGTACCGCGGCTCGCGGGGATAGGCCGGGAAGGCCGCTTCCTTGACGGCGTATTTCGTCAGGTCCACGGCAGCGCCTCCCCCCTGCTTATCGTCCGTCCGGGGCTGCACGCCGCAGCCCGCCAGCAGCGCCCCCGCCAGCAGGGCGCAAAGCATGGTTCTCAGTCGCTTCATGGGAAATTCCTCCTTTTCTTCCAGCTGTCTGTTTGACGGAGACTTGCGGGGATTTGTTCCCATAGGGATGAAAAAGGCCGCCATTGGCGGCCTTTTCTCATGGGCAAACAATTTCCGACATTTTCCTCAAAACGGCTTGCAAAACGTCACACGCTTTGTTATAATTTATCCGAAAAACAAAGATGCGGCGGCTTACGGGTGCGGGAACACCCGTAAGCCTATGCAGGTGTTAGCCCCACCTACACAATGACCAAAAGGTCGCACCGCATGGGATATTATACGCTAAAATGCCCCTTTACGCAAGGGGGTGCTTTGTCGTTTTTCCCAAGTGTTGTGTTGCATCAGGAAGATAGCATCTTCTTACGCTGTGTAGGCTTATGCCCTGCACAGCGTTTTTGTTTTTCGCTCGACCCCGGCGGGGCGCAAGCCCCGCCGGAGGATGGGTGAGAAACGAAGGAAAGGAGAGTTTACAGAAGTGTCGAACCGTAAACAATCATACGACAGCGCTATGCAAAAGCGCAGCATAATGGAGGTGACCACACTTGATTGAGTTGATTATAATTGCCATTGTTGTCTTTTTTGTGTGGAGCAGCCTTTCCAACGCTAAAAAAATACGTAAAGTGCAAAAATCGGCAGAAAACTGTAAAGCAAAGCACGAGATCATTGCTATTCTAAAAAGCGTATCCGCCGCCCAAGTTGACAACGCAACCTGTCGCCTTTCCGTCCATTCTGCCGGTTATAAGGGAGGTGGGGAAATCATTCAAGTGGATATAGTATTAAAATCCCCTGAATTAGCTCCGCGTTACGAGGAATTAAAGAAAGAATATCGACAAGCGATGCGAACATCGGTAACTGCCACAGTCAACGGTGATCACGCGCTTGCTTCTCAAATGGATGAACGCGGAAAGGGACTCCGGCAAGAATTGGAAAAGTTGTTCCTTACACGTTTTTCCTCCGAAGTCGATGCAAGGGCCATTGTCGGTAGTTTTTCCGATATAGAGGACGTCAGAGTAGACCTCGTAAGAAACACGATCGCTGCATATACATGGATTTTTGTAGACGGTCTTTACATAGATGCAGGAAAGTATGACGGCTTCTGCATCCCCTACATCTTTGATGCTGTTGAAAAAGCGGCCAAATCCATCCCCAATGTATCGCTCTCCATCGACAAAACTATTCCAAACCAGAAGAATTGAGGTGACACGTTATGTCTACCAAAAACTACTACGGCCTGTGCGGCTCTTGCCGCTACTGCGAGTTGGGTGACAGCTATACCTCCTGCTATGTGACGCACTTCAAGTGCTCCCGCAACGGATACAGCGTCACCGCCACAGAGAAACCCTGTGACCGCTACGAGCCCGACCGCAATCGAACAAATGACACCATCGAATTATATGACCGCTCATAAAAGATAGGGAGCTGCGGAGCAGCTCCCTATCTTTTTTATTCATCTCACACGCGCTTCCACTTTGCGCCGTTGGGGATGTCCGTGACTTCGATGCCCTGGGCCTTCAGCTCGTCGCGGATGCGGTCGGCCTCGGCGAAGTTCTTGGCCTTCTTGGCGTCGGCGCGGGCGCGGATCAGCGCCTCCACGTCGCCGTTGGCCTCGCCATCCTCACTGATGACGGCGAACTCGCCGGCGGCGGGGGCGGCGGCCTGCCTGGCCCGGAGGGCGGCGGCCTTCTCCAGCAGCTTCAGGCCCAGCACGGTGTCGAAGCTGTCCAGCAGCGCCAGCTTGGTCTTGTCGTTGGTCTTGGCCTTCAGCACATCGTACAGCACGGTGACGGCCATGGAGGTGTTCAGGTCGTTATCCATGGCGGCCATGAACTTGGCCTTGTACTCGTCAAAGGCGGCCTGCTCCACCTCGCCCTCGTCCTTCAGCGCGGCGATGCGGGCCAACAGCTTGTTGTAGGCCACGGTGGCGTTGTCCAGGTTCTCCCAGGTGAACACCAAACTCTTGCGGTAGTGGCTTTGCAGGCAGAAGAAACGGTAGGCCAGCGGATCGTAGCCCTTCTCCTCCAGCAGGGAGACGGTGAGGAACTCGCCCTTGGACTTGGACATCTTGCCGTGGTCGGTGTTCAGGTGGGCCACATGGCACCAGTGGGGGCACCAGGGATGACCCAGGTAGCTCTCGGACTGGGCGATCTCGTTGGTGTGGTGGGGGAAGGCGTTGTCCACGCCGCCGCAGTGCAGGTCGAGATACTCGCCGTTGAACTTCATGGAGATGCCGGAGCACTCAATGTGCCAGCCGGGATAGCCCACGCCCCAGGGGGAGTCCCACTTCAGGGCCTGATCCTCGAACTTGGACTTGGTGAACCAGAGGACGAAGTCGTTCTTATTGCGCTTGTTGGGGTCCTCCTCCACGCCCTCCCGGACGCCCACCGCCAGATCCTCCTCGTTGTGGTCGTTGAAGATATAGTAGCGCTGGAGCTTGCTGGTGTCGAAGTACACGTTGCCGCCGGCGAAGTAGGCGTAGCCGGTGTCCATCAGCTTGGTGATGATCTTGATATAGTCGTCGATCAGGCCGGTGGCGGGCTGCACCACATCGGGGCGCTTGATGTTCAGCTTCTGGCAGTCGGAGAAGAACGCATCGGTGTAGTACTTGGCGATCTCCATGACGGTCTTGTGCTCCCGCTTCGCGCCCTTGAGCATCTTGTCCTCGCCCTCGTCGGCGTCGGAGGTCAGGTGGCCCACGTCGGTGATGTTCATAACGCGGTTCACGTCGTAGCCGGCGTAGCGCAGGTACTTCTCCAGCACGTCCTCCATGATGTAGGAACGCAGGTTGCCGATGTGGGCAAAGTGATACACCGTCGGGCCGCAGGTATACATCTCCACGTGGCCGGGGGTGTGGGTCTTGAACTCCTCTTTCTTGTGGGTGGCGGAATTATACAGATACATAACGGTTCTCCTTCTATCTACATTGTATTATTATGCCGAACAAAAACGCCTCCCATGCCCTGGGGCATGAGAGGCGAAAGAATACTTCGCGGTTCCACTCTCGTTTATCTCTCGGTGCGGCCTGTGACGCAGACCATGCGGAGGGCATCCATATCCCCCGCGCTCCCGGACGCACTTTCCGCACCGCTCGGCAGGACGGCTTTCAGCCGCTGACCGTCCCTCTCTTGGCAAAGCGCCGATGCGTACTCTTTCCGATCATCGCGCTATTTGATTGTCACTAATAGTAGCAGGATTTCGGCGCGGTGTCAAGTCATTTGACCTCCTTGAACACATCGGCGTTCTTGGCGAAATACTCGATGCCGGAGTAGACGGTGGTCACCAGGATCACGCCCTGACATACATAGTTCAGCACCTGGGGGATGCCGAACAAAATCAGGCAGATGCACACCATGGTGCTGGCGGTCTTGACCTTGCCCGACCACCCGGCGGCGATGACCCGGCCCTTCTCCACGGCCACAAGGCGCATCCCGGACACGGCGAACTCCCGCAGCAGCACGACGGCCAGCACCCACGCGGCAAACGTGCCCTCCTCCACGAACCAGCACAGCGCCGCCATAACAAGGCATTTGTCCGCCAGGGGGTCCATAAACTTGCCGAAGTCGGAGATCTGGTTATAGTGGCGGGCGATGTAGCCGTCCAGCAGGTCGGTGAGGCAGGCCACAACGTAGATGGCCAGGGCCACGTAGCGGCTGCCGGGGAAGCCCCAGTACAGCACCGCCAAAAACGCGGGGATCATCAGCACCCGCAGGATCGTCAGCTTGTTCGCGGTCGTCATAGATATGTATCCGCCTTTCTCTCATGTCTCTGTACAGTATAGCACGGTGAGCGCGAAATGGAAAGTCCTTTTTACTCCGCCAGCTCGCCGGTCAGGTCGCCGTCCATCGTGCCGGTGATGCGGACGGGGACGAACTCCCCGGCCTCCACCTCGTGGTCGGCGGTAAAGTAGATGCAGCCGTCGATGTCGGGGCTTTCAGCGTAGCTGCGGCCCACGAACTGCATGGCCTGCTCGTCGAAGCCGTCGCACAGCACCTCCAGCACCGTGCCCATGCGGCTGTCGTTGAAATCGTCCATGATGCGGGACTGGACATCCACCACCAGCTCAGCGCGGCGCTCGGCCTCGGCGGTGTCCACCCGGTTCAGCATTTTGGCCGCAGGCGTGCCCTCCTCCGGGGAGTAGGGGAACACCCCGGCCCGCTCGATGCGGACCTCCTGCAAAAACTCGCACAGCTCCTCGAAGGCGGCCTCGTCCTCGTAGGGCAGGCCGGTGATGAGGCTGGTACGCAGCACCAGCCCGGGGATGCGGGCGCGGAGCTTATGGAACAGGGCCAGCAGCTCCGCCTTGTCGCCCCGGCGGTTCATGGTCTTGAGCACCTTGTCGTTGCAGTGCTGGATGGGGATGTCCAGATAGGGCAGCACCTTCTCCTCATCGGCGATGGTGTCGATCAGCTCGTCGGTGAACTCGTCGGGATAGAGGTAGTGCAGGCGTATCCAGTGGAAGTCCAGCTTACACAGCTCCCGCAGCAGGGCCGCCAGCTTACGCTGGCCGTACAGGTCGATGCCGTAGCGGGTGATGTCCTGGGCGATGACGATGCACTCCTTCACGCCGGCGGCGGCCAGCTTCTCCGCCTCGGCCAGCACGTCCTCCATGCGGCGACTGCGGTACTTGCCCCGCAGGGTGGGGATGACGCAGAAGGAGCAGCGGTTGTCGCAGCCCTCGGCGATGCGGAGGTAGGCGAAGTGCTTGGGCGTGGTCAGCACCCGGTCAAGCTCGTCGATCATGCCGTGGATGTCGCCGAAGCGGCGGGGCGTGCCGCCGGAGACGACCTCCTCCAGCGCCGGGACGATCTCGCCGTAGCTGCCCGTGCCCATGATGCCGTCCACCTCCGGCAGCTCGTCCAGGATCTCCTGCTGGTAGCGCTGGGTGAGGCAGCCGGTGACGAGGATCTTGCCCACCAGCCCCTGCTCCTTCAGCGCCGCCACGGAGAGGATGGTGTCGATGGCCTCCTCCTTGGCGCTGTCGATGAAGCCGCAGGTGTTGATGACCACCACGTCCGCGCCGGCGTTTTCAGTCTGCAGGGTGTGCCCGGCATCCCGGCACAGGGCCATCATCTGCTCGGTGTTGACCAGGTTCTTGGCGCAGCCAAGGGAAATGAACGATACTTTCACGGTGTATACCTCACTCTTCGTCTACTAAATCTTTCTGTATCTTCCTCGACCTAAAAATTCCAAAAAACCGCGGTCACGTAAATATTGCAGTTGCTGCCTAATCTTAGGTCTAACGTTATTGTTATTAGGATACCTCTCCGCCAGCGTCCCGGCAAACGCATAAACTTCATCTATAGTGAAGCACTCGTTACGGATGGCATTTACACAGCACAGAACATCCAGAAGCCAGCCACGCGCTTCCATTTCCGCCGTTTCCAGCCGAGCCGCTTTTTGCACCTGCGCTAAAACAGTCTTCTTCTCGACCGCAGCGCGGTCTTTGATTATAGAAATCCGCCCTTGTGCCGGTATCTCGCTGAACAGAATATTGCAGCCCACCCAGCCCGCTCTTTTAGCCGCAGACGAAAGCGGTTTTCTTTTTTCAACAATACCCGGCACAAAAAAGTGCTTCGGTATAACCCATAAGTCATCCACGCACATTTCCCGTAAGTCGTAGCTCAACACAAAGAAATCGGGGTTGCTGTTGCCTGTTATCCGTTCGATAAAAGTTTCATAAGCGCCGTCCGCTATTCTTTTACCAACCCGGCCACTCTTACTTTTCAATTCGTATTCATTTTTGCAGTTAGGGCAAAAAAAGTCCGCAACAGCTTTATTATTTGGAAAGTGAGAAATATGGGTGTTCCCGCAACGAGGGCAGTAGAGTTCGCGACACACCCAGCCTTCCGTGAGCACCCGCGCAATCTGCGAATTGCTTTTATAGCCCCTTGCCGCCTCCAAGTTAAAGCCGCACTCCACGCTCATTCTCCTTTCCGTCAACGTTTTTGTTCTTCGTCTCAGACTGGCAAAAAAGCTGTCATTATGCGTCAGCCCATGCCATGGCGCAAACACTCTGACACAAATGCTCTTAGGGTGCAAATTGGCACGGCAATCCAGGTTTTAGGTTTCCTCACGCAAAGAAGGCTGGCGCAGCGCAAGCCACGACCAGGAAATCGCCATCCTCATTAGTCTTAGCAGCAATCCCTCCGCCAACGCCCCACGCCGCCAGTGCCCCTTGCACGGGGGAGACTTTCCGCGCCACGGCGCTGAAAGGGAGACGGATTCCCACGTCGCTTCGCTCCTCGGAATGACAGAGGTTGGTCTATTGCTGCACTCACTCTTCGTCTATGTCCTGCCCCAGCTCGTTGAGGACGGGGCGGATGTCGTTCCAGGAAAAGCCGCGGCGCTGGAGATAGGCGGCCAGCCGGCGGGACGTGTCGGTGTCCAGGCTCTTGCCACGCAGCTTGGCGTGGGCCAAAGCACGTATGGTGTCCTGCGCCGGGGGAAGCTGGGCCAGTGCCCCGTCCCATAGTTCCTTGGGGATACCCCGGCGGTGCAGCTCCTGCTTCACCCGGGCCGGGCCGTAGCCCAGCGTGCCGTAATGGCGGGCGATGACCCCGGCATAGGCCTCATCGTTGACCGCACCCAGTCCCTCCAGCCAGTCCGCCGTCTCCGCCGCCTCGTCCTCCGGCGCACCCTTTTTTGTCAGGCGGCGCTGCACCTCCTGCTTGGAGAGCATACGCCCGGCGGCCATACGGGCCGCCGCCTGCTTCCGCTCCGACCTCTCCCCTGCCGCCTGTAATTCTACCACAAGCTCCGGGGGCACGTCCATCCCCTTATATAAGCCAAAGCGCAGAAGCTCCGCACCGGTGATCCGGAGAAGCGTTTCGTCCTCCAGAAACACCAGCACGCGCTCCTGCTTATGCTTTGATTTTTCGATCCGGTCGATGCGCATCAGTCGGCGTCGTCAAAGTCGTCAGCGGACACGTCCACGGCACGGCCTGCGGCCTTGGCGGCCACACGGGACTGACTGCCCATCAGCTTGTGGAAATTCTCCCGCACCGCCGTCTCCAGCTTGTCGGCCTCGTCCGGGTGGTCGCGGAAATACTGCTTGGCCGCGTCGCGGCCCTGACCCAGGCGCAGCTCGCCCATATTGAACCACGAGCCGCTCTTCTGCACCAGATCCAGCTTCACCGCCAGATCCAGCAGGTCGCCCAGCTTGCTGATGCCCTCGCCGTACATGATGTCGAACTCCGCCTCACGGAAGGGAGGCGCCACCTTGTTCTTCACCACCTTGGCGCGGGTGCGGTTGCCGATGACCTCGCCGCCGGACTTCAGCGTCTCGATGCGGCG
>USGS01000050.1 GCA_900554275.1 uncultured Eubacteriales bacterium
TGCCAGAAGCGGGAGTACAGCAGGTGCAGCGTGGTGTGCTCCATGCCGCCGTTGTACCAGTCCACGGGAGACCAGTAATCCAGCGCCTCCTTGCTGGCCAGCGCCTTGTCGTTGTGGGGGTCCATATACCGCAGGAAATACCAGCTTGAGCCCGCCCACTGGGGCATGGTGTCCGTCTCTCTCTTAGCCGGGCCGCCGCAGCAGGGGCAGGTGGTGTTGACCCATTCGGTCATCTTGCTCAGGGGGCTCTCGCCGTCGTCGGTAGGCTCATAGCTCTCCACCTGGGGCAGCACCAGCGGCAGCTGCTCCTCCGGCAGGGCCACCCAGCCGCACTTCTCGCAGTTCACCAGGGGGATCGGCTCGCCCCAGTACCGCTGGCGGGAGAACACCCAGTCGCGCAGCTTGTAGTTGACCTTCTCCTTGCCGAAGCCCTGCTCCACCACATACTTCTTCATGGCGGGGATGGCCTCCTTCACGGTCATGCCGTTCAGGAAGCCGGAGTTGACCATGATGGCGCTGTCGTCCTTGGCCACAAAGGCCTCCTTGGTCACGTCGCCGCCCTTGACCACCTCCACGATGGGCAGGCCGAACTTCTTGGCAAATTCCCAGTCGCGCTGGTCGTGGCCGGGCACGCCCATGACGATGCCCGTGCCGTAGCCCATGAGCACGTAGTCGGACACGAACATGGGCAGCGCCTTGTGGGTCACGGGGTTCATGACCTCGATACCCTCCAGCCGCACGCCGGTCTTGTCCTTGTTCAGCTCGCCGCGCTCAAAATCGGACTTGTGGGCCGCCTCATCCTGATAGGCCGCCACCTCGTCCCAGTTCCTGATCTTGGGCTGCCACTCCTTCAGCAGCGGATGCTCAGGAGAGATGACCATGTACGTCGTACCAAACAGCGTGTCGGCGCGGGTGGTGTATACCGTCACTTCGTCGCCCACGTTGGTCTTGAATGTGACCTCCGCGCCGGTGGACCGGCCGATCCAGTTGCGCTGCTGGATCTTCACCCGCTCGATATAGTTCACATCGTCCAGATCGTCGATGAGACGCTGGGCGTAGGCGGTGATCTTCAGCATCCACTGGCTCTTCTCCTTGCGGATGACCTCGCTGCCGCAGCGCTCACACACGCCGTTGACCACTTCCTCGTTGGCCAGCACGCACTTGCAGCTGGTGCACCAGTTCACCGGCATGGTGGTCTTATAGGCCAGCCCGTGCTTGAACATCTGCAGAAAGATCCACTGCGTCCACTTGTAGTAGTTGGGGTCGGTGGTGTCCACGCAGCGATCCCAGTCGAAGCCGTAGCCCAGCATCTTCAGCTGATTGGTGAAGTTCTGGATGTTGTTCTTGGTGACCACGGCGGGATGGATGTGGTTCTTGATGGCGTAGTTCTCCGTGGGCAGGCCGAAGGCGTCGAACCCGATGGGGAACAGAACGTTATAGCCCTCCATCCGCTTTTTGCGGGTCACGATGTCCATAGCCGTAAAGGGCCGGGGATGGCCCACATGCAGGCCCTGACCGGAGGGATAGGGGAACTCGATAAGGCCGTAGAACTTGGGCCGCTTGTCGCCGGTAATGGCCGCGTAGGGCTTCGTCTTTTCCCAGTTGGCCTGCCATTTTTTCTCAATGGCCGCAAAATCGTAATTCATGCTTGCTTCTCCTTGTATGTGAATTTTGTTTTCCGCAAATAAAAAGCCCTGACCGCTGTATACAACGGTCAGGGACGTTTGAACGTGCTACCACCCTGCTTCCGCCGCCGGTCACCCGGCGGCGCTCAGTGCCTTTCCTCCGAAAGGCCGCGCCGTAACGTGACGCCGCCGTCCCGCCCTGTTCAGGCGGAAAGCTCCGAGACCAGTATAACGAAGCGCCCCCACCGGCTCACACCAGCCGCCGGCTCTCTTTCGGCGGACCTGCCCCGTCTTTTCCTCTTCATCGCTTTTTGACAATATCGCATTCCATTGTATCGCTTTTTCCCCGCTTGTCAACCCCTGTTTTTTCCGTGCAGGCCGGTGGGCATCCGCAGGGGCGGACGGCACTGTCCGCCCCCGGCGCGCTCATTCGTGGTCGTCCACCACGCCGGTCAGATCCACCGGCCTGCCGTCCTGCCACAGCCGCTCCAGGCCGTAGAACGCCCGGGCCTCCTGGTTGAACACATGGATGGCGATGCAGCCGTAATCCAGCAGCACCCACGTGCCGCCGCGGTAGCCCTCCCGGTGCAGCGGCTCTTCCCCGGCCTCCTCCGTCAGCACCTTCTCCACGTTGTCCACCAGCGCGTTGATCTGGGTGTTGCTGGAGCCGGTGGCCAGCACAAAATAGTCCGCCAGTGTGGTCAGCTCCGTGATCTCCAGCACGCGGATCTCCTTGCCTTTCTTGTCAGACAGCGCCTTGGCCGCCAGCAGCGCCAATTCCTTCGGTGTTTTCATCGTATCCCTCTTTTCAGTAGATAATCCCGCGCGTCGCGGGTCAGATGGTGGACGGGATTGCCCATCTCCTCCATCTCCTGTATGGTCATGGTCAGGCCCATCAGTAGGCCCTTGTCCAGATCCTCGTAAACCGTTTTCCGCAGCTCGTCCACCCCGGGAAAATCCCGTGTGGGCTCGATGTAATCCGCCAGATAGATGATCTTCTCCAGCCGCGTCATGTCCGGCTTCCCCGTGGTGTGGTAGAGGATGGCGTCATACACCGCATCCTCCACGCCGAACACATCCCTTGCGATGGCCGCGCCGGTCTTGCTGTGCAGCAGCTTCAGCGCCTTTTGCTCCAGCTCGTCCAGCATGATGCCGTACCTCTCGCACAGCGCCAGCTGCTGGGCCATGTCCAGCTTCTTCGTGCAGTCGTGGAGCAGCGCCGCGATCCGGGCCTGTGTCTCGTCGCCGCCGTAGCGCCGCACCAGACGCACCGCCTCCTGCTCCGTCCCCAGCACATGGGGCATCCGCTTAGGCTTGAGATAGCTCATCGCAATGGGCCGCAGCTCGTCCGGCGTCAGTCCCGTCAGCGCCTTGTGCGTGCCGTACAGATGCTCCCGCAGCACATAGCCGTACACCGCCGGCGGCAGCAGGTCGCTCCCCCGCCCCGCCGCTAATGCGGCCCGCACCTCCGTGGAGGACAGCTCCCGCACCTCCGGGTTCTGCACGATCCGGATCTGCGCGCCATACGCCCGCTCCAGCCGTGATTGCTGGGCGGCGAAGGCCGCGCTCTCGTCCTCCGCCTCCCGGCTGAAGGGTGCGATACGGGCCAGGGCCATGATCTCCTCCGGCGCGTGCCACGTCTGCAGACTCAGGAACATATCCGAGCCCATCAGCAGCCACAGCGTGTCCTCCGGGTGCTCCCGCCGCAGCTCCGCCAGCGTGTCGGAGGTATAGCTCGGCCCATCGCGGCGCAGCTCCCGGTCACTGACCTCCGCCCGCTTTCCCAGCTCCGCCGCAGCCAGCGCCGCCATCTCCAGCCGCTGCTCCGGCAACGCGCTGCCCTCCGGCAGCGCCTTATGGGGCGGCACGCGATCCGGGATCAACACCAGCTTATCCAGCCCCAGCTGCTCCATAGCCGCCCTCGCCGCCGTGATGTGTCCCCAATGGGGCGGGTCGAACGTCCCGCCGTATATGCCTATGTTCATACGTTCTTCCTGGCCTTGACCAGCTCGATCTTCCGCTTGCTCTTATCGTGCTGCATCCGGTACAGCACGAACTTGCTGCCGATGACCTGCACCACCTCGCACCGGGCGGCCACCGCCAGCTCCTCCGCCGCCTCCCGGGCGGTGAGCATGGAGTTCTCCAGCACCCGGCCCTTGATCAGCTCCCGGGCCTCCAGCGCGTCGCTCACCTGCTTCACAAGATTGTCTCCGATACCGTCCTTCCCCACCTGCACGATGGTGTCCAGGTCGTTGGCCAGCCCCCGGAGCTGAGCCCGCTGCTTACTTGTCAGTTCCATATTCGTTCTTCTCCAAATACTCTTTCAGATTGGCGGCAAAGGCCCGCAGGGCATTGCCGCGGTGGGAAACGGCGTTCTTCTCCTCCGCCGTCAGCTGGGCGAAGGTCTTGCGCAGAGACGGCACAAAGAACACCGGGTCGTAGCCGAACCCGCCCTCACCCATAGGCGCAAAGGCGATGGTTCCCTTACACTCGCCCTCCGCCGTCAGCTCGTCTCCGTTGGGGAACGCGCACACGATGGACGTGTGGAAATGCGCGCTGCGGTCCGTTGCGCCCCGCAGGTTCTGCAGCAGCAGCCGATACCGGGCCGCGTCGTCGTCCAGCCCGCCGTACCGGGCGGAATACACCCCCGGCGCGCCGCTCAGCCAGTTGACGCACAGTCCGGAGTCGTCGGCGATGGCCGGCAGCCCGCTGGCGTCGCGGATGGCACGGGCTTTCAATGCCGCGTTCTCCGCGAACGTCGTGCCCGTCTCCTCTACATCCACGGTGATGCCCAGTTCACCCGGCGTTACCACTTCCACGCCCAGCTCGCCCAGCACCTCCTGCATCTCCTTGATCTTTCCCTTGTTGTGAGAGGCCAGTACAAACTTCATTCCAATTCACCTATGATCTCTTTCTGCTTCGCCTGCAATTCCCGGTTTCCCTTGGCGCACAGCGCCACCAGCGACTGCTGCTCGTCCACGGTGAAGGCTCTCCCCTCTCCCGTGCCCTGTATCTCAATGATCTGCCCCAACTCGTTCATCATGCAGTTCAGATCCACCTGCGCCCGGCTGTCCTCCTGATAGGGCAGGTCCAGCACCGCCGTGTCCTCCACGATCCCGGCGGACACGCCGGACACATAATGTATCACCGGCATTTTCTCCACCGCGCCCTGCTCCACCAGCCTCCGGCAGGCCAGCGCCAGCGCTACGAACCCGCCGGTGACGGACGCCGTCCTCGTACCGCCGTCGCCCTGCAATACGTCGCAGTCCACGGTGATGGTCCGCGGCCCCAGCCGCTCCAGGTCCACCGCCGCCCGCAGGCTGCGGCCGATGAGCCGCTGGATCTCCGCGCTGCGGCCCGACAGCTTCAGCTTGTCCACATCCCGGCGGCTTCTCTCCCGGTTGGCCCGGGGCAGCATGGAATACTCCGCCGTGACCCAGCCGTGGCCCTCCGGCACGTGGGGCGGCGCTTTGTCCTCCACCGAGGCGTTGCACAGCACCACCGTGTCGCCGCAGCGGATCAGCACGCTGCCCTCCGCGAATTTCGTAAAGCCCGGTGTGATCTCCACGGGCCGCAGCTCGTCAAACGCCCGGCCATCCGCTCTTTTCATCCTGCCGCCTCCTCATATCATGTCCTGCACGAACTCTTTGGCGTCAAAGGGCTTCAGGTCGTCGATGCCCTCGCCCACGCCCACGAACTTCACCGGCACGTTCAGCTCCTGGGCGATGGCCACCACGATACCGCCCTTGGCCGTTCCGTCCAGCTTTGTCAGGATGATACCCGTCAGGCCCGCCGTCTCCTTGAACGTCCGCGCCTGGATCAGCCCGTTCTGCCCCGTGGTGGCGTCCAGCACCAGCAGCGTCTCGCAGCTGGAGTCGGGGCACTCCCGGTCAATGATCTTCCGCAGCTTGGCCAGCTCGTTCATCAGGTTCTGCTTGTTGTGCAGCCGCCCCGCCGTGTCGCACAGCACCACGTCCGTGCCCCGGGCCTTGGCCGCCTGCAAGGCGTCGAACAGCACCGCGCCGGGGTCAGCGCCCTCGTGCTGCCGCACGATGTCCACGCCGGCCCGCCCGGCCCATATCTCCAGCTGGTCTGCCGCCGCCGCCCGGAACGTGTCCCCGGCGCACAGCAGCACCTTCTTGCCCTCGGCCTTCAGCCGGGCCGCCAGCTTGCCGATGGACGTGGTCTTTCCCACGCCGTTGACGCCGATGACCAGCACCACGGCGGGCTTTCCCTCCAGCACCAGCGCGCTGTCGCCCACCTCCAGCTTGGAGCGCAGGATGTCCCGCAGCGCGTCCTTGACCTCCTCCGAGCGTGTCAGCAGCCGTTCGCTGACCCGCTTGCGGAGCTGGGCCACGGTGTCCACCGCCGCCTCCGCGCCGATGTCCGCCAGGATCAGGGCCTCCTCCAGCCCGTCGTAGAACTCGTCGTCCAGCTTGTCAAAGCTGACGGAGACGCGGAACGCCTCCCGCAGCATAGCAAATACGCCCATGTATGATACCTCCTTACTTGATGTGCAGTTCCTTGGCCATGTCGTTGAGGTTGATGGTCAGAATACGGCTCACGCCCTTTTCCTGCATGGTCACGCCGTACAGCACATCCGCCTCCTCCATCGTGCCCCGCCGGTGGGTGATGACGATGAACTGGGTCTTGCCCGCGATGCGCCGCATATACCGGGCGTACCGCACCACGTTGGCCTCGTCCAGCGCCGCCTCGATCTCGTCCATAACGCAGAACGGCGTGGGGTGTACCTTCAGAATGGAGAAGTACAGCGCGATGGCCACAAAGGCCTTCTCGCCGCCGGACAGCAGCGTGATGGTCTTCAGCTGCTTGCCCGGGGGCTGCACCTTGATCTCGATGCCGCAGTTGAGGATGTCGCTCTCGTCCTCCAGCTCCAGCCGGGCCTTACCGCCGCCGAACAGCTCCAGAAACGTCTCCTGAAAGCTCTCATTCAGCAGCCTGAACTGCTCGGCGAAAATGGTGGTCATCTGCCCGGTGATCTGGTCGATGATGCCGGTCAGCTCCTCCTTGGCCTGCTCCACATCGCTGCGCTGGTCGGACAGATATGTATACCGGGTGTTCACCCGCTCGAATTCGTCGATAGCGCCGATGTTGGGCGTACCCAGTCCCTTGATCTCCCGGTTCAGCTCCGCGATGCGCCGGGTGGCCTTGGCCACGCTCTCCAGCTCCACCCGCTGCTCCTGAGCGTCGCTGTGGCTCAGCTCGTACCGCTCCCACAGCTTGTCCAGGATCTGGCTCTCCTCCATGGCGCTGCTCTCCAGCTTCTGCTGCAGCTTGCTGTGAGCCTGCATGGCATCCAGCAGCATGTCGTTGCACTGGCGGCTGTCCCGGCTGTGCTGCTCTCTCTGCTGTTCCAGCTGCAATTTTGCCTGTGCCAGCTCCTCCAGCTTCTGCCGCAGCGATGCTGCCTGGCCGTTGAAGCCGTCCAGCTTCTCCTGATGGCCGGCCATGTCACGCTCCGCCTGCTGCCGCGTCTGCCGGTACTGCTGGGCCAGCCGGTCTCTCTGCTCCCGGTCGGACACCATGTCCGCCTGCACCCGGCGCAGCTCCTCGGCGCTGCGCAGCGCGCCGTCCTTCTCAGCGCTCAGCGCCGCCTGATCGGCCCGCTTTTTGCTGATGGTCTCCGCCAGCCGGTCGGTGGCGTCGTTCAGATCCGTCTGCCCGGACAGCTTCTCCTGGGCCTGCTGCCGCAGCGCGGCGGCCCGGCTCTCCGCCTTGTCGATGGTCTCCTGCACCCCGGCCGCTTTTTTATTGTTTTCAAGCGTTTGCCGCTCCAAAGCGGCCAACTCCTGCTCCATGGTCTCGCAGCTCAGGCGCAGGCTCTCCGTCAGCACATCGTAATGGTCCTGCCGGCCCTGCAGGGTCAGCACATCGTCCTCCGCCTTGCGCTGCTGCTCCTGGGCTACCTGCAATTCGTACTCGGCCTTCTGCAGCTCCCGCTGCAATTCAGCAGCCCGCTCCGTGGCCGCCCGCAGCTTTTCATGCAGCGCGCCCTGCTGGCCGGACAGCCGTTCCAGCTCATTGGCCCGGGACAGCACGCCCGCCGACCGATTAACCGAGCCGCCCGTCATAGAGCCGCCCCGGTTGATGACCTGCCCGTCCAGCGTCACGATGCGGAAGCCGTTGCGGAATTTCCGGGCCAGCGCAATGGCGCTGTCCATGTCCTCCATGACCACCGTGCGGCCCAGCAGGCTCTTGAAAATATTGTCGTACTGCTTGTCGTAGCGCACCAGCTCGCTGGCCACGCCCACAAAGCCGTATTCCCCGGCCACGTTCTCCCGCAGTACGTCGCCGCGGATGGCGGTCAGCGGCAGGAACGTGGCCCGTCCGCCGTCCCGCTGCTGCAGGAAGCGGATAGCCGTCTTGGCGTCCTCCTCACGATCCACCACGATGTTCTGCAAGGCTGCGCCCAGCGCGATCTCCAGTGCCACGGCGTATTCCTTCTTCGTGGTCATCAAACTGGCCACCGGCCCGTGAATGCCCCGCAGCGTATTTTTTTCCGCCGCCTGCATCACGGTTTTTACCGCCTTGGAGAAGCCCTCGTACTCCTTCTCCATCTCTGTCAGCATGCGGATGCGGTCGTCCAGCTTCCCCACATCCATAGTCAGCTGCAGCTTCTCCGCCGCCGCAGCCTCCGCCTTCTTTCGCCGCGCGTCCATACGCAGAGAATGACCCTGTATCACGTTCTGCACCGCCTGGGCCTCTTCCTTCGCCTCATGCAGTGCCCGTCTATTCTCTTTGGCCTCTTTCTCTCCACTCTCCAGTTTTTCCTGTGCAGCGGTCAATTCCTGCTCCACCGCCTCGCGGCGCTGGGCCGCCGCGTCCAGGCTTGCCATCAGTGCGGAAAGCTCGGCTCTGCCGTCGGCGGCCTCCGCCGTGGCCATGACCTCCTGTGCCCGCAGGGCATCCGCATCCTCCGCCGCGCCCCGGGCGTTCTCCGCCAGCGCCCGCACCTGACCCAGCAGCGCCTGCAGCTCCTGCTCCAGTGCTGCTGCCTGGCCGTCGATCTCCGCCACCCGGGCCATCTGCCCATTGATCTGGCTCTGCAAGCTGTTTCTTCTTACCTCAGCATCGGACAACTCCTGCTCCAGCCGGGTTAGCGATTCGTCGTTATGCCGGATGGTGGCCTGCAAAACGGCGATGGCGGCGCTCTCCTCACCGGCGGCGCTCTCCGCCGCAGTCAGCTTGCCCCGCAGGGCCTCGGCCTCCATGTCGTTCTGCTGGGCCTGCTCCGAGAATTTCTCGCTGAGGGCGTACACGTCGTCCAGCGCCCTCTGCGCCCGGTCGCACTCCTCCTTGGCCAGCGCCGCGTCGGACTCCAGCTTCAGCTTTGCCGTGCGGATATTCTGCAGCTGTTCCAGCCACACGGAGATTTCCAGAACGCGCAGCTCGTCACGGAGAATAAGGTACTTCTTCGCCGTCTCCGCCTGCTGGCGCAGAGGCTCGACCTGCAGCTCCAATTCCGCGATCTTATCGTTGATACGCACCAGGTTTTCCTCGGTGCGCTCCAGCTTCCGCTCCGTCTCCTCCTTGCGGTGACGGTATTTGCTGATGCCGGCGGCCTCCTCGAAGATCTCCCGGCGCTCGCCGCTCTTGACGGACAGGATCTCGTCAATTTTGCCCTGGCCGATGATGGAGTAGCCCTCCCGGCCCATGCCGGTGTCCATGAACAGCTCGTTCACATCCTTGAGCCGGACGGACTGCTTGTTGATGTAGTACTCCGACTCGCCGCTGCGGTAATAGCGCCGGGTGACGGCCACCTCCGCCTCCTCCCGGGAGGGGAAGATATGCTCCGTGTTGTCGATAACCAGCGTCACCTGGGCAAAGCCCATCTGATTGCGCTTTTCCGTGCCGCCGAAGATCACGTCCTCCATCTTCGCGCCACGGAGCTGGCGGCTGTTCTGCTCGCCCATGACCCAGCGGATGGCATCGGAAATATTGGACTTTCCCGAGCCGTTCGGGCCGACGATGGCGGTGATGTCCTCACCGAAATTCAGCACCGTTTTATCGGGAAAAGACTTGAAACCCTGAATTTCCAAGGCTTTTAGGTACAATTTCTTCACCTCATTCATGATGGCATACTTTAACTAAGTAAGTATACTATGAAACGGCGGCGTTTTCAAGAAAAACGTATGGACAGGGGCAAAAAAAGCGGCAGGCGCGCCGCTGTGCGCCTGCCGCCGGGTCATTTTTTGCTCTGTTTTCTCCCCTGCTCCGCCATTTCATACAGAGCCTCCAGCGCGTCGGAAAGCGACCCCACCCGGTCGATAAGCCCCGCCTCCACCGCCTGTTTTCCGTACAGAACCGTGCCCACATCGTTGGCCATATCGCCGGAATCCAGCATCAATTTCCGGAACTTTTCAGAGGAGATACGGCTGTTTTTTGCTACAAAATCCACTATTCTCTCCTGTATCCGCTCAAAATAGCGGTACGTCTCCGGGGCTGCGATGACCGTGCCGGACATACGGACGGGATGGAGGGTCATGGAGGCGCTGGGGGCGATGAAGGTGGCCTTGCCGCAGACGGCCAGGGGCACGCCGATGGAGTGTCCGCCGCCCAGCACCAGCGTGACCACCGGCTTGGTCATGCCGGAGACAAGCTCCGCGATGGCCAGGCCGGCCTCGATGTCGCCGCCCACGGTGTTGAGAAGCAGCAGCAGGCCATCGAGCTGCTCCGACTGCTCCAGTGCCGCCAAAAGTGGTAAAATGTGCTCATACTTGGTGGTTTTCGTGTTTTCCGGCAGCGTTACGTGACCCTCGATCTGGCCGATGATGGTAAGGGTATGGATGGTGGCGCGGCTGTTTTTTACCACGGTGCTGCCCATGTCCACGATGGGCTGGGCAGGGGCGGGCAGGTCGTTTTTCTCCGGGCGGGTGTGTTCCTCAGGCATGGATGCAGTCCCTCCTTGCAGGTGTGTGATTTTTGAAATATCGTAAATTAGCGGTGTGTCGTTAGGCTTTTGGCGGAAAAAAAGTGGAATTTCTTTGAAAAAGCCTTGAAAAGACATGGAAAAATTTTGAAAAACCTTGTATGCAGGTTGAAGAATATTTTAATATTTTTGGAAATAGTGTGGGTTTTGGGCGGTTTTGGCGAGGTATGGCGGAATTTCGATAAGGGAGGACGGATCGCCACGCCGGTGACGTCGGTCACCGGCTCGGCATGACGGAAGCGGGTCACATATTTTTCTTGATGGTGGAGATCGCGCCCTTTTCCAAACGGGACACCTGTGCCTGGGAGATGCCGATCTCGGTGGTCACCGCCTCCTGAGACTTGCCCTGGCAGAAGCGGAGGGCCAGGATGCTGCGCTGGCGCTGGTCCAGGCGGGCGATGGCGTCCTTGAGGGCAATGCGGTCCAGCCAATGCTCATCGGTGCAGCGGTCGTCCCGCACCTGATCCATGACGCAGAGGGCGTCGCTGCCGTCGGAATACACCGGCTCGTACAGGCTCACCGGGTCGCTGAGGGCATCCATGGAGAACACCACCTCCTCCCGGGGGATGGAGAGGTACTGGGCGATCTGCTCCACGGTGGGCTCGCGCTGGGTCTCGGCCAGCAGCGTCTCGCGGGCGCGGAGGACCTTGTAGGCCGTGTCGCGCATGCTGCGGCTGACACGGAGGGCGCTGTTGTCACGGAGGTAGCGGCGAATCTCGCCGATGATCATGGGCACGCCGTAGGTGGAGAAGCGGACGGGCTGGGAGACATCGAAATTGTCGATGGCCTTCATGAGGCCGATGCAGCCCACCTGAAAGAGATCGTCGGCGCTCTCGCCCCGGCCTGCGAAGCGCTGGATGACGGACAGCACCAGGCGGAGGTTGCCGCAGATGAGCTGCTGGCGGGCGTCCTGATCGCCGTCCTTGGTACGGCGGAGAAGGGCCACCATTTCATCGTTTTTCAGAACGGGCAGCTTCGCCGTGTTGATGCCGCATATCTCCACCCTGCTGCGCATAACGCCACCTGCCTTCTTTGTTGATAGTGGCAGTATCTCCCGGCGGCGGCGCGGTTATTCCCGGCGGTGAAAAGCCCCGGTTTTCGACGGTATGGGACGGGCTGCGGCGGGCATAGACATAGGATGGGAGGGATGGAAAATGCTGTGTCGGTTCACCTTGCTGCGGCGCAAGGAGGTCATCAATCTATGCGACGGATGCCGGCTGGGGTGCGTGGGCGATGTGGAGGTGCAGATCCCGGAGGGAACGGTGAAGGCGCTGATCGTGTTCGGGCCATGCCGGTTTTTCGGGCTGTTCGGGCGGGGAGAGGATTTTTACATCCCGTGGGAGTGTGTGCAGAAGTTCGGGGACGACATCATATTGGTGGATAAGCCGTTTCAGCGGCGGGAGCCAGGGCCGCCGCCGAAGAGGAAGAAGGGGTGGTTTTAGGTTTTTTTGTCTCCGTGTCTCCGACGGGTCACTTTTGCCAATAGCGGCAAAGGGACATTCCGCGCTGCGGCGCGGATCACTTTTGGCCCGGACGAGATTTTCCTTTCCGTTGCCTCCGGCGGGTTACTTTCTTTCCTTGGCGAAAGAAAGTAACCAAAGAACGCCATTTAAGAAAAGGGGGATTTCGATTTCCCCCTTTTCTTAAAAATCTTTTTCCCTTGAAGCGACCAAAAGGGAGGGGTTGCGACCCCTCCCCTTTGGAAACCCCACCCGGTGGTTTGTGCGATTATCAAATCGCGCCTTTGCCGCTTCGCGGCAAA
>USGS01000051.1 GCA_900554275.1 uncultured Eubacteriales bacterium
CCCAGCTGAGCTATACCCCCATATTCTGTTATGTCAGCACTGCCGACTTGCTTAATATAGCAGATGATCCGCCAAATGTCAACCCCCTATTTTGCATTTTTTGCAGAAAAAGGAGGCCGGGACACCGGCCGCCTCGTATTTGCAGTATTACACCTTCAGCTTATCCTTTTTAACCTCGTTCAGGCTGGCCACCACCATACCCGTCAGTGCAAACAGAGCGATAACGTTGGGCAGCACGATGAGGTTGTTGAACATATCCGTCACTTCCCACACGAAATCGCTGCCGGACACCGTGCCCAGGAAGATGAACACCAGGGCGATGATGGTATAGATCACATTGCACAGCTTGCTGTTCTTTTTGCCGAACAGATAGTTGGCGTTGATCTTGCCGAACAGATTCCAGCCCAAAATGGTGGAGAACGCAAAGAAGAACAGGCAGATGGCCACGAACTTCGCGCCCATATCAGCACCGAACACAGCCCCGAAAGCGGTCTGGGCCAGGTTGGTCTTGCCCAGCGTCTCCGTGACAGCGCCGGTGTAGCCGCCTGCCAAAGGGCCATCGGCGGTATACAGGGTGCAGATGATGACCAGCGCGTTCAGTGTCAGCACCACGAAGGTGTCGATGAACACACCGATCATGGCCACCACGCCCTGATCGTGGGCGTGGGCCACGTTGGCCTGGGCGTGGGCGTGGGGCGTAGAGCCCATACCGGCCTCGTTGGAGAACAGGCCGCGCTTCGCGCCCTGGCTGATGGCGGTCTTGATGGCGTAGCCGAAGCCGCCGCCGATGATGGCCTGGGGCTGGAACGCGTACTTGAAGATCATGCCGAAGGTGGCGGGGACGTACTTGATGCGGGCGCAGAGTATCACCAGACCTCCCAGAAGGAAAATGGCTGCCATGACGGGGACGATCTTCTCGGTGACGGCGGCCAGACGCTGCACGCCGCCCAGGAAGATGATGGCGCAGATGACCACCAGAATGATGCCGGACACCCAGGCGGGGATGCCGAAAGCTGTCTGTATGGTAGAACCGATAGAGTTGGACTGCACCATGCAGCCCATGAAGCCCAGGGCCAGGATGATGGCCACGGCGAAGAAGCCGGCCAGGAACTTGCCGAAGCCGCCCTTGAACGCGGTGGTGATGTAGTACACCGGGCCGCCCTTCACATTGCCGTCCGGGTCAACGATACGGGTCTTCTGGGCCAGCGTGGCCTCGGCATAGATGGTGGCCATGCCGAAGAAGGCGATGACCCACATCCAGAAGATGGCGCCGGGGCCGCCGGTGAGGATCGCGCCGGAGGCGCCCACGATATTGCCCGTGCCCACCTGGGCGGCGATGGCCGTGGCCAGTGCCTGGAAGGACGTCATACCGCTTTTCTGCGCGCCGCCCCGCAGGTTCATCTCGCCGAAGAACTTCCTCATGCCCTCGCCGAAGCACCGTACCTGCACGAACCGGGTCTTGATGGAGTACCACAGTCCCACGCCCACCAGCAGGAAGATGAGGATGTAGTTGGACAGATACTCATTGATCTTTGCCACAATGGGGAACAACACACTTTCTACCATACGTTTTTTCTCCTTGCATAAAAATAGAGCTGCCGGAAAACGGCAACTCTGGAGAAGCACGACAACAAGCGAAACACTCGTCTGCTCCGTCCTTTTGCCTGAGAGATTCGGCGCTCACGCGCCTTGCACCTTCGGCACCCAACCAAATGGGTTTCTCCAGAGTCCCCTCCCCGTCCGGTTTTTCCATTCCGAGCGGTTCATCGGGCTGTATCTAATTGATGGACGTATGTTACCACACAAAAGACAACTTTGCAACCCCTAATTTGAATTTTTTATGAATTTGATTTTGCTTGACAATATCGTAAAACGATGTTATAAATATCGTAGAACGATAACAGGAGGTGACGCCATGCCCCGGAAAACGCTGGACACCCTGTCCGAGCCTATGTTTTACGTTCTCATGGCCCTGCGGCATCAGCCGCTGTGCGGTGCGGACATCGCCCAGTGGATCTCCGACCGGACAGGGGGACGCCTGACCCTCGGCCCGGGGACGCTCTACACCATTCTGGGCAAGCTCACTGACGAGCAGATGATCCGGGAGACGGCGGTGGAAGGCCGCCGCCGCACCTACACCGTCACTGAGGCCGGGCAGCGCCTGTACGACAACGAGCTGACCCGCCTGCGGCGCTGCGTCCGCGACGCGGACAGAGAGGAGGACACGCCATGCTGAAGCTCATGCCCTACGAGCCCTACGAGATCGACGCCCTGGAGAGCTGGCTGGACGAGCAGGCCCGGAAGGGCTGCTTCCTCAGTCAATCCCACGGCAAATGGCTGCAATTCTACCGTGACGCGCCCCGCCCCCTGCGCTGCCGCATCGACGTGAAGCCCGATCCCGGCTACCGCGAGGACCGCGTCGCCGCGTTCCGCGACATGGGCTGGGAGTACGTCTGTGAGCTTTCCCCGCAGCTGGACGTCTACACCTGCGGCGACCCATCCGTCCCCGACCTGAACACCGACGAGGACACGCTCCACAGTGTGCTGGACGGCCTGCTGCGTAAAAAGCAGACCGCCAACGTGGTAGCCGCCCTGCTCCTTGTGCCATACGTCTACTTCGTCCTCGTCCTGCCCGTCCTCCGCAGTCATTACACCGGCCTGTACGATATGCTGCTGGGCGGCTACCTCTTTCTCCTGCCCGCCCTGCTTTTGGTGCTGGTCTGCTGGCTGACCGCGCTGATCCGCGGCTTTCTGGATGCCCGGAACGCCCGCCGCCGTCTGATGCTCCACCGCACATACCACACGGAAAAGCGGGTGAAGCGGCGGCAGCTGCGGGCCGTCCTGATCCTGCTGGCGCTGGCAGCCGCCCTCTGCTGTCTCTTCGCCGCCAGCCGCTCCTACAGCTCCTCCACCGATCGGTATTTCGACCCGGCGGATTACCCCGGCCCGACCATCACCCAGGTGTTTCCCGACCAGTTGCCGCCGCTGCCGGAGAGCGGCCCTTACTACTTGCGGGTTCACGATTTTGCCTTCCGCTCCGGCGGCCTCGTGTACGACGGCGTCAGCCTGCGGCAGTCCCGCTCCCGGGACGGCGGCCAGCTGCTCTATGTATACGACATGGATCAGATGGACATAGCCTTCGCCTGGCTGGCGGAGGGCTACGTCCGGGAGCAGGCCGAGGCCCGCAACGGCCACTCTGTCACCGTGTCCGGCTGGCCCGCCGCCTACCTCTGCCGCTGGCCCACCGAGGACGGCACGGACGAGTACCAGCAGCTCCTGCTGCTGGACACGCGCACGGTGTGGAGCGTCCTGTATACCGGCCCGGATGACCTGTCCGCCGCGCTGGACGTGTTTGCAAAATAAGCGCAAAAAGAACCGCCCTCGGGCGGTTCTTTTCCTCATTTCAGCACGAACGTCATCTCCACCGGCTCGTGGTCAGAATACGCAAAGCCCGTTCCGATGACCTGGGCCTCCCGCACCTCCACATTGGCGGACACCAGGAAGCCGTCCACCGTCAGCACATACTGTCCCTGATGATACGGCCCATCGGCGTTGCGGCAGGACGGCACGGGGTCGCTTTCGTCCAGCGGCGCTATCAGTGTAATGTCCACGCCGTCGAACGCCTCGTCCGGGATAGGCTGCGCCCAGGAGTAGTCCTGGTCCGCCTCGCCGAAGTATGCAGAGGAATCCCCCAGCAGATCCTTGTTGAAGTCCCCTCCGGCCACGCACCAGTTCCCCGCCTCGTACTCCGCCTGCATATCCGCCAGCAGCAGCTCCAGCTGCTCCGTGGCGATGCTGCCGTCACTGGTGTAAGCCGACAGGTGCAGGTCATACAGCACCAGCTCCCTGCCGCTCTCCACAGGAATACGGCTGACGGAGTAGCAGCGATCCAGGTCCAGCAGCTTCATGAAGCCGCTCTCCACCGGCAGCTCCACCCGCTCCGCCGCCGTGATGTCCGCCCGGGAGAACGTCAGCAGCCCGGATCGGGACGCGCCGTGGGGGCTGTTCAGCGGGTACATAAGGTACGGCGAGTCGTAGTTCTGGGCGAACACGCTGCACTTGTCGAACAGCGCCGCGTACAGCGCCTCCCGCTCGTCCAGCTGGTACGTGCGGGTAGACCCGATGTCCACCTCCTGCAGCAGGTAGAAGTCCGCCTGCCGCTCCTTCAGGAACGACGCGATGTTCTGCACGTTGGCCGTGACGCGCTCCCTGCTCCACGCCCGGGACTCCGCGCCGCCGTCCATGAAGAAGCCGTAGTCCGGCTCATACGCACCAAAGCCGATGTTATAGGAGATCACGGTGTACGGCTGCCCGGTCTGCACCGCAGCATCCGCGTCCGGTGTATGCAGCGGCGTCAGCTCCATATCACCCAGTCGGTGGTAGTCGATAAACACATAGGCCACGTAGCCGCCGATCAGCAGCACCACGGCCAGCACCGCACACAGCAGCGCTTTGACCCATTTTTTCACGTTTCGAGCCTCCCTCGGTTTACTTTTTTCCGGAATTATAGTATACTCCCTTTGAACGCATTTGAAAAGAGGTATCCGTCTTGAAAAAGATCGTCATTCGCTTCAATGCGCCGGTGATCCTCGCCTTCGCCCTGCTGAGCCTGATCGCGCTGCTGCTGGGCAAGTGGACCAACGGCGCGACCACCACCCAGTTTTTCTCCGTCTATCGCTCCTCCCTGTCCGATCCGCTGACATACGTCCGCTTCTTCGGCCATGTGCTGGGCCACTCCGGCTACGAGCATTACATGGGCAATATGCTGCTGTTGCTGCTGGTCGGGCCGGGCCTGGAGGAGAAATACGGCAGCGGCACGATGGTCTGGACCATCGCCGTCACGGCGCTGGTAACGGGCCTGGTGAACTTCATTTTCTTCCCCAACACCATGCTCCTGGGCGCCAGCGGTGTGGTGTTTATGATGATCGTCCTGTCCTCCTTCACCGCCATGCGGAAGGGTGAGATCCCCGTCACACTGATCCTGGTGGTCATCTTTTACTTAGGCGGTGAGATCATCGACGGCCTGTTCAAGCAGGACAACATCTCCCAGATCACCCACATCGTGGGCGGCCTGTGCGGCCTGGTGTTCGGCTTCACCATCCGCCGGGGCAGGAGGTAAACGGCCATGTATATCGCCATCGGTATCGCCGCAGCGCTGTTTACCGCCGACCGGGTGCTGAAGTATCTGTCCCGCACCGGCAAACTGCGGTATGAAGGCCGGCTGCTTCGCCTGACCCATCTGGAAAACCACGGCTTTTTCATGAGCTTCGGCCAGCAGCATCCCCAGCTGGTACGCTGGATGCCCTGGGTCGTATGGCTGCTGGCGGCGGCGTGCCTGCTGCCCCAGCTGTCCAGGCGTCCCTTTGCCGCCCAACTGGGCATCTCACTGGTGCTCTCCGGCGGTGTCAGCAATCAGTATGACCGCCTGCGCCGGGGCAGTGTCACCGACTATCTCCAGTTTCCCCACCGACGAATCAAAAAACGGGCGCTGGTGTGGAATTTGGCGGACTTCATGCTGCTGGGCGGCGTGGTGCTCACCGTACTCGGCCTTCTGCGGGAGTTGATCAGGAAATAAAAAAATCGGGCCGCAGGCCCGATTTTTTATTTCTCTTTGTAGTACAGCCGACAATGGCAGTAGCCTTCAAAGTCCGGATCGGCGATTTGGTCCTTGAACTCCCTGCACATACACCTGTTCTCCTCTATCCGGGCCAGGCGGCAGGGGCAATACCCCCCTGTCCGTTTCAGGCCCTCCCGGACGGTTTTCACGACCTCCCGGTCGTCGTTCAGGCGCACCTTCATCGAAAGCCCCTCCCTTACTCGTGGCTGTTGAACCAGTCCTCGCAGAACCTGGCGATGGCCGGCACGATGTCCTTCACGTATCGCCGGGTGGTGTTGACGCACAGGTCATAGGACTCCTTCGCACCCCACTTGCTGTCGCTGTACATCTGGTGGTGCTGGGCGCGGTTGCGGTCGATCTGCTTCATGCGGCTCTCGATCTCCTTCACCGTCAGATGCTCGCCCTCCGGGGCGCGGCGCTGGCAGCGCTCAACCTTGGAATCCTTGTCCGCATAGACGAAAATGTTCAGGGGCTTGTAGTCCCGCAGGATCACGTCGGCAGCGCGGCCTACGATAACGCAGTCACCCTGCTTGGCAAAGTTCTCCACGATCTGCCGCTGGGCCACAGCCACCCGGATGGGCTGATCCATGACCTGGAAGGGCTGCATACCGAACCGGTGACCGATGGTCAGCGGATAGGCCGCCTCGATGCTCTTTTCCGCCACATGGGCCACATAATCCTCGTTGAATCCGTTCTCCTTGGCGATCATCTCGATGATCTCATGGTCATAGCAGGGGATGCCCAACGCGCCCGCCAGACGCTTGCCCAGCTCGCGGCCACCCGAGCCAAATTCACGGCTGATAGTGATGATACGGTTCATAATACGACCTCCTCACAGTTATACAGTTATGTTCAGTATTGATAACAGCTCCCGCCCACAAACTCACGAACGATGGAGTTCAGCGGCACGAAAGGCGTATGCAGCGGCGGCACGGTGTTCACCACGTCCACCAGATCTGTCAGATCATGCTCCTTCATATACTCCGGCGTCAGCTCATCCTGATAGTTAGGTATCTCTCCCAGGCACTTGGCCAAGATGCACAGCTCGTAATCGTGGAAGGAGTCGATGTGGATCGCGGCATTGTCCTTGTAGGGCTGGATATAGCTGACCTCGCCCCGGTTCACGCTCTCCGCCCGCTCCACCGTCTCCCGCAGGGAGTGCCCCCGGGTGTTATAGTCGCGGATGAGCCGTCGGGCCACACGGATCTGCTCGGGCCGCACCACCCGGTCCTTCTTCGTAAGGATGCGGGTGCGGGGCGCCACATACACACCAGTGGCCGCGCCGCGGATTTTGTCGAAGATCAGCGGGTTCAGCATATGGATGCCCTCGGCAATGACAATGCAGCCCTTATGGCCCTGCATCTTGTTGTAGCCTCCGGTATTGCCGGTTTTGAAATCATACCAGGGAATATCCACCTCTTTGCCGTCCATGAGCTGGCCGATGCAGGACACCAGCAGGTCCACGTTCACGCAGTATGGGGACTCCCAGTCGGTGGCCTCCTGCGGTCTCTTATCCAACGGCAGAAAAAAGTTGTCCATACTCAGCAGACATACCTGCACACCCAAGTTCTCCAGATAGTCCTTCAGCCGCATGGCGGTGGTGGTCTTGCCGCTGCCGGACGGGCCGGTCAGCGCCACGATAGGCCGGCTGCTGGCGGACAGGATGCTGGCCGCCGCTGCGGAGACCTTGTCGTGAAACACCTCTTCGCAGCGCAGAACGAACTGTGTCTCGTTGTTCATCGCCTCGTTGATGTTTTCCAGGTCGATAATGCGCATAGCATCGCTCCTCAACAAATCAAATTTTTAACGATGGTATTATACCACTCTTTTCCCCTTACGTCAAAGGGGCAAAGACGCAAAAACACCACGGACGCGCCAAAGCCCGGAAGCAGCTTTTTATACAAAACCGCGACCCATGAGTCTGTGATAAAAGCACCCCCACCGGGGTGCTTTTTCTGCTGTCATGCCACGGGGAAGATAAACTTCAGTGCCAGAAAGACCACCACCGCAACAGGCGTGGCGATAAGAAAGCGCCTGCAGTTTCTGTGGGCGCGCTCCGCCAGCGCCTCGTTCTCATGCTCGTTTTTCCAGCGTACATAACTCCAGCCCGCGCTCAGCAGGCAGAGGATCGGCACAAAATAAAGCCCAATCAGTGCAACGTAACCCATAGTGTCTCCTCCCATTTATAACTGCGGCTATTATAGCATAGTACGCCGGGCAGCGTCAACCAAATCCGTTTTCTTCTCACAAGACGTCATTTCGTGTTACTTTTACCCTGTATCTTGTTGATTTCATTGAGAAAATATGGTAATATTGCTATAGTTTGCATACTCGGTGTGTTGCCGGGGATCATGCCGCGCAGAGCACGGCGAGGAAAGGGAGCGGTTTTATGAAAAAACGCATTCTGGCATGGCTGCTGGCCATGCTGACAGTGTGCTCCATACTGCCCGCAGCAGCATGGGCAGACATATCTGACACATGGGCCACAAGTGGCTCCTGCGGCGACCACGTTCAATGGTCTCTATCCTCCAATCACAGTTCTTTATATATTCGCGGATACGGGGATATGCGGGACTTTTCCGACGACTCCAGCTCTGCTTACAAGCAGCCCTGGTCCGCCTATTGGCCCGAGATTGACTATGTAAGCATCGATGACGAAATTACCCGCTTAGGCAGTTTTGCCTTTGCCTACTGTTCGAACCTGACAGGCATTTCTATTCCCGCCCAAGCTACATCCATCGGTTACAGAACTTTTTACTGTTCCGGAATAGAGTATGCCCGTTTCCAGGGAAACAGCATTAAAGAGATCAGCCGCGGCAGCTTTGAAGGAGCGAGCTTCTTGAAGTCCATCTATCTCCCCTCCAGCGTCACCTTTATCGATCAAAGCGCTTTTTATGGCTGCGCCAGTCTGACGACTGTTGACATTCCCTCCCCCGACTTGACCTACATTGGGGATAGTGCCTTTTATCAGTGCAGAAAACTGAACAGTATCACCATCGCATCCACCAAGCTCGCTTACATTGGAGCAAACGCCTTCTACCAGTGCAACGACCTGACCGATGTTTACTTTGGTGGCACCCGAGCGCAATGGAATCGCATAAAAATTGAAGAAACTGGCAACCAGCTCTTGCTGTATGTCGCTACGATCCATTGTGCCGACGATCCCCTCCCCGCACCGGATATGACCTTGACCAACGCAAATAATGGCAAGCCCACGATCACCTGGACGGCTGTGGATAAGGCGGAGCAGTATGAGGTATACCGCTCTTCTGACGGCATCAATTATTCTGTTATCTATCAGAGCAGCGGCCTGACCTATACGGACAATTCTGCCGCCGCAGGGAGTACCTACTACTACAAGGTCCGCGCCAAAAATGCAAATTCTACCGGTCACTTCTGCGACGCAGCCTCTATCGCAAGTCTTGCCGCGCCGGCCGCACCCTCGCTGACTCTGACCACGGACCGCAGCGGCAAGCCGGTGCTGAAATGGACGTCAGTGAAGGACGCCACGGCTTATGAGGTATTCCGCTCCACCACCGGTGCAGCCGGCAGCTTCTCCATCGTCCGCCGCACCAGCTATCTGACATGGACGGACACCAACACCGAAATGGACAAAACGTACTACTATGTGGTGCGGGCAAAGAACGGCAGCCTCTGCGGCAAATTCAGCCCGGCGCAGTCCGTCAAATGCCCCATCGTCCTCAGTGTGCCGTCCATGACGCTGGACCTCAATAAGAGTACGGGTAAGCCGGTGATCAGCTGGACCTCCGTCCCGTTTGCCACCCAGTACGAGATCTATCGCTCCGCCACCGGCGCGGATAAGAGTTACAGGATCATCCGCCGCACCACACTTCTGAACTACACCGATACCACCGCCGCCAGCGGCACAACGTACTATTATGTTGTCCGCGCCATACAGGGGACTTCCCCTAACATCTTCCGCGGCAGGTTCTGCCCGGCCCAGAGCATCCGTTGCGCCGCCGTTCCCGGCGTACCTGACATGGCGCTGACCACGGATATTGATACCGGCCATATTGTCATCAGCTGGAGCGCAGCGACGGACGCGGCCCAGTATGAGGTGTTCCGTTCCACCGATGGCAGCAGCTTCTCCAGCGTCTGCCGCACTGCCGCCCTGACTTGGACCGACCCCAACACGGAAAGCGGCGTTACCTACTATTATAAAGTCCGCGGCATTACCGACAGTGTCAAGGGTGCATTCTGCAAGGCACAGAGTATCGCTGTCCCCGGCGTTCCCTCCATGACGCTGTCCAACGACAGCGACACCGGCCGCAATGTTGTCAGTTGGAGCAGTGTTGCCTGCGCCACGGAGTACGAGGTCTATCGCTCTGCGAATGGCGGGGACTATCAGTCCGTCCGCCGTACCAGCGCTTTGACTTATACAGACCTTGACACAGACTACGGAGTCACCTACTCCTATAAGGTGCGTGCCGTTTATAGTGCCGCCCCCGTCACAGTCTGCGGCGCGTTCTGCGCCCCGAACAGCATCCGGTGCATAGCCCTTTCCCCCGTTTCCGGACTGACAATGTCCAGCGATGACGAAAAAGGCCTGAATGTAGCCAGTTGGGAAAGCGTTTGCGGCGCAGAGTCATACGAAGTCTATCGTTCCACAGACGGCGAAACATACCAACGCGCTGGCTCTACCCGTGAACTGACTTATATCGACAGCGGCGCATCAGAATACGGTGTCACTTATTACTATAAAGTACGCGCCCGAAATAGCAACACTGTCGGTGATTTCAGCCAACCGCAGTCCATTCAATGCGTTTTCAAAATCATTGCCAGTGGGACATGGCAAACCGATTACCCGATCGCTTGGGCAGGCCATACTGGACGATGGACACTGTACGGCAATGGGACACTTGTTATCAGCGGTAACCGGGTAACGATGCCCTGGTTCAAAAAAGGCACTGTTCCATGGGATGCGTATCGCGACAAGATCTGGAGCGTCGTGATCCGTTCTGGTGTTGCCAACATCGGCGGCTATTCTTTCTACAACTGTAGCAACCTCACCCGCATCACCATTCCCGACAGCGTTACTTCCATCGGAAACTATGCATTTTACGAGTGCAGTAGCCTCACTAACATCACCATCCCCAGCCGTGTTATTTCTATCGAAGACTCTGCATTTTACAGATGCGGTCTGACCAGTGTTATCATCCCTGACAGCGTTACTTCCATCGGAAACTCTGCATTTTACGGGTGCAGTAGCCTCACTAACATCACCATCCCCAATAGCGTTACCTCCATCGGTGACTCTGCGTTTTCCTGGTGTAGCAGTCTCACCAACATTACCATTCCCGATAGTGTCACAGCGATTAGTGCTAAAATATTCAGCGACTGCTACCGCCTCACCAACGTCACCATTCCCGATAGCATCACCACTATCGGTGAATCGGCATTCAAAGGCTGTAGCAACCTCACCAACGTCACCATTCCCGGCAGCGTTACTTCTATGAAGCTTGCATTCTCCGGCTGCAGCCGCCTCACCAGCGTCACCATTCTCGAAGGTGTCACCGAGATCAGTGCTGGAACATTCAGCTACTGCAGCAGACTCACCAGCGTCACTATTCCGAACAGTGTCACTTCAATCAAGAGTAAGGCATTCTATAATTGCACCGATCTCGCCAACGTCACCATCCCCGATAGCGTTATCGAAATTGGTAGTCATGCGTTCGCTAACTGCAGCAGACTCACCAACATCACCATTCCTGATAGTATTACCACTATCAATATCGGAACGTTCAGTTTCTGCAGCAACCTGACCAGCATTGCTATTCCAAGCAGCGTGACGCTCATCGGTAACGATGCTTTTTATAAGTGCAGCAATTTGAAGGAAGTTTACTATAGCGGCAGCAAAGAACAATGGCGTGCAATCATAATACAAAATTTTAATGGAGGCAATGGAGGCAATGCCCCGCTGGACTCCGCGACGATCCTCTATAACCAGACCGAGCCTTGGCGTTGATGCATGATTGAGACACAATGGCTTATAGCAGAGCATCAGCAGCCCCGCGGCGTATGCCGCGGGGCTGCTGCTTACGCTCGACCACGCAAAAAGCAGGCTGTCCATCGGACAGCCTGCTTTTTTTTGAAAGTATTGAACCTTACTTGGCAGCCTTGGCAGCCTTGATGGACTCGATCAGCTCGGGAACGACCTTGAACAGATCGCCGACGATACCGTAGTCAGCCACCTCAAAGATGGGAGCGGTGTCGTTCTTGTTCACGGCGATGATGCACTCGGAATCCTGCATACCAGCCTTGTGCTGGATAGCGCCGGAGATGCCCAGAGCGATGTAGACCTTGGGATGGACGGTCTTACCGGTCTGGCCGACCTGGTGGTCAGCGGAGATCCAGCCGGAGTCCACGCAGGCACGGGAAGAACCCACGACGCCGCCCAGGACCTCGGCCAGCTCCTCGGCCAGCTTGATGCCGCCCTCCACATCCTTGGAGATACCACGGCCAACGGACACGATGAAGTCGGCGCCGATCAGGTCAACCAACTTCTTGGCGGCCTTGACGGTATCCACCACCTCGGTGTGGATGTCAGCAGCGGTCAGCTCGAACTTGGGCTCGATGATCTCCACGTTCTTGGGGCACTCGCGCTTCTTCATCACGCCGGGGCGAACCGTCGCCATGGCGGGACGGAAGCG
>USGS01000052.1 GCA_900554275.1 uncultured Eubacteriales bacterium
CCCGGCAAGTTCTACGCCCTGCCCCAGGCTCCCCAGCAGTTCAAGCAGCTGCTGATGACCTCCGGCTTCGACCGCTATTTCCAGATCGCCCCCTGCTTCCGCGATGAGGACGCCCGCGGCGACCGCTCCCCCGGCGAGTTCTACCAGCTGGATATGGAGATGGCCTTCGCCACCCAGGACGACATCTTCGCCGTGCTGGAGGATGTGCTGCCCCCCATCTTTGCCAAGTTCGGCACGTACAACGTGGCCTCCGCCGCGCCCTTCCGCCGCATCCCCTACAACACCGCCATGGAGACCTATGGCTCGGACAAGCCCGACCTGCGTATCGACCTGACGTGCAAGAATGTCACCGACCTGTTCGCTGACTGCGAGTTCGAGGCACTCAAGGGCCAGACCGTCAAAATGATCGACATCACCGACTGCACCCTGACCCGCAAGCAGGTGGAGAAGCTGCTCACCGACTGCGAGGTTCAGTCCGGCTCGAAGGCCTACTGGTTCAAGGTGGACGAGAACGGCGAGCTGGCCGGCGGCATCGCCAAGTTCGTCGCCCCCGTGAAGGACGAGCTGGCCAAGGTGCTGACCCTCAAGCCCAACACGCTGGTGCTGGTGGCGGCGGGCCAGTACGCCACCAAGTCCGCCGGCGTGCTCATCAAGACCTTCGGCGCGGCCTGTGAGAACCACTTCGACAAGGAACGCTACGAGTTCTGCTGGATCGTGGACTTCCCCATGTACGAGATCGGCGACGAGAGCGGCGAGCTGGAGTTCTGCCACAACCCGTTCTCCATGCCCAACGGCGGCATGGACGTGCTGCTGAAGGCCGAGCGGGGCGAGATCGACCCCCTGGACATCTACGCCAACCAGTACGACCTGGTGTGCAACGGCGTGGAGCTCAGCTCCGGCGCGGTCCGTAACCACGACCCGGAGATCATGATCAAGGCCTTCGAGCTGGTGCGCCTGGGCGAGGAGGACGTGAAGAAGAAGTTCCCCGCCATGTATAACGCCTTCTGCTACGGTGCGCCTCCCCACGCCGGCATCGCCCCGGGCGTGGACCGCATGGTCATGCTGCTGGCCGGCGAAAGCTCCATCCGCGAGATCATCCCCTTCCCCATGAACAAGAACGCCCAGGACATCATGATGGGCGCGCCCTCCACCGTGGAGCAGAAGCAGCTGGATGAGCTGCACATCGCCATCGTGGGCGAGGTGGAGAAGGACGACTGATGGCCACCGTCAAGCTCTATTACGAAAACGCCTTTCTGCAGGACTTCACCGCCGTGGTGGAGTCCTGCGGGGCGGTGAAGGACGGCTTCGCCGTCGTCCTCGACCGCACCGCCTTCTACCCCGAGGGCGGCGGTCAGCCCGCTGACCACGGCACGCTGGGCGATGCCCGGGTGCTGGATGTGCACGAGAAGGACGGCGTCATCGTCCACACCTGTGACCGCGCCCTCACCCCCGGCGCGGAAGTCCCGGGCCGCATTGACTGGGTGCGGCGCTTTGACCATATGCAGCAGCACTCCGGCGAGCATATTCTCTCCGGCCTGCTGTGCAGCACGTTCCGCTGCGACAACGTGGGCTTCCACATGGGCGCGGACGTGGTCACCATCGACTACAACGCCGACTTCACCTGGGAGCAGGCGCTGGAGGTGGAGCGCCGGGCCAACGAGTACATCTGGGCCGACCGCCCCATCCATATCCTGTGGCCCTCCCCGGAGGAGCTGGCCGCCCTGCCCTACCGCAGCAAGAAGGAGCTGACCGGCCCGGTGCGCCTTACGGAGTTCCCCGGCGCGGATCTGTGCGCCTGCTGCGGCACACACGTTCAGAGCAGCGGCCAGGTGGGGCTGGTGAAGCTGCTGAGCTGTCAGAAATTCCGGGACGGCGTGCGGCTGGAGCTGCTGTGCGGCCGGCGCGCCGCGGACTACCTCTCCCGCTGCTGGGAGCAGTCCCGCGCCGCCGGACAGACCCTGTCCGTCAAGCCCACCGCCCTCGCCCCCGCCGTGTCCCGCCTCCAGTCGGAGCTGGCGGCTCTCAAGGAAAAGGCCGCCCGGCTGGAGGAGCAGTCCTTCGTCCACACCGCCGCCCAATACGAGGGCGCGGGGGACGTGCTGCTCATCACCGGGCCGCTGGAGGGCGACGGCGTCCGCCGTCTGTGCGACGCGGTGGCCAAAAGTGCCGGCGGCCGCTGCGCCGTGTTCTCCGGCACAGACGGCAGCTACCGCTACGCCGTCATCAGCCCCGAGGACGTGTCCCCGCTGGTAAAGGCCATGAACCAATCGCTGTCGGGCCGGGGCGGCGGCCGGAACGGCTTCGCCCAGGGCAGCGCCGCCTGCACGGCGGAGGCCATCCGCGCCTTCTTCGCCGCACTGTGACTGCAAAATGACAAAAACCGGCCTCGGAGCGCTGCTCCGAGGCCGGTTTTCCGTTCTCTGTTTACTTCGTGCCCAGCATGGCCTTGCCTGCCGCATCCACGGTGACGCGGTCTGCCGTCCCACCTGCCGTGCCCTTGCTGAAGCTGATGATCCACGCGCCGCTGGTCACGTCATAGGTGCCGTACACCGCGTCATATTCCCCGGTGTAGATGGCCTTGGCCGCGTCGATAGCCGCCTGCTGGCTCAGGCTCTTGCGTCCGATCTGGGCCGTTCCCAGAATGGACAGCAGCGCGTCGCGGTTGGCGTTCCACACCTCGGTGGTCATGGTCTCCGAGGGGCTGGCCACATAGCTGCCCGGCGTATCCTTAAAGGAGATGTCCGCCATCCCCATCGTGCCCTTTTCCGCGTTCTGCTCCGTGTGCTGCCACACCTTCTGTCCACCCGCCAGCGTCAGCTCCTCGCTGGTGACGCCCGTGCCGCAGATGCCGTAGCCGCCGGTCCAGCACAGCAGCGTGTAGCTGACAGTGGTGTCGTCGGTCTTGTAGAAGCGGATGCCCTCGGTCTTGCTGTCGCCGTCATCGGTGACGGTCTCCCAGCTCCAGCCCTCCGGCAGCTCCAGCGCCATATCCACGAAGCCGTGGGTGTACTCCGCCGTGATGGTGGTGGGCGCGGGGTCAGGACCGGGCGTGGGCGCGGGGTCAGGGGTCTCTTTCTGCTTGACGCAGGCCGCCAAACTCAGCACACAAGCCAGGGCCAGCAGCAGGGCAATAAACTTTTTGGTCATTTCCATATCCTCCTTCGGACAAATCATTTCTTTCTCTCGTTTTGCCAGGCAAAATGCCTCGTGTGTATATATAGACGGAAGCGCACGCGCTTTCGTTCCGCTCACATATCCACCAGCTGCAGCTCGTCCTCATTTACCTTCCGCAGCTCCTTCCTGTTCATGATCTCGTACATGCATGGCACGACGAACAGCGTCATCAGCGTGGCGTACAGCAGTCCGCCGATGCACACCAGGGCGATGGGCTGGATCAGCGCCGTACCGGCGTTCTTGGCCACCGCCGTGACGATCAGGCCCAGGATGGTGGTCAGGCTGGTCATCAGGATAGGCCGCAGGCGGGTAACGCAGGCGTCGATGACGGCCTCCCGCCGCTCCATGCCCGCCAGCCGCTGCTGGTTGATGTAGTCCACCAGCACGATGCCGTTGTTGACGATGATGCCCACCAGCATGACGAAGCCGATCAGGCTCACCACCGACACCTCGATGCCCGCGATGAGCAGGGCCATAAAGCCGCCGGTGAACGCCAGGGGGATGGTGAACATGACGATGAACGGGGATTTCAGGGACTGGAACTGGGCCACCATGATCAGATACACCAGCACCACGCCCAGCAGCAGCATGAGCATCAGCTGCTCCATGGCGTCCATGATCTGCTCGTTCTCGCCGTTGAACTCCACCGTCACCGTGTCCGGCAGCGTCAGGCTGTTCACCAGCCGCTGGACCTCCGACGTGACCTTCGTCACGTTGTAGCCGTCGGCAATGGAGGCCGTCACGGTGATGCAGCGGCGCTGCTGGTCGCGGCTGATGGTGTTCATCGACACCGTCTCCCGGATCTCCGCCACGTCGCCCAGCTTGAACGTCTTGTCCTCGTCTCCGCTGTCCTCTCCGGTAAGCTGGCTCAGCCCGGAAGAGGCGGAGGCGCTGCTCATGGACGTGCTGCCGCCCATGGCCGAGGTCATGCCGCTGCCCGGGTCGATGGTCAGCTCCAGCAGCTTCTCCCTGGTCAGCTTCCCGTCCTCCGCCGCGTCCACGATCATCTCCATGCTGTCGCCGTCCAGCGTCACCGTGGATACGGTGGTGCTGTCGCTCATGGCCGCCGCCACCTGCATATAGATCTGGGCCACGGTGATGCCCTTGGTCATGGCCTTGTTCCGGTCCACCAGCACCTGCAGGGCCGGCGCGGCGTCCTCTAATCCGTCGGACACCGATACCACGCCCTCGGCCTGGCTCATACGCTGTCCCAGCGCCCGGGCGGCACTTTGCAGCTCCTCCATATCGTTTCCGTATACCGACAGCGACACGCCGCTGCCGGTCATATAGCTCATCATGCCGCTCATGACGCCGCTGGCCGTCACGGTGCAGGGCAGGTCGGCGCACAGCGCCTCGATCTCCCTCCCCGCGTCCGAGCCGAACGTGCCCTCCGGCATGGTGATGTAGCCGGTCACGTCATAGTCGCTGTTGGATGTGCTGGTCAGGCTCAGGCCGCCCATGGTGCCGCTGCCCATCATAAAGCCCACGTCGGACACGTTCTCCACCGTCATCACCCGCTCCATCACCTCGTCTGCCAAGGCCACGGCCTCTTCCCGGGTCGTGCCCTCCGGCATGGTGACGGACAGAGACAGGTTGTTCATATCGATCTCCGGCATGAACGTGAAGCCGCGGCTCACCGCGCCCCAGCCGGTGGTCACCAGCAGCACCAGCGACAGCAGCAGCACGCCGGCCTTGTGATCCAGCGCGAATACGATGGCCCTGCGGTAGGCCGGATAGAGCTTATCCAGCAGTCCCGGCTTGGGGGTAAAGTCCCGCCGCAGCATTCCGGAGGCCATAGCCGGCACGAGCGTCAGCGACACCAGCAGGCTGGCCATCAGCGAATAGGTGATGGTCAGCGCCAGGTCGGTGAACATCTGCCGCGTCAGTCCCTCCACGAAGATAATGGGCGCGAACACGCACACCGTGGTCAGCGTGGATGCCGTCACCGCGCCCAGCACCTGCTGGGCGCCGGACACCGCCGCCTGGATGATGGTAGCGCCCTTGGCCCGCAGGCGGTAGATGTTCTCGATGACCACCACCGAGTTGTCCACCAGCATACCCACCGCCACTGCCAGACCGCTGAGGGAGATCATGTTGATGGTCACACCGGTGAAGTACATCAGCACCACGGCGAAGATCACGCTGACGGGGATGGACACCAGTGTGATGACCGTGGGCCTCCAGTCCCGCAGGAACAGGAACAGCACCACCACGGAAAACAGCGCGCCCCACAGCAGGGACGACATGATCGTCTCCACGATCAGGTATATGTAGTCTCCCTGGTCCATCAACGGCACGAAGGACAGCCCCTCGTACTGGGCCTCCAGTGTCTTAAACCGGTCGCTGATGTTGTTGGACACCTCCGCCGTGGCGTAGTTGGACTGCTTGGTAAAGGACAGCAGAATGCCGTTCTCCTCGTCCAGCTTGGTATATAGCTGGTCGGCATCGTCCGTCACCGCCACTGTGGCCACGTCCCCCAGCCGGATAGGCTTTACGCCCTCCAGCCCCAGATCAAACAGCACCATCTCCTCCAGCTCGCCGCTGGTGGTGATCTTCTGTCCCACCGACACCATATAGCTCACGCCGCTGTCATCGCTGATATAGCCCGCCGGCATAGAGAAGTTCTGCGCCGTCAAAAGGCCGCTGACGGTGGAGATGGTCAGCATTCCGCCCAGATCCGTCTGCTCCGACACTTTTTTATAGGCGTCACTTATCTGCTCCAGCCCGCTCTCCATCTGGGTCTTGGCCTGATCCAGCTGGATCTGTGCCTCTGTCAGCTGGGTCATTCCGTCCATCAGCGACACGATCAGGTCGGAAACCGTCCCCTCCACCCGGGCACGCAATCTGCCGCTCTCCAGCTCGTCCATGAGCTTGGACAGGGACGCCTTCAGCTCATCCAGATTCTTTTGCAGCTTCTCCAGCGTCTTATCCGGGTCGGTGAAAAGACCGCCGATAATATCCCTGATGTCCGTATCCTCCAGGTTTTTGTAGACATCGCGCAGCTCGTCCCGCACCTTGTCCACCGCGTCGCCCGCCGCGCCGGCCACGCCGTCGGCCACGTCCCGCTTGGCGCTGTTCAGGGCGGACTGGCCGTCCTCTATCTTCTTCTCCGCGTCGCGCAGCTTGGTTTCCGCCTTTTTCAGCTGCTTTTTCACCGCGTCCTCCAGCGTGGCGGAGAGCTCGTCCATCTTCTGCTGATCCAGAATGACGTGAGCCTCCCGGGTCACCGCGCCGGAGACGGACACACTGGCCACGCCGCTGATACCCTCCAGCTTGCCCGTCAGCTCGTCGGTCACCAGATCGCTCAGGTCGTATACGTCCATTCCCTCCCTGGACACAGCAGCCACCATCACCGGCAGCACCGAGGGATTGATCTTCAGCACGTAGGGCGTGCCCACCATGTCATCCCATTGGCCCTGCAGCACGGAGATCTTCTGCTGAATGTCCACGCTGATGGTGTCCATATTCACGCCGTCCTCGAACTCCAGCAGCACCATCGACACGCTGTTCTTGCTGGTGGAGGTGACCTCCTTGATCTGATCCAGCGTGGCCATAGACTGCTCCATGGGCTTGGTGATGTCCGACTCCACCGCCTCCGGGCTTGCGCCGGGGTCGGCGGTGACGATGATGACGTAGGGAAAATCCATATTGGGGATCAGGTCGGGCGTCATTTTCAGATACGACACCACGCCCAAAACAATGACCGCCAGCACCACCACGAAGACGGTCAGCGGCTTCTTCACGCTGAATTTTGCCATACGCCAGCTCCTTTGCCGGGGCAACCCTGCCCCAGCATACACTACAAATAATGTGTTAGTTTACCATCGTCGGGGGAAAGTTGCAAGCATTCGGGCCGATAATTCACGGAAGTGTTACAAATCCCGGCTTTTCGCCGGGAAATAGTTCGGTATTCGTACTATTTCTTTACGGCGGCCTAACAGCGCGCCTAACAGCGGCGGGTTTTTCTTGACAATCACTCCGAAACGTGCTATTCTGTGTTTATTACAGGCGATGAAGGGTTTGGCAGCCCGGAGCTGCGGGAGGAAATGCCCGCCGGACGCCCCGTTACTGGCGCAAGAGTGTGGGACATCCAAATTCAGGTGGAACCACGGACGAGTTATCGTTCGCCCTGATGCTAAATCAGCATCAGGGCGTTTTAATTGTCAAAGGAGCGTCTATGAAAAAGCGGATACTGGCCCTGCTGCTGGCGGCTCTGCTGGGACTGACGGCCTGCGGCGCACCGGCGGAAACGAGTGCGCCCACAGGGGAGATATTCATTTACGGAGAGGAACACGCCAACGCCGCCTGCCTGGATAAGGAGCTGGCGCTGTGGCAGACCTGCTACGGTCAGGGGATGCGTCACCTGTTCATAGAGATGGGCGCAGGCTCCGCGCTGCTGCTGAACCGCTGGATGGCGGCAGAGGACGATGCCTATTGGGATATGGTGTACGGTGCCTGCGAGGGGACGCTGTTCCATGCGAAGGTGGTGGCGGATTTTTACCATCAGATTAAGGAGACGTGTCCGGACACGATATTCCACGGCTTTGATATAGAGCATCAGTATGCCACCTCCGGCGAAAAGGCGCGCCAGCTTCTGGAGGACGAGGGAAAGACCGACACCGACGTATACCGCGAGGTAGAGCGGAGCATCAAGCAGGGCGCCATGTACTATCGGCGCGGCGCAGACGATAAGGCCGACGTGCAGCGGGAGTACGCCTTGGCGATCAATTTCTGCACCGCCTTCGACGCACTGGGCGGCGTCAGCGTGGTGGCCTTCTGCGGCGGCCCCCACGCCGACCCCAACGGGATGGATCACCAAACCGGCACCGTACCCTCCATGGCGGCCCAGATCGCGGCGCACTACGGCAGCAAGGTGGCGCTGACCTGTGCCAATCTTGCGCGGGAAGAAAAACCGGAGCTGGAGTCGCTCCGCACGGACACACTGACCATCGCCGGAAAGTCGTATACGGCGTCCTACTTCGGGGAGCAGGACATATCTGATTGGAGTGATTACGCCAGCCGCGAGTTCTGGCGCGTGGAGGGCGGATACGATGCCTTTTCCACGTGGCAGACCACAGGAGATCAGCTGCCGGAGAGCAACTACCCCATGGCGCTGCATCAGAGGGAATTCTATGCCATTCTGTACCACCTGCCGGACGGCGGTACAGAGTGGTGGTACGGTGTTTCCACAGATCAAACAGACTGGTATACGGGAATCGTGACCGTGCAGGTAACGCCGCCGGTAGCGGCTTGACCATAAGAGCAACTATATTCATATAAAAGGAGACGAGCACATGAAAAACACTGAGAAAACAATGGATAAGCTGGTAGCCCTGTGTAAAAACCGCGGCTTTATCTTCGCCGGCAGCGAAATTTACGGCGGGCTGGCCAACACCTGGGACTACGGCCCGCTGGGCGTGGAGCTGAAGAACAACATCAAGAAGGCCTGGTGGAAGAAGTTCGTCCAGGAGAACCCCTACAACGTGGGGCAGGATGCCGCCATCCTCATGAACCCTCAGACGTGGGTGGCCAGCGGCCATCTGGCCGGCTTCTCCGATCCCCTGATGGACTGCAAGGAGTGCAAGGAGCGCTTCCGCGCCGACAAGCTCATTGAGGACTGGTGCGGTCAGAACGGCGTGACGCTGCCCAAGCCCATCGACGCCTTCTCCCAGCAAGAGATGAAGGACTTCATCGAGGACAACAATATCCCCTGCCCCACCTGCGGCAAGCACAACTTCACCGACATCCGTCAGTTCAACCTGATGTTCAAGACGTTCCAGGGCGTCACCGAGGACGCGAAGAACACCGTGTACCTCCGCCCGGAGACGGCGCAGGGCATCTTCACCAACTTTGTCAACACCCAGCGCACCACCCGCCGCAAGCTGCCCTTCGGCGTGTGCCAGATCGGCAAGTCCTTCCGCAACGAGATCACCCCGGGCAACTTCATCTTCCGCGTCCGGGAGTTTGAGCAGATGGAGCTGGAGTTCTTCTGCAAGCCCGGCACGGACCTGGAGTGGTTCAACTACTGGCGCACCTTCTGCCACAACTGGCTGCTGGGCATCGGATTGAAGGACGAGAACCTGCGGCTGCGTGACCACGACCCCGAGGAGCTGTGCTTCTACTCCAAGGCCACCACGGACTTCGAGTTCCTGTTCCCCTTCGGCTGGGGCGAGCTGTGGGGCGTGGCCGACCGCACCGACTACGACCTGACCCAGCATCAGACCGTGTCCGGCAAGGATCTGACCTATTTCGATCCCGAGACCAACGAGCGGTACATCCCCTACGTGGTGGAGCCGTCTTTAGGCGTGGAGCGCAGCGTGCTGGCCGTGCTGGTGGACGCCTATGACGAGGAGGTGGTGGACGCGGAGAAGAACGATGTCCGCGTGGTGCTGCACCTGCACCCGGCCCTCGCCCCCTTCAAGGCCGCCGTGCTGCCCCTGAGCAAGAAGCTCAGCGACAAGGCCCGGGAGGTCTATGCCGAGCTGGCAAAGGAGTGGATGATCGACTTCGACGAGACCGGCTCCATCGGCAAGCGCTACCGCCGCGAGGACGAGGTGGGCACGCCGTTCTGCATCACCGTGGACTTCGACACCGTGGGCGACGCGGAGAAGGCCGGGGACAACTGCGTCACCGTCCGTGAGCGCGACAGCATGGAGCAGGTTCGTGTGCCTATCAGCGAGCTGAAGAGCTACCTGGCGGAGAAGCTGGCGTACTAAACGAACAGAAGCAAAAAAAGAAAGCCCTTGCGGGCTTTCTTTTTTTCGGAGATAGGTCGAACGGCGGCAGGCGGTGTGTAGAGGCGGGGCATTCCGCAGCCGCGAACGGGGCTTGACAAAGCGGGGAGAATAGGTATAATAATAGACAAGGGGACGCTGCGACAAGCGGTCAGCCCCTGAGGTTAACGATTTTTCTCAAAATAGAAACCGTCACTTGTGGGAGTGGCGGTTTCTGCTTTTCAGCTTCATAATTCGTATCGAGACGGAGTAGCGTCCGATATGAAATGTAAGCGTCCAGAACATGGCCTCACCCCCTTTCGGGTGGTGTGGCCGACCGCCTGCCGTTTTACGCAGCGTCCTTACGGCAAGTATAACATCGAGGGCGAAATTTGTCAAATTTCGCCCTCGATGTTTTATTCCCGGCCCTCGGGGAGCGGGGCGATGATGGTCTTATACAGGCGGCGGAAGAAGGCGAGCGTCAGGACGAGGGAGAAGACCTCAGCGACGGGGTAGCTCCACCAAACCAGGTCGCTGTTGCCCACGGACACGCCGTAGCGGGCCAGGACATAGGCGATGGGGATGAGGAACACCAGCTGGCGGACGATGGAGGTGATCATGGAATAGAAGGACTTGCCCAAGGCCTGGAAGGAGCTGCCCAGGGCGATGCTGGCGCCGGCCATGCAGAAACTAAGGGAGATGATGCGCAGGGCGGGGATGCCCACGGACAGCAGCGTGTCGCTGGCATCGAAGATCTTCAGCAGCGGGCCGGGGATGGCCCAAAACAGGATCGTGCCGAACACCATGATGCAGGAGGCGTACAGCGCACCGCGCTTGATGGTCTCCACCATGCGGCGGCGGTTCTGCGCGCCGTAGTTATAGGCCACGATGGGAACAACGCCGTTGTTCATGCCGAAAACGGGCATGAAGATAAAGGAGTTCAGCTTGAAATACGTGCCGAAGGCGGTGGCCGCCGTCTCGTGGGCGGCGTGGTAGGTGATGAGGATCTTGTTCATGAGAAACGTCATCACCGAGCCGATGGCGATCATAATGACGCTGGGCAGGCCGATGGCGTAGATCTCGCCGATGAGGCGGAGGTCCGGCCGGAAGCCACGGAGGGACAGGGTAATGTCGGTGTTCTTCTTGTGGTTGAACCAAATGGCCAGGATACAGCCGCAGACCTGGCCGATAACGGTGGCCACAGCCGCGCCGGCCACGCCCATTTTCAGCACGAAGATAAAGACCGGGTCGAGAATGATGTTGATGATCGCGCCCAGGCCCTGGGTATACATGCTGAGAATGGAGCGGCCCGTGCCCTGGAGCAGCCGCTCGTACATGATCTGGCAGAACATGGCCAGCGAACCGGCGGTGACGATGCGCAGGTAATCGTTGCCCATCCGGATGATGCTCTCGACCTGGGTTTGGGAGCGGAAAAACAGATCGGAGCAGGTTAAGCCAAGAACGGCGGAGATGACGAAGCCCACCACCGCCAGGAACACGCCGTTATTGGCCACCTTGTCGGCCCGTTCGCGAAGGCCCGCGCCCAGGGCGCGGCCCATGAGGGCGTTGACGCCCACCGCCGTGCCGGTGGCCAGGCCGATCATCAGGTTCTGGGCCGGGAATGCCAGGGAGACGGCGGTGAGGGCCTGCTCACTGACGCGGCTGACGAACACACTGTCCACGATGTTGTAGAGGGCCTGCACCAGCATGGACGCGATGATGGGCAGGGACATATTCCAAATCAGCTTGGAGATGGGCATGACGCCCAGCTTGTTTTCGCTTTGCATAGAGGGTGTTTCCTTTCGTGGTGACTTCATAACCGTATTAGTATACCATGACGCGGCAGAAAAGAAAAGCCCTGAAATATGCGTTTTGTGCAGCTGTCGGGCGGGAATTTTGGTAAAAAGGCGCAAAAATGTTTCGTGTGGTGAAGGAAACGGGGCAGGACACCGGAGGAACGGACTTCCACGCCAGTGACCGATGTCACCGGCTCGGAATGACAGGTCTTTTCGCCAGTTTCTGTGTGCAGACTGTCGAAAAACCGGCTTAGTTGCAAATATCGGAGGGAAGGATAGTGTGAAAGGAAACCGTCAGGGTTT
>USGS01000053.1 GCA_900554275.1 uncultured Eubacteriales bacterium
TTATCTGATTTGAGGTGGGCCTTGCCCCCTCAAGCTCCCCCGCTGCTCACTCATCGAAACTTGCAGCATAGTTTTTTTGACAGACTGTTTGCTTATTTCTCAGACTTTTTCAAGCTGGTCAGTGCGTTTTTCACCGTTTCCAACCCCTCGCCGGCGGCCTTTTTCAGCTCGTCCTTTACGTCCACAGCCAGGCGGCGGAAGATCTCGGAGATGATCTTTCTCTTCTCCTCGTCCGCACCGGCGTACTGCTTCAGCAGCGCAGCGCCGCCGGCCAGACCGCCGCTGCGCAGGTCGTCCAGCGTCCGGGCCTTGCCGGACAGGGACAGCACGTCGAACAGCGCGTCGGTGAACTGCTCCCGCTCCTGGGGCGTCATCGAGCCGATCCACTCCCGCAGCACGTCGTCGCTGAGCTTGCCCATCTGTGACCGCTGGCCCAGGTGGACGAACATCCGGCCCAGCACGCTCCAGGACAGGGGCTCATGCTGCATGATGGAGCGGTTGGCACTGTCAATGACGGCATAATCCTCACCGTGCTCCAGCAGCACGCCCACGATGGAGGACTCCGGGATATAGGTGTGGAGCTTATGGGCGATGCGGCGGTACTCCGCCGTCTCCACCATGTCCCGGGCGAAGCCGGGACCGTCGTTGTTGTAGGCGTCCAGCAGGCGGTTCTCCTGCAGGTCCGCAGGGATGTGCAGCGACGCCCAGGCTGCCAGGTTGCCGCCCTTGCTGTGGCCGCCGATGCGCAGCGGGCGTTCCGGGCAGGTGGCTGCCATCTCTACGGCGTAGGCCGTGGCCCGCTCCTGGGCGGGAACGGCGGAGAGAAAGCTCATGTTGAAGTCCTCCTTCCACCCGGCCAGGGAGGTATCCGTGCCCATGTAGGCCACGAACAGCGTGCCGTCCGGCAGGAGAAAGGAGAGAGCGTCAAACTGCTTGGCCTTCTCCGGGTCGTACTCGTGGGTAAAACCGTACAGCCGCACGTCCTGAAAGCGGGCCGTCCGGGCTGCCAGCTGCACCAGCGGCAGGTAGCTCAACTCGCTGAGCCCCAGCTGGTCGTCCTGCGCCGTCAGCAGCGGGCAGATGTCCGCCAGCGTGGGCGCGGCGGCCGGGTCTTTGGTATGCACCGCATCGATGCGGCGGAAGTTGATGTAGGAGATGATGCACAGCACCAGGTTGTCCACCTCGTTGAACGCGTCCCGCTGGAACGTCAGGTCGCCCCGCCAGCGGAGGTAGTCGAACACTGTGCCGCTGACAGGCGCTGCCAGCTTTTCCGTTGCGTTTTTATCCATAGTGCCCTCCTGAGTTGATCTGTGTCAAGTATACTACATTTTTCCTTGTTTCACAACGGGGAAACGCAGCAAAAATGTTTACACTTGCGCCGTTGACGATGCTTGACTTATACGGTATAATAAACTGATTTAGTATGGGGAGGCTATGGTCTTATGTGGATCGCAAAGGATTGGCGCGACTATGAGCTGCTGGACTGCGGCGGCGGAGAGAAGCTGGAGCGCTGGGACAAACAGATACTGGTGCGCCCTGATCCTCAGGCGATCTGGGAAACGGACAAGAGCGAACGGGCCTGGCGCGGCGCAACGGGCCGCTATTCCCGCAGCGCCACCGGCGGCGGCCACTGGGATAAGGGCAAGCTGCCGGAGAGCTGGCAGATACACTATAAGGACCTGACGTTCCAGGTGAAGCCCATGAACTTCAAGCACACGGGACTGTTTCCGGAGCAGGCGGTGAACTGGGACTTCGCCATGGACAAGATACGGAACGCGGGGCGGCCCATCCGGGTGCTGAACCTGTTCGCCTATACCGGCGGCGCGACGGTGGCCTGTGCCAAGGCGGGCGCATCGGTGTGCCATGTGGACGCGGCCAAGGGCATGGTGGCCTGGGCCAAGGAGAACGCACGGCTCAGCGGCCTGGCGGAAGCGCCGGTGCGGTGGATCGTGGACGACTGCGCCAAGTTCGTGGAGCGGGAGATACGCCGGGGCAAAACGTATGACGCCATCATCATGGACCCGCCCAGCTATGGCCGCGGGCCGTCCGGCGAGGTGTGGAAGCTGGAGGAGAGTCTATTCCCCTTCGTGCAGCTGTGCGCTCGGGTGCTGTCGGACAAGCCGCTGTTCGTGATACTGAACAGCTACACCACCGGCCTTGCCCCATCGGTGCTGGGATATATCCTGCAAATGCTGGTAGGGCGCAGATTCGGCGGCCACGTGACGTGGGACGAGCTGGGGCTGCCCTGCACCGCCAGCGGTATGGCGCTGCCCTGCGGCGCGACGGGCCGCTGGTGCAGCGAATAAACAAAACGAGAGGTACAACGCCTTATGGCAGTGATGATAGAGACAAAGGACCTGACCTACACCTATCCCGCGCCGGAGGGGGAGGAGAACCCGCCTGCGCTCCGGGGCGTGTCGGTGCAGATCGAGAAGGGCAGCTTCACGGTGGTGCTGGGCCACAACGGCAGCGGTAAATCCACCTTTGCCAAGCACCTGAACGCGGTGCTGCTGCCCTGCGGCGGCGCGGTGTATGTGGAGGGCATGGACACCCGGGACGAGAGTCTGCTGCTGGAGATCCGGCGGCGCACCGGCATGGTGTTCCAGAACCCGGACAACCAGATCGTCGCCAACGTGGTGGAGGAGGACGTGGCCTTCGGCCCGGAGAATTTAGGCGTGCCTACGGCGGAGATACGCCGCCGGGTGGATGACGCGCTGGCCGCCGTGGGTATGGAGCAGTTCGCCCGCCACGCGCCCCATCTGCTGTCCGGAGGACAGAAGCAGCGCATCGCCATCGCCGGGGTCATCGCCATGCAGCCGGAGTGCATCGTGCTGGACGAGGCCACGGCCATGCTGGACCCGGCGGGCCGGCAGGAGGTCATTGACACCGTGCTGCGGCTGAACCGGGAGAGGGGCATCACCGTGGTGCTCATCACCCACCACATGGCCGAGGCTGTGCAGGCCCACCGCGTCATCGTCATGAACGACGGCCTGGTGGCTATGGACGGCACGCCGGAGCAGGTGTTCGTCCAGGTGGACAAGCTCCACGAGCTGGGCCTGGCTGCACCGGACACGGTGGAGCTGCTCTACGGCCTGCGCCGGGGCGGCATGGACGTGCCGCTGACGGGCCTGACGGTGGAGGACTGCGCCGATACCATTTGCCGCGTCTTTTCCGCGGCGGAAGGGAAGTAACATTGGAACCGATACTGCAAATAGAGAACCTGATCCACACCTATTCCGCGGGCACGCCTTTCCAGCGCAGCGCGGTGGAGAATATGAGTCTGCACGTGGGCACAGGGGAGTTTTTAGGCATCATCGGACATACCGGCAGCGGTAAGTCCACGCTGATACAGCATCTCAACGGGCTGCTGAAGCCCACCTCCGGCCGCATCCTGCTGGAAGGCAAGGACATCTGGGCCGATCCCAAGAGCATCCGCTCCGTCCGCTTTCGGGTGGGGCTGGTGTTCCAGTACCCGGAGTACCAGCTCTTCGAGGAGACGGTCTACAAGGACATCGCCTTCGGCCCAAAGAATATGGGCCTGTCCGCCGAGGACATCGACCGCCGCGTCCGTGACGCCGCCGCCTTTGTGGGACTGAAGGAGGACCTGCTGGACAAGTCCCCCTTTGAGCTATCCGGCGGGCAGAAGCGCCGGGTGGCTATCGCCGGCGTTATCGCCATGGAACCCCAGGTGCTGGTACTGGATGAGCCTACGGCGGGGCTTGACCCCCGCGGCCGGGAGGCCATTCTGGCACAGATCCAGACCTACCACCGGGCCAAGGGCGCGGCAGTGGTGCTGGTGAGCCACAGCATGGAGGAGATCGCCCGGAACGTGGACCGCATCGTGGTCCTGTCCGGCGGCAAGGTCTATATGGAGGGCACACCCGCCCAGGTGTTCGCCCGCTCCGCCGAGCTGGAGCAGGTGGGATTGGATGTGCCCCAGGTCACCAAGGTAGCCGCCGCCCTGCACCGGCGGGGACTGCCCATCGACCCGGCGGTCTATACCGTGGAAGCGCTGGAGCGGCAGCTCCTGGCGCTGAAAGGGGGCGAGGGCGTATGCTGAAGGACATCACCCTGGGCCAGTTTTTTCCGGCGGACACGGTGGTACACCGTCTTGACCCCCGGACAAAGCTGCTGGCCGTCATCCTGTATATCGTGGCGCTGTTCAACGCCAGGGGCGTGGTGACCTACGCCATTATGGCCGCCGTGCTGGCCGCCTGCGTGCTGCTGTCCCGCGTGCCGTTCAAGTCCCTGACCCGGGGCTTGAAGCCCGTCTATATCATCGTGGCCTTCACGGCCATCATGAATATGTTCTTCACCGCCGGCACGCCGGTGGCGGACGTGTGGCTGCTGCGCCACATCACCTTTGAGGGCATCGTCTCCGCCGTGCAGATGATCCTGCGGATCGTGCTGCTCATCATGGGGACGTTCCTCATGACCTACACCACCAGCCCCATTGCAATGACGGACGGGCTGGAGAGTCTGCTGTCCCCGCTGAAGAAGCTGCGCCTGCCCATCCACGAGTTGGCCATGATGATGTCCATCGCCCTGCGGTTCATCCCCACCCTTATCGAGGAGACAGACAAGATCATGTCCGCCCAAAAGGCCCGGGGCGCGGACTTCGAGACGGGCAATATCTTCCAGCGGGCCAAGGCGCTGGTTCCCATTTTGGTGCCGCTGTTCGTCAGTGCGTTCCGCCGGGCCGACGAGCTGGCCACCGCCATGGAGTGCCGCTGCTATCACGGCGGCGAGGGACGCACCGCCCTGCGGGTGCTGCATATGCGCAGTGCCGACTGGGTGGCGCTGCTGCTGTTCGCGGCGCTGGCGGCGGGCATCATCGTTCTGGCAAAGTTCGGGTTCTGACCCGCGGAGAGGAGGCGGCATCGTGCGGAACATCGCACTGATCCTGATGTATAACGGCACGGCCTATCACGGCTGGCAGGTGCAGAAAACGGAAGTTTCCGTGGCCCAGACGCTGGAGCGGGGACTGGGCATGGTCTGCGGCCACCCGGTGAAGGTCACGGGCTGCGGCCGCACCGATGCCGGCGTCCACGCTGAGCACTATGTGGCCAACTTCCGCACCGACTCCCGCATTCCCGTAGATCGGCTGCCCTTCGCGGTGAACACCCATATCCCGGAGGACATCGTGGTGAAGGCCGCCTATGAGGTGGCGGAGGATTTCAACGCCATCGGCTCGTGTATCAAAAAGGAGTACACCTACCGCATCTACAACTCCCGCATCAAGAACCCGTTCTATGTGAACCGGGCGTATTTCTACCCCAAGAAGCTGGACGAGGCGGTGATGGACCGGGCAGCCCGGGCCTTCGAGGGGACGCACGACTTTGCCGCCGTCCGCAGTGTGGGTACGAATGTGCGGAGCACCGTGCGCACCATCTATTACTGCCGCGTCACCCGCAGCGGTGAGCTGCTGGAATTGAAGGTATGCGCCGACGGTTTTTTGTATAATATGGTACGTGCCATCACCGGCACGGTGCTGTACGCCGCCGAGGGCAAGCTGACGCCGGAGGACATCCCCCGTATTCTGGACGCGGGCAACCGCACCCTGGCCGGGCCGACCGCTCCTCCCGGCGGATTGTATCTCACCCGTGTATGGTATGAGGATGAACGACTGAATGGATGATTTGGATTTTACCCGGGGCGATGCCCAGGAGGAACAGCCCCGCCGGGTGGCGAAAAGGAGCCGCAAGCCGTTTCTGATCTTAGCGGTGGTGGCGCTGCTGGCGGTGGGCGCTGTGACGGCGGCGGTGCTGCTGGACCGCAGCAGCTTCGACGGACTGCGCCGCAGCATCATCTACGCCAAGGCGGAGAAGGATGAAAACGGCTGCGCCCAGCTGTACCGCTATACCAGCGACCAGTCGGGCCGCTTTGCCTCCCTGGATGGCAGTCTGGCCATCGTGTCCATGCACCAGGTGACGGTGCTGGACGAAAAGAACAAGAGCATCTACGACGAGACAGTGAAGTTCCAGTCTCCGGCTCTGTATACCTGCGGCAGCCGTGCCGTGGCCTATGATGTGGGCGGTACGACGCTGTATGTCCTGTCGGGCAAGGGGCTGGTCTATCGGCTTGACTGTGCCGGGGAGATCCTGTCCGCCTCCCTGAATGAGAAGGGCTGGCTTACCGTGGTCTGCGGCGAGAGCGGCTGCAAGGCTGCCGTCCGGGTCTATGACCAGGCGGGGCAGCCGGTGTTCGCCTTCCTGTCCTCTGACCGGTTCGTCATGACCGCCGCACTGTCCGCCGACAGCAAGACGCTGGCCGCGGTGACGATGGGGCAGGAGAACGGCGTGTTCGCCAGCTATGTGGTGTTCTATCGCGTCAACAGTGATAAGGAGGCCGCGCGCTGCACCCTGCGGGGCAGCGTGGTCTACGATCTGACCGCTGCCGGCAGAGGCTTCTGCGCCGTTACGGAGGAGCAGCTGTGCTTCCTCGACACCAGCGGCGACATGACGGCGGCCTATGATTATGGCGGTGATTACCTGCGCCGCGTCAGCGTCAGCACCGACGGCTATGCCGCGCTGCTGCTGGGTCATTACCGCACCGGTACGCAGAACCGGCTGGTGACGGTGGGGGTGGACGGCCAGCAGCTGGCGTCCCAGGAGCTGGACGCGGAGGTGACCAGCCTGTCCGCCGCAGGGCGGTACGTGGCCCTGCTGACCACGGACCATGTGTCCATCTACGATAAGCAGCTCCTGCCCGTGGCCTCCCTGGACGAGGTGAGCCAGGCCCGGGAGGTGCTGATGCGCAGCGACGGCTCGGCGGTGCTGGCCGGCAGCACGGCCGCCAGCCTGTATCTGCCGTAACTGCCCACAGGAGGGGTCATTATGAACGGGAATATTGCCATATTTGTGGATTTGATCATCGCCGCACTGCTGGTGCTGGCGCTGGTGCAGGGCGCACGGCAGGGCTTCGTGCAGGCACTGACCCGCATCGCCGTGGTCGTTGCCGCGCTGCTGCTGGCGGGCTGGATCGCCGGGAAGCTGGCCGAGCCCGCCGCCAAGTGGCTGGAGCCTATGCTGACGGAAAAGCTGGAGCAGCGGCTGACGGCCCAGGGTCAGACCGAGGACGCAGGCGCGATGCTGGCGGCCTTCGGCTATCAGGGCGAGACGCTGGAGCAGGTGCTGGACAATGTGCTGGAAAAGGCCCAGCAGGCAGGGGAGACGCTGCTCTCCGCTGTAGTGTCCGCGGCCATCAAGTCCGCCGCCTATGCGGTGGTGTACGTGGTGTCGTTTTTGCTGCTGCTCATTCTGCTGCGGCTGGCGCTGACGCCGCTGCACCTGTTTACGAAGCTGCCGGTGGTCCACGGCGTCAACGCCGTGCTGGGCGGGGCGCTGGGCCTTGTCAAGGGTGCGCTGCTGCTGTTCCTGGTGGTGTGGGCGCTGCAGAAGTGGCAGCTGTTCATCACGCCGGATATGGTGCAGAACTCGTTTTTGCTGAAATTTTTTGCCACAAACAGCCCCATGGACCTGATCGCTAAGCTGTGACAATGGCTATACTACATACCTGAAGCAACGGATGATGGAGGAGTACCATGCAACCCACACTTTGTTCCAAATGTAAGAAAAATGTGGCCGTCGTGTTCATATCCCGGATGAACGAGAAGAACGAGATGGTCAACGAAGGACTTTGCCTGCAATGTGCCGCCAAGCTGGGTCTGCCCCAGGTGGAGGATATGATGAAGCGCATGGGCATCACGCCGGAGGATCTGGAGAACATCAACAGCGAGATGATGCAGGCATTCGGCGGCGCGGAGGAGATGAGCGACCTGCCCGAGGGCGGGGAGGAGGATGATGATGAGGAGAGCGGCAAGACCGCCACATTCCCATTTCTGAACCGCCTGTTCGGCAATAACAACCAGCCCGCGCCGCAGCCCCAGCAGCCCGCCGACAACGGCCAGCAGCCCGCAGGGCGCAAGACTGAGAAAAAGCGGAAGTTTTTGGACAACTACTGCATCAACCTGAGTCAGCGCGCCCGGGAAGGTAAGCTGGACGCCGTCATCGGCCGGGAGCAGGAGATCGAACGGGTGGTGCAGATCCTGAACCGCCGCCAGAAGAACAACCCCTGCCTCATCGGCGAGCCGGGCGTGGGCAAAACCGCCATCGCCGAGGGCCTGGCCCAGCGCATCGTGGCCGGCGATGTGCCCTTCAAGCTGCGGGACAAGGAGGTCTATCTGCTGGATCTGACGGCCCTGGTGGCGGGCACGCAGTTCCGCGGCCAGTTCGAGAGCCGCATGAAGGGGCTTATCGAGGAGATACGCAAGGCCGGGAACGTGATCCTTGTCATCGACGAGGTCCACAACATCGTGGGCGCGGGGGACGCCGAGGGCAGCATGAACGCCGCCAACATCCTCAAGCCCGCCCTGAGCCGGGGCGAGATACAGGTCATCGGCGCCACCACCTTCAACGAGTACCGCAAGCACATCGAAAAGGACACCGCGCTGGAGCGTCGCTTCCAGCCCGTCACCGTTAACGAGCCCAACATCGAGGACACCCTGAAGATACTGCAGGGCATCGCCCACTACTACGAGCAGTTCCACGGCGTGTCCATTCCCCAGGGCGTGCTGCGTCAGGCGGTGCTGCTGTCTGAACGATATATCACCGACCGCTACCTGCCGGACAAGGCTATCGACCTTATCGACGAGGCCTGCTCCGATCTGAATCTCCACGACGCGGACATCAACCGCCGCATGGAGCTGGAGCGCGACCTGCAGAACGTCACCTTTGAGCGGGAGACGCTGATGTCCGCCCAGCCGCCGGAGGGCCAGGAGTTCACCGAGAAGGAGTTGGACGACCGCTACGCCCGCATCGCGGAGCTGCGCAGCCAGGAGCTGCGTATCGGAAACGAGCTGGATGCTCTTCGTGCCAAGGGCACGCCTCAGCTGACCATGGAGAACATCGCCCGGGTCATCGAGATGTGGACGAAGATCCCCGCCAGCAAGATCAAGGAGGAGGAGTTCAAGCGCCTGGCTGAGCTGGAGCAGCGCCTCCGCGCCCATGTGGTGGGCCAGGACGAGGCCATCGCCGCCGTGTCCGCCGCCATCCGCCGCAACCGGGTGGGCATCTCCCCCAAGCACAAGCCCGTCAGCTTCATCTTTGTCGGCCCTACCGGTGTGGGCAAGACGGAGCTGGTCAAGCAGCTGGCAGACGACCTGTTCAACGCGCCGGAGAGCCTGATCCGCCTGGATATGTCCGAGTTCATGGAGAAGCACTCCGTCTCCCGCATCGTCGGCTCGCCGCCGGGCTATGTGGGGTACGACGAGGCGGGGCAGCTGACGGAGAAGATCCGCCGCAAGCCCTATTCCGTGGTGCTGTTCGACGAGATCGAGAAGGCCCATCCCGACGTGCTGAACGTGCTGCTGCAAATTTTGGACGACGGCCAGATCACCGACGCCCACGGCCGCAGGGTGAACTTTGAAAATACCGTCATCGTCATGACATCCAACGCCGGGTCTGACAGCAAGTCCGCCGGCGCGGTGGGCTTCGGCGGCAGCGCCGACGATCAGGGCCGGGAGCGCACCATGAAGGCCCTGCGCGACTTCCTCCGTCCCGAGTTCCTGAACCGGGTGGACGAGATCGTCTGCTTCAACCACCTGACGAAGGAGAACTTCTCCGGCATCGCCCGCATCATGCTGGACGAGCTGAAAACCAGCCTGAGCGAGAAGGGCTTTACCTTCCGCTACGATGACGCGCTGGTGGACTATCTGGTGGAGAAGTCCTACTCCCTGACCTACGGCGCGCGCAACCTGCGCCGCCTGATCCAGAAGGAGCTGGAGGACCCCATGGCCTCCCGTATCATCGACAATTTCGAGCATCCCATCACCCAGATCAGCGCCACCGCCCAGGACGGCGCGGTGCAGCTCTATACACTGTGAGGTGACAGCCATGCTGTTTCGCAAGGACATCGACCCCCGCTGCGCTTACTGCGCCCGGGGCAGCCGCATCAGCGACGATAAGGTCGCCTGTGTCAAACGGGGCATCGTCGCGCCGGAGTTCCACTGCGGCGCGTTCGTCTACGACCCCCTGCGCCGCGTGCCGCCCCGGCCCGTCAAGCTGGATACGGACAAGCTGAAGTCCGAGGACTTCGAGATCTGAACGGAGGAAACACTATGCTGCCTGTCAGAATACACGCCGTCTGGTTCAGCGCCACGGGAACGACGAAAAAAACCGTCACCCGCATCGCCCGCCGGCTGGCGGACGCGCTGGGCGCGGCCTATGAGGAATACGATTACACCCTGCCTGCCGCCCGGCAGCAGGCGCTGACCATCCCCGCCGGTGAGCTGGCGGTGGTGGGCTGCCCCACCTATGCGGGTCGTGTGCCTAATCTGCTGATGCCCTATCTGCGGGATATGGTCCGCGGCAGCGGTGCGCTGGCCGTACCGGTGGCGCTGTTTGGCAACCGCAATTACGACGACGCGCTGATGGAGCTGTCCCAGCTGCTGACGGCGGGTGGCTTTACCTGTGTCGGCGGCGGGGCGTTCGTGGGCGAGCACAGCTTCTCCCGCACACTGGGTGCGGGCCGTCCCAACGAGGCGGACCAGGCGGAAATGGATGCGTTTGCCGATAGGCTGGCCGCTAAGCTGCGGGCAGGGAATACCGCTGCCGTCACCGTAGGCGGCTGCGACCCCATCAGACCCTACTATACGCCCCGCGACCGCCACGGAAACCCTATCAATATTCTGAAGGTCAAGCCGAAAACGGACATGGCGCTCTGCGGCGGCTGCGGCTGGTGCGCCGCACACTGCCCCATGGGCAGCATCGATCCAACGGACGTGTCGCAGGTAAACGGCGTGTGCATCAAATGCTGTGCCTGTGTCAAGGGCTGTCCCACCGGGGCGAAGTATTTTGACGATCCCGGCTACCTCTACCACAAGTCCGAGTTGGAGGAGGTTTACGCCCGTCCCGCGAAGAATGAAGTCTTTCTGTGACATAGGAGTCTATACCGTATGAGATACCCCTACTTACTGTTCGACGCCGACAACACCCTGTTCGACTTTGACCGCAGCAACCGGGCGGCCTTTGATGCCGTCTGCGCCGCCTTTGACCTGCCGGATGACGACGAAGTGTTCGCCCTGTATGAGCGCTGCAACAACGCCATGTGGGCTGCCTTTGACCGGGGCGAGTGTACCAAGGATTTTCTGGTGGTCCAGCGCTTCCGCAATTTCTTTGCCGCACTGGGCGTGGACCGAGACCCGGCTGCCTGCAACGAGCTGCACCTCCATACATTGGGGAGGCAGTCGTTCCTGCTGCCCCACGCGGAGGAGGTCTGCCGGGAACTGAGCCGCAGCCACAAGCTGTATCTGGTCACCAACGCCGTGGCCTCGGTGCAGCGCAGCCGTCTGGCCCGCAGCGCCGTCCGGCCCTATATCACCGACGCCTTTATCAGCGAGGAGGCCGGCGCCGCCAAGCCTGCCCCGGCATATTTTGATTATGTGTTCGCCTGCATCGACGGTATCACCAAGGAGAACTGCATCGTCATCGGCGACAGCCTGTCCAGCGACATCCGCGGTGCGAACAATTACGGGCTGCCTTGCTGCTGGTACGATCCGAAGAACAGCCCCGCCCCGGCAGACCTGCGTATCGACCACCGCATCACCGATCTGCGCCAGCTGTATCAGATCGTATAAACGTTCAGCACAGCTTATGAAAGCGACGCTACCATGAAAGATGGAAGAAACTGCCGAAAAGCGTTGACAAAGGGCGCTCCGTATGGTAGTCTATCAAAGCTGTCGATGAGCGGCACACCATGATGGCGACCATCCTGAATACAAAAAAATCACAAAATAGTGAAATTAGTAGTTGACAAGATGGAAGGCATGTGGTAGAATAATGACTGTTCCGCGGTTATGGGACGTGTACCTTGTAAATTAAACAACGAACGAAACGAAAAGCACCAGACGGGAGCGCAT
>USGS01000054.1 GCA_900554275.1 uncultured Eubacteriales bacterium
ACAGTAGGGAGACCGGCAGGTAGGTCAGAAGGATGGAGAGGTTGATCTCCGTGCCGCCAACAAAGATCTCATAGGCGGCGTGGAGTCCCATGACCAAACCGACGGCGATGACCATCTTCAGGGGGCTGAATTTGTCCCGGGGGTCCCGGCAGCCGATCTTGGAAAAGAGGTCGGAGCCGCTCCAGCAGAGCAGCGCGATAAGAGAGAGCCAAAACCACATATTACGTATTTCTCCTAACACAAAATGAAAATAAAATAATTTAAGCGGGCAGGTGGACGATCCCGGCCTCCACCAGCTTCTGCAGGCTCATCAGGATGCCCAGCTTTGCGTGATACCAGGTCAGACCGCCCTGGAAATAGACCGCGTAGGGCGGGCGGATGGGGCCATCGGCGGAGAGCTCAATGGAGCTGCCCTGGACGAAGGCACCGGCGGCCATGATGACGTCGCTGTCGTAGCCGGGCATGGCCCAGGGCTCCGGGGTCACATAGCTGTCCACCGGCGCAGCGGCCTGGATACCCTTGCAGAAGGCCACCATGGCCTCGCGCCTGCCCAGGGTCACTGCCGGGCTGATGTCGTGGCGGTCCTCCGCGGCGGAGGGCACGCAGGAAAAGCCCAATTTCTCGTAGATGTTGGCGGCGAAGATGGCACCCTTCAGAGCGCCGGAGACCACCGTGGGGGAGAGGAACAGGCCTTGGTAGAAAGCGGGCATCAGTCCCAGGTTGGCGCCCACTTCCTGGCCCAGACCGGGGGCGGAGAGGCGATAGGCGCACCGCTCCACGCACTCCTTGGTACCGCAGATGTAGCCGCCGATGGGGGCCAGACCGCCGCCGGGGTTTTTGATCAGGCTGCCTACTACCATGTCGGCGCCCAGGTCCGAGGGCTCCAGCGTCTCCACAAATTCACCGTAGCAGTTGTCCACCATCACCTTCACATCCGGCTTGACAGATTTGCAGAAGGCGATTACTTCCCCGATCTGCGCCACGGAGAAGGAGGGGCGGGTGGCGTAGCCCTTGGAGCGCTGGATGGTGATGAGCTTCGTCTTTTCATAGATGGCATCGCGGATGGCGTCGTAGTCGAAGCTGCCGTCGGGCAGCAGGTCAGCCTGCCGGTAGGTGACGCCGTACTCCTTCAGCGAACCCACGGAGGGGCGGATGCCGATGACCTCCTCCAGCGTGTCGTAGGGTGCGCCTACAGGACTGAGCAGCTCGTCACCGGGCAGCAGGTTCGCCCCCAGCGCCAGCGCCAGCGCGTGGGTGCCGCAGGTGATCTGCGGCCGCACCAGGGCTGCCTCCGCGCCGAAGCAGTCGGCGTAGACCCGTTCCAGGGTATCCCGGCCCTCGTCGTCGTAGCCGTAGCCGGTGGACAGGTTAAAGTGGTTGGCGGCCACGCGGTTCTTCTGCATGGCGGCGATGACCTTCAGCTGGTTGGCCTCGGCGATACCATCGATGTCAGCAAAGCGGTCCTTCAGTCCCGCTAAAATAGCCTCACTGAACGCCAGCACCTTGTCGCTGACGCCCAGGGCGGTGTATCGTTCGTTCATAGCGTATACCTCAGTCGGGGAATTGTACGCCGTTCAGGCGCATGATGATCCGGATAGGGTAGTCCCGGTCCAGATAGTTCTTCTCATACCACTCGAAGGTGGCGGCGGGGACGTGTACCAGCTCCGGCGCTTCGCAGCGCAGGGCCTCGAAGGTCTTCCGGTCGCCGCTGAGCAGGGCCGCCACCACGTCCAGACGCTTTTCCTCCGCCAAGCGCAGCAGCGCGGCGTCCATCAAGGCGGCGCAGCCCTGTTCCTCCTCGCCGGCGTAGTCCTCGCGGTGGCCCAGCCAGTAGAGGAACTCCTCCGGGTCGAGGTCTAATTTGGTGGTGATCTGACTGAGCTTGAAGAACTCCTTGCGATCCATCCGCTTCAGCACGTCGATCAGATATTGTACCAGCCCGTCGTCCATGGCGATGCAGTCCAGCAGCACCTCAAAGGCGTGCTTGTCCGCATCCCGGTCCGGTTCGGGTGCAATCTCAGGTTCGGGCGCACCCGCTCCATCGTCCACATTCCGGAGAAACGCCTCAAAGCCGCCCAAATCGCCGCTTTCCTTGAACAGCTCCTCCGGCAGCTCCGTGCCGTCCTGGGTGGCGCAGGCCCGGACGAAATGGGCCATGCCCATGGCCTGCAGCTGCTGGCCCAGGGCCTGAATGCGGGCGCTTTCGTCGCCGCCCTCCGGCAGGGTGATGCCCTCCGGTGCAGGGCGCTTGCCCTCCCACAGCTCGGTCATGTATTGCAGATAGTAGTCAAAAAGGGTCATAGACACTCCCTCACTTTCCAAACCAATATCTTATCATACAGAGGTTGCCAATGCAAGAAATATCGGGTATGATGGGAAAAGAAAGGAGGCGGCGCTGTTGTACTATGTCTATGTGCTGGAATGTCAGGACGGCAGTCTGTACGCCGGGATGACCAACGACCTGCGCCGCCGCATGACGCTGCACGCCGCCGGAAAGGGCGCAAAGTATACCCGATCCCACCCGCCCCGGGCGCTGGCGGGCCTGTGGCGCTGTGATGACAAAGCGGCGGCGGCCCGGCTGGAGTACGCCTTCAAGACGCTGCCCCGGGCGAAAAAGCTGGCCCTGCTGGCCGCGCCGGAGCAAGCGGCGGAGGTATTCCCTGCGCTGGCGGAATATGCCTGCGAGCCGGTGCGGAATGTGACACTGGAGGAATTGCTGAATGGTTGACATAAAACTGTACGCCGCACCGATGGAGGGACTGACCACCTGCTGGTGGCGGCAGGCCCACCGGGAGCTGTTCGGCGATGCGGATAAATACTTCACCCCGTTCCTGTCGCCCAACGCCAACCTGCGCTTCCAGCAGAGGGAGCTGGACGAGATACAGGGTGAACCGGACACCGTGCCCCAGCTGCTGACCAACCGGGGCGACCACTTCCTTTGGGCCGCCCGGGAGCTGTACGAAAGGGGCTACCGGGAGGTGAACTTCAACCTGGGCTGCCCCTCCGGGACGGTAACAGCCAAGCACAAGGGCGCGGGACTGCTGGCCCACCCGGAGGAGCTGGACCGCTGCCTCGGCGAGATATTTGAGGGCCTGCCGGATCTGCGGGTGTCCGTCAAGACCCGTATCGGCAAGAACGAACCGGCGGAGTGGGACGCCCTGCTGGCACTGTACGGAAAGTACCCTATTTCGGAGCTGATCGTCCACCCACGGGTGCAGAAGGAGTTCTACAAGGGTACGGTCCACCGGGATGCCTTTGACCGGGCGCTGGAGGCTTACCCCGGCACGCTGGTCTACAACGGCGACCTGTTCACCCCCTCGGATATAGGGATGTTCTGCCGTCAGTATCCCCAGGTGACGGCGGTGATGACGGGCCGTGGGCTGATGACCGATCCATCCCTGCTGCGGCAGACGCGGGGCGGCCGGCCTGCCTCCCGGCAGGAGCTGGCCGCGTTCCATGACCGCCTGCTGGCACTGTATACAGCCCGCCTCAACGGCGATACGCCGGTGCTGCACCGGATGCGGGAGCTGTGGAACTATCTCTCCGGCAGCTTTGAGGGCACCGACCGTCCGCTGAAAGCCATCCGCAAGGCCAAAGACCTGCCCGCCTACGAAGCGGCGGCACAGGAGATCCTGTGGAACTGCCCTCTAAAGGATGCCAAATGACAGAAGGACCGCGTAAGCGGTCCTTCTGTCATTTGGTATTCTCAGTGGAGCTTTCTGATTAATCTCACACCGGCGGAAGCGGCGGGAACGCCGTCCTCGCCCTGGTACTTGCCGTCGCGGACCAGGAACTCACCGCGGCGGATGGTGTGTACCACTCGGCCGCCGGCCACGTGGTCGCCGTAGATAGCGTATTCCAGACCGGCCTTGCCCACGCCGTCCTGACCGTACACAGGGTAGTGCAGGTTGTCCAGCGTCAGCTTGTAGCTGTTGTCGTTGAGGTTTACCACCGTCACGTCGGCATCGCTGCCCACCTGCAGGCATCCCTTGCGGGGATAGCAGCCGAAAACCTTGGCCGGGTTCTCGCACAGCACCTCCGCCACCTTCTCCAGCGTAAAGCCCTTGTGCCGACCCACCTCGTGGAGCATCAGGCCGAAGCGCTCCTCAATGCCGGACACGCCGCTGATGACCTTGGTGAAGTCCTGCACCACCTTGCCGTCCGCGCCGCGGTCCAGGCTCTCCTCCTTCATCCAGCGGGGGAAGGAGCAGTTGTCCGAGGTGACAAGACTCAGTGTGCCATCGACCAGTCCCCCCCACAGGGCGTCCTGATCCTCCTGACTGCGCAGCGGAGGGCTCATGAGATAGAGAATGCCGTCCTCGCCCACGTTTTTCTCCTGGGTCAGCGTCAGATAGTGGGAGCAGGTCTCGGCGATAACATCCACACCCCGCTTCTTGGCCTCGCGGATGGCCTCCACAGCGCCCTTGGTGGAGATGTGGAAGAAGTAGATGGGGGCTTTCAGCATCTCCGCATAGTAGAGCACACGGCGCACGGCCTCCTCCTCGCACACGGCGGGCTTGCAGCGGGGAAAATCCTCCCAGCGCAGGGTGTTGTTCCGGCAGAACAGCTCCTCGTTGTACTCAGCGATGGCGTTGCACTCGGCGTGGAAGCCGCAGCGGCCGCCTGCATCCCGGGCAGCGGCCAGGACCTGCAGCATATACACGTCGTCGATCATCACGTTGGCCTTGCGATAGGTCATGAACAGCTTGAAGGTGGGGATGCCGTCGGCGATCATCTGGGGGATCTCGTCCAAATGGGACTGGACCTCACCGTCCACCACGGCCTGGGCCCGCTCGACCTTGGCCTGCGCGGCGGCCTTGTCCGCCGGGGCGGCCTGCTGCAGCGCCATCTCGGCGTCCATCAGAGCGGTCATGGACTCCTTGCTCACCAGGTTTACCACCTTGCAGTGGACGGAGTAGTCCAAAACGTTGTCCTTCATTTCCTCCAGGCGGTCACGCACGGCGTCCTTCAGCGCCATACCGGGCAGCGTGGAGGAGAAATCCATAAAGGTGGTAATACCGCCGAAAGCGGCGCATTTGGCGGCGGAGTCAAAGTCCATAATGTCCGTGATGCCGCCCAGAGGGGCTTTGATGTGCATATGCGGCTCTATCAGACCGGGGAAGACGTGGCAGCCCGCCGCGTCTACCACCTCCGCACCGTCGCAGCCCGCAAAGGCCGCGGCATCGCCCAGGGCGGCGACCTTGCCGTCCCGGAGCAGGACGTCCTGCTTCTTCACGCCGTCCGGAGAGACTACCATGCCATTTTTAATCAAGATATTATTCATTCGATGGGACTTCCTTTCTTAAAACAGCACAGGAGAGGGCCGGCGATCGGCCCTCTCCGGTTTTTTATACCGATCGGTAGGATGTAATTGTACCGTTCTGCGGCGCTCAGGCGTACAGACCGGCGCGGGAGATTTTGAAACCGCCCCGCAGCATGGCCAAAAGAGACTCGACGCCGGCTTTGATGGGGTCAATGGCGGGGATGTCCGTCAGACCATCCAGCACATCGCTGATCATGGTCATGCCGGCACAGCCCAGCAGAAGAACCTCCGCACCTTTGGCGGACGCAGAGTCCGCTGTTTCCTTCACCTTGCGGCACAGGAGATCACGGTCCTTCATAAAGTCCTCAATGGGGAGATCAAACGTTTCCACAGAGGCCATGCGGTCATTCATGCCGTACTGCTGGACCATGGACTCCATCATCGGCTTTGCCTTGGCAGAGGAGGCGAGAATGGAGAACTTGGCACCGCAGAGCGTCGCCATGGCGATACCCGCCTCGGCAATGCCCACCAGGGGTACGGGGCACGCTTCTTTTACGCCGTACAGGCACGGGTCGCCCATGCAGGCCAGCAACACACCATCATAGGGGAAGGGACTCTGGCCCTTCAGCCCGTTGAGATAGCTGATAACCTGCGCACCGGCCATCGTATAGTCGCTGAAGCACTCCAGAACGAAAGGACTCTTCTCCATGCGGACGACGTCAATGGAAACACGGTCGCTTTGGGCATAGGACACGGTATGACGAATATCGTCGGTCATCTGCTGGGAGCTGTTGGGATTGATGATCAGAATTTTTTTCATAAGAGCACCCTGCTTCCGATCTTATCAGACGTCCTTGGGATCATACGCAGCACCCCAGGTCTTGGGCACACGGGAGCGCTTGACCATGATGGCCAGGGCGATGACGGTGACCACATAGGGGAACATCTGCAGGAACTGATAGGGGAAGTTGGACAGTGTTTGGATACGGATCTGGGCCGCATCGGCAGCGCCGAAGGCCAGGCAGACCAGAGAAGTGCGGATGGGATCCCAGCCGCCGACCACGCAGGCCGCCATAACGATGAAGCCGCGGCCATTGGCCATGCCGCCGGCGGAGAAGTAACCGACCTCGGCCAGCGTCAGTGCGCAGCCGCCCAGGGCAGCGAAGATGCCGCTGAGGATCACGGTCTGATACTTGATCTTGATAACGTCCAAACCGGCAGTAGCGGCAGCCTTGGGGTTATCACCCACGGCGCGGACATTCAGACCCCAACGGGTCTTGTACATGAAGTACGCGGCAAATATGGGCAGGACAAACGCGATCCAGGTGCTGATGGGCTGGCAGAACAGGATCTTGCCGATCACCGGGATATTCTGCATGAATTCCGGGAAAATGATGGGGAAAGTCTCGCAGCGGTTGGTGCGTGTCTCTGACATCATGGAAAACAGCATATCTGTCGCACCCAGGCACAGCATATTGATCATCAGACCGGTGACCACCTGGTTCGTGCGGCGGGAGACTGTAAGATAGGAGACGACCAGACCCATGAGCGCACCGACGATGATGGTGATCAGAACGGCCAGGACCAGGCTCTTGAGGTAATACGCACCGGCAACACCGGCCAGGGCACCGACCAGCATAATGCCCTCGACACCCATATTGATCACGCCGCTGCGCTCGGCGAACACTTCACCCACAGCGACCAGCAGCAGAGGCGCTGCATAACGCAGGGCAGCTTGAAGCCAATCAACAAGAATAGTACCCATTACTGTTCCTCCTTTGTTTCGGTTTCAATCGCTGCGGCGGGCTCTTCACCGGCATCGTCCTTGTCCGTGTCAACGATCTTCTTCATTCTGCGGGCGTCCGCAACGCCTACGCCGATAACGAACAGCATACACAGCGCAATGATGATGGAGTTCATGGAGGAGGAAACGCCTGTTTCAATGGACATGGTCGCACCGCCGGCCTTCAAAATGGCGAAGAACAGTGCGGAGATGATCACGCCCAGGGGGTTGCCGCCGGCCAGCAGGGCCACGGCTACGCTCTCGTAGCCGACGCCGGTAACGAACTCCATGTATACGCGGTGCTTCAGGCCCAGGACCTCAATAGCGCCGGACAGACCGCCGATCACAGCGCCGATGATGATGACGATCATGATCTGACGCTTGGCATTCACGCCGGAATACTGGGCGGCAAAGGGGTTGGAGCCCAGCATCTTGGTGCGGAAGCCGAAGGAGGTGTAGTTCAGCAGGAAGTGGAACAGCAGGCACAGCACGATGCCGATAAACGGACCGGGGTGCAGGCTGGAGCCGCGCAGCAGGATGGGCAGGGATGTGGTCTCTGCAAAGGATTTGGACATGGGATAGAACGCGCTGGTGTCCGCCACATGGGCAAAGCTGGAGACCACCCAGTTGGTCAGATAGATGGCGATATAGTTCATCATGATGGTGCAGGTGACCTCGTTGACGTTCATATACGCCTTCAGGAAACCGGGGATGGCACCCCACACACCTGCGAAGAACATGGCAGCCAGCATACACAGAAGGATGTGTACGATAGGGGACAGACCCAGATCCATGACGCCGAACATGGCAGCGCCGATAGCGCCCAGGTACATATAGCCCTCGATACCGGTGTTCCACACGCCGGCCTTGATGCCCAGCGCCACACCGATGCCGCCCAGCAGCAGCGGGGAGGAACGTACCAGCACGTTACTGATAGCGTACTTGCTGCCGAAAGCACCCTTGATCAGAGCGCCATACGCCGTGAAGGGGTTGACACCGGAGATGGCGATCAGAATGCCGCTGGCCACCAGACCCAACGCAATGCCGATGAGGGTGCGGTAGAGCGATACGACCATGTCGCCGAGAAGCGGAATACGAATGGTTTTTCCCTTTTTCATATTCATTCTTTCACCTCAACATTCTGACCCAGCATCATCTGACCGATCACATTCTGGTCCGCGGTTTCGCCGTCCAGATCGCCCATAATCTGACCGCTGTAAAGCACGATGATACGATCGCTGAGCGCCATGACCTCCTGCAGCTCGGCGCTGATGAACAGCACAGCTGCGCCGCGGTTGCGTTCCTTGAGAAGAATGTCGTGGACGTTGACCACTGCGCCCAGGTCCAGACCGCGGGTGGGGTGCGCCGCGATGTCGAGAACGGGCTCGGGGTCCAGCTCGCGGGCGATGACCACCTTCTGCTGGTTGCCGCCGGAGAGGTTGCGCACGCGGACATCCTCGTTGGGCGTCTTGACGTTGTATTTTTTGATAAGCTCGCGGGCGCTGGACTTGATATTCTTGTAGTTCAGAACACCGTTCTTGGCAAAGGGCTCGTTGGTATAGTCCTTGATGATCATGTTGTCAGCGATGCTGAAATCCATCACCAGACCGGTCTTCTGACGGTCCTCCGGGATAAAGCCCACGAAAGAGGGGTCGGCGATGACCTTGGTCACGAGCTTGTCCTTAATGGTGACGGTACCGGAGGTGGGCTTGCGAAGGCCCACGATGCACTCCGCCAGCTCCCGCTGTCCGTTGCCGTCCACGCCGGCCACACCGACGATCTCACCGGAATGAACGGTGAGGTTGAAGTTCTTCAGCGCCTGGATGCCGCGGTCGTCGTTGGCATTGACATCCTTCATCACCAGAACGGGCTCTTTCTTTTCGAGAACAGGGCGCGCCTTGCGCTCAATGGTGACGGGGCGGCCCACCATCATCTCAGCCAGGGTCACCTGGGTGGCATCCTTGGTGTCCACCGTGCCGATGTAGTTGCCGTCACGCAGAACGGTAACGCGATCCGTGATCTCGATCACCTCGCGCAGCTTGTGGCTGATGAAAATGACCGCACGCCCGGACTCGGTGATCTTGTGGATCGCCTTGCAGAGCTGGTCACTCTCGGACGGAGTAAGGACGGCGGTAGGCTCGTCCAGGATCAGCAGCTTGCAGTCGCGGTAGAGAGCCTTGAGGATCTCGACCCACTGCTGCTTACCAACGGGCAGTCTCCAGACCACCTCATCGGGATCAACATACAGCTCATACTCCTCGCAGAGCTCCAGCAGCCGCTTCTTAGCGGACTCAAGGTCCAGTCGCTGTTTATCATCTTTAATACCGAGAATTACATTCTCGATAACAGAAAGCGTATCCACCAGTTTAAAGTGCTGGTGCACCATGCCAATACCGTTTTTAATGGCTTCCAGAGGGGAAGTGATATGTACTTCCTTGCCATCCAAAAAGACTTTGCCTGTGGTAGGCTCATACAGACCGTAAAGGACGTTCATCAACGTCGTCTTGCCTGCGCCGTTCTCTCCGAGAAGGCCCAGGACTTCGCCTTTTTTGCAATCGATGCTCACGTGATTGTTGGCAAGAACACCGGGAAATTCCACGGTTATATCTTGCATTTGCAGGGCGTAATTGGAATTGTCCAAAGGAATACCTCCCTCAGCGATATTAAGGAATGTCCGTAAGGATTCATAGAATCCTATGATCCTTACGGACATTCTTTTATGAATTTCTTAAACGATCAAAATACGATCAGAAGGTGATGCTGCCGTTAGCCAGACCATTGATGGCGGCATCATAAGCAGCCTGCTGCTCCTCAGTCAGAGTGGTGTTGATGACAGCCTTGACGCCGCCGTCAGCCACACCGATGACGTGAGCCTGACCATCGCAGATGTCACCCAGAGCCTCGGCATAGCCCAGAGCATCCCAAGCGAACACGGCGGAAGCGGCGGTGACATCAGGAGCACTGTAGTCAACAGCGTAGTCAGCCACAGTACCGACGACCACGACGCCCTCAGAGTCCTGAGCAGCGGCAGCCACACCGGCGCCGGCAGCATCCAGGCAGGGGATCAGAACGTCACAGCCGGAGGAGATAGCGGACAGAGCGCACTCGCGGGCCTTAACGGTATCAGCCCAGTCGCCGGTCAGGACCTCAACGACCTCGATGTCGGGGTTGATCTGCTGCAGACCGGCAACGATGCCTCTGTACATAGCACGGTGAGTCTCATAGTACTCGCCCAGAATGAAAGCGACCTTGTTGCTCTTGGTATACATGGCAGCCAGAACGCCAGCCACGAAACCAGCGTGACCGTAGTCGATGGTAGCAGCGGTCATGTTGGGCAGACCATAGGTATCCGTACCGACGGAGAACACGAACTTGGTGTCGGGGAACTCCTTGGCAACGGTGGCCACGGCATCGCCGAACTGGCCGCCCTGGCCGATGACGATCTCATAGCCGGCCTGAGCAAACTGACGCAGAACCTCGACCTGCTCATCCTGAGCAACGTTCTCCTTGTAGGCAGTCTTAATGCCCTTTTCCTGAGCGGCCTTCATCATACCCTCATAGGTGAACTGATTGAAAGCCTTGTCGGTCACCAGACCGGGCAGAACCATGGCCACGCTGCCGGCCATATCGTTGGTGCTGTTGTCGTCCTTCTTGGAGTCATCGTCCTTCTTGCCGCAGGCCACCAAGCTCAGAGCCATGACCAACGCAAGAAGCAGTGCCAGAAACTTTTTCATGTGTGTTTTCCTGCTTTGAATTTGTGCGAGGTATACGGTCTTGTTCATATAGCCATATCCAGCTGCACCATAGCGACATTATACCGACTGATTTCGACAATTTCAAGATACAGAGTCACGAAATATCTAAAAAAAATTTTGCGATTTACACAAAAATTATGTTTGGCCATTATTATTTGTACTGTCAGCAATCAGTACATGTGATATAACGGCCTTCGCGGCAGCGAAAATGCGGGCCGCCGGTGTTATCCGTCAGTACAGCCGCAGAAAGTTTTCCAGTAACTGGATGCCATCACGATGATACCCGTCAGTCAATTCCGGATGAAACTGCGTGCCGAACAGGGGACGGGATGCGTGAGCGATCATCTGGCCGCGGCACAGGTCCGAGCTGAGCAGCAGGGAAAAGCCCTCCGGCACGTGGTCTATTTCGCACCGGTGCAGCTCCAGACAGTGCAGCGGCTCTGCGACGCCCTCCAGCAGGGGATGGGCTGTCTGCCGGTACAGCGGCTTGAAGCCGAATTCGCCCTCCCCGGGAAGTCTCCGGATGCCCACGCCGAAGGCGGCGCAGATCAGCTGCAGGCCGAGACAGATGCCGAAGGTGGGAACGTCCGCCGTGCGAAGCCAGGAGATGACTCCCTCGTACTCGCGCAGCACCGTGTCATAGGGCAGCGCCCTGTCTGTGAAAATGCCGGACAGAAGGACTGCGTCCGGGGCAAGCCGGCCGACCTCACCGATCTGCTTGTGATAGAGGACGACCACCTCGTATGCCCCCAGACTCCTCACGACACTCTGCAGGTTGGGAATGTTGCACAGCCCCTGGGGCAATCCATAGCGCACCGCATCGGTGATCAGACCGGGACTTTCGGCGCTCTCCTCGTTGGACAGGATCAGAACTCTTTTCATGAGCGGTACTCCTTACAATATACCATCGATTGACAAGAGCAAATACGGTTTTGACGGGCAGAAATGCGCCCATACTGCGTCAAGCCCCTTGGCAATACGGCAAGTATTACCTGTGGGTCTTTTCTTGTCTGGACACATTTCTGCTCCGACAAAACTGCTCGCACCTGCCAGCGATGTATTTTCGAGTGATT
>USGS01000055.1 GCA_900554275.1 uncultured Eubacteriales bacterium
GGGTGTAGCTCAGTTGGTTAGAGCACCGGATTGTGGTTCCGGGTGTCGAGGGTTCGAGTCCCTTTACCCACCCCACACAACGATGAGGGATCGGGAGTGTCCCGATCCCTCATTCGCTTTTCCACACAGGGGTGTCGCCAAGTGGTAAGGCAAGGGACTTTGACTCCCTCATCCGCTGGTTCGAGTCCAGCCATCCCTGCCAGTACAGTATAGGGCCAGCCCCTTTGATATAACTGCATACGCTTCGTTAGCTCAGTAGGTAGAGCACCTGCCTTTTAAGCAGGGTGTCCGGGGTTCGAATCCCCGACGAGGCACCAAAAGAGAGCCACCCAAAGGGTGGCTCTCTTTTGGTGCTGCTGATTTTTGCTCCGCAAAAATCAGGGCCGCCGACGGCGGCCCTTTTTCAGCTTTTCCTGTGTATCTCGTTGCCGCAGCGGGGGCAGGTGATAACGATGCGGCCCTTCCCCTTCGGCACACGGCACACCGCGCCGCACTGGGGGCAGGTAAAGTAGCGATGGTTCTTATCCATCCGCTGCTGCTGGTTTCCGGCGATGCGGCGGCTGATGGGATACCAGACCTTCGCCATAAAGCGGGCGTTTTCCGCCCGGCGCTTTTCCAGATTGCGGGAAAACATACGGTACAGCGCCAGGAACACGATAACGGTGGACACGAAGCCCACAATGCTGTATGCCGCAGGCTGCTTGTCCCGCAAGAATATGTTGATGATGTCCAGCAGCAGCGCCGCCCAGATCATGGTCAGGCAGAGGCGATCCACGCCGTTGCGGCCATACATGAAGCGCGACAGCGCGTTGCCGATGCGTTGGAAGAAGTTCATAAAAACAAAGCCCCGCTTCCCGGAAATTACTCTAACACTAACAAGATATTTTACAGGAAAAGTCAGAAAAGGTAAAGGGCTTTTGCGGAAAATTCACAAAATGGACAAAATTTCACCGCCTCACCCCGCTGTTGCAATAGGCCGCGGAGTTTGGTATAATATCTCAGATATAGTGCTGCCGCCGTTTTGACAGGCGAGAGGCGGCGCAGTGTAGACGGAACGCGGGCTGCCGGTATATGCTGCCGCGCCCCTCTCCCCTGCCGTTATCATTCTATGAGCGCTGCGCCGTGCCGGTGCAGCCAGGAAAGGAAGACCTCCATGATCAAGATCGCACCCTCTATTCTGTCCGCCGATTTCGCCTATCTGGGCCGGGACATTGAGAAGATCGCCAGCGCCGACTACGTCCATGTGGACGTGATGGACGGGCTGTTCGTGCCGAATATCTCCATCGGCATCCCGGTGGTGAAGTGCATCAGACCCACCACGGCCCTGCCGCTGGACGTGCATCTGATGATCGACCGCCCGGTGCGGTACGTGGACCAGTTCTGCGACGCGGGCGCGGACATCGTGACGTGTCACGTGGAGGCGGACACAGAGGAGAATATTCATGCGGCCATCCGCAATATCCACGCCAAGGGCAGGAGGGCCGGCGTGGTGGTGAAGCCCAGGACCCCCGCCAGCGCCGTGCTGCCCTTCATCGACGAGGTAGAGCTGATTTTGGTGATGACCGTTGAGCCGGGGTTCGGCGGGCAGAAGTTCATGGCGGACATGATGCCCAAGGTGCAGACCATCCGGGGCTATATCGACGCCATGAACCCCGCCTGCGAGCTGGAGGTGGACGGCGGCGTGGACGGGCAGACCTGTAAGCTGTGCATCGCCGCCGGGGCAAACGTACTGGTGGCGGGCAGCGCCGTATATAAGGCGGAGGACATTCCCGCCCGTATCGCTGAGCTGAGAGGATAAAGACGTATGGAGTATTTTCCCGCACCGCTGGAAAAATTAGTGGAGCAGTTCGCCAAGCTGCCGGGCGTGGGCTATAAGTCCGCCCAGCGGCTGGCATTTCATGTGCTGAGCCTGCCGGAGCAGGAGGCTCAGGAATTTGCCGACGCCATCACCGAGGCCAAGCGCAGTGTGACGCTGTGCCCCGTGTGTCAGAACCTGACCGCCGGGGGGCTGTGCCCCATCTGCGCCGATGGGAAGCGGGATGAGGCCACCATCTGCGTGGTAGCCGATCCCCGGGACGTGATCGCCATCGAGCGCAGCCGGGAGTATCGTGGGCGGTATCATGTGCTGCACGGCGTGCTGTCGCCCATGAACCACGTCGGGCCGGACGACCTGCACATCAGGTCGCTGCTGGACCGGGTGGCCCAGGGCGGCATCAGGGAGGTCATCATGGCCACCAACCCGGACACGGAGGGCGAGGCCACGGCGCTGTATCTGGCCCGGCTTTTGAAGCCCTTCGGCACAAAGGTGACGCGGCTGGCCTACGGCATCCCCGTGGGCGGCCATTTGGAATTTGCCGACGACGCCACGCTGATGCGGGCGCTGGAAGGGCGGCGGGAGCTATGAGAAGGTTTGCCTGTCTGCTGCTGGCTGTCCTGCTGGCGCTGTCGCTGTGCGGCTGCGGCGGGACGCAGGAGTCCCGGCTGGATCTGTTCGCCATGAACACCTACATGGTCATCACCGCCGAGGGCGGCGACACCGAGGAAGCGGTAAAGTCGGTATCCCGGGAGATCAGCCGATTGGAGAACGCCCTGAGCCGCACCATTGACACCAGCAGCGTCAGCCGCCTGAACACCGAGGGCAGTGCCGTGCTGGACGAGGATACATCATCGCTGCTGGCGGCGGCGCTGACGTACAGCGGGGAAACGGGCGGCGCGTTCGATGTGACCATCGCGCCGCTGGTGGCGCTGTGGGGCATCACGTCCGACGACCCACAAGTGCCGTCACAGGCGGAGATCGACGCGCTGCTGCCGCTGGTGGGCAGTGAGCACATCCACCTGGACGGGCGGGAGGCCACGCTGGACGAGGACTGCGCCGTCGACCTGGGCGGCATCGCCAAGGGGTACGCCTCCGACAGGGCGGCGGAGCTTCTCACCAACGGCGGCACGGAGCGCGCCTGCGCCAATCTGGGCGGCAACGTGTATGTATACAGCCAGTCGGGCCGCGATGCATGGAACGTGGCCATTCAAGACCCTAAAGGAAAGGACGACTATGTGTGCATCCTGTCGCTGACGGACCACTTTGTGGTCACCTCCGGCGGCTACCAGCGGTATTTCACCGCGCCGGACGGCACGGTGTATCAGCACATCCTCGACCCCAAGACCGGGTATCCCGTGCAGGGCGACCTGCTCAGCGCGTCCGTTATCCTGCCCCGCGGCGGCGATGCGCTGGCCGGGACCCGGGCGGACGCCTACTCCACGGCGCTGTACGTCATGGGCGAGCACGACGCGGTGGACTTTTGGCGCGCACACAGGGACTTTGACATGGTGCTGGTGACAACGGACGGACGGGTGGTCTACACCCCCGGCCTTGCCTCGGTGTTCCATGAAGCGGAGGGCGTAAGCTATGTCTGTGAGCAGCTGGCAGACTGAGACAAAATTCAACCGCCGTGACGCGCTGGTGGCGCTGGCGGTGGCGCTTTTAGCGGCGGCGACGGCGCTGCTGTTCTACCTGCCCAGGACTCAAAGCGGCCAGCTGACCGCCGTCATCACCCAGCACGGTCAGGTGGTGCGCCGCGTGGCGGTGTCGGGCCTTGATAAAGAGCAGGCGATCGAGCTGGACGACGGCACGTACCACCTCACCGTCCGCGTCGGCGGTGACGGCGCATACGTGTCCGACAGCGATTGCCCCACCCAGGACTGCGTCCACACGGGACATATCCACCGGGCAGGACAGTCCATCGTATGCCTGCCGGCCCAGGTGGTGGTGTACCTGGAGGGTACGCCCGCCGCCGGTGCGCCGGATGTGATCGTGGGGTGAGGCCGTGAAGTGGACGACGAAGAACATGGCGCTATGCGCCGTGCTGGCGGCGCTGGCACTGGGCCTGAGCACGCTGGAGAACCTGTTCCCGGTGACGGCCGTTGTGCCCGTGCCGGGGGTAAAGCTGGGACTGGCCAACATCGTGACGGTGTTCGCCCTGTACCGGCTGGGCGCGCCGGAGGCGCTGGCCATCCTGCTGGTGCGCTGCGCGCTGGGCGGACTGTTCGCCGGGAACGTGTCGGCGCTGCTGTTCAGCACGCTGGGCGGCCTGTGCGCTATGGGTGTGATGATCCTGCTGCGGCGCTGGCGGAGGCTGTCGGTGTACGGCGTGTCCATCGGCGGCGCGGCGGCCCATAACATAGGACAGATGGCGGCGGCGGTGATCACCTTGGGCAGCACCATGGTGCTGGGCTATCTGCCGTTTTTGCTGGCGTTGTCCCTGTTTACCGGGACGCTGACTGGGTTCGTGACGGCGCTGCTGCTGCGGGCCACGGCGCATATCCGATTTCGATGAGAGGGTGGTTTTGGTATGGACAAGAAGGATCAGATCATTTTGCAGCAGCTGGACGTGATCCGCTCCATGACGGAAAACAGCATGAAGCGGATGAACAGCGACTTTTGGGGCACGCCCTTTGAAAACGTGGGAAAAGAGCCTGTGACCCCCGCCGCCTCTGCCGCACCCGGCAAGGGCGAGGAAAAGAAGAACACGCCCCCCACCGCCACGGCCAAGCCCGGCGACGGAAAGCCCGCCGAGGAGGAGCTGCCGCCGCCGGAGAAGATGGAGGACCTGATGGCGGAGCTGGACAGCTATATCGGGCTGGGCGCGGTGAAGGAGGAGGTCCACAACCTCATCAACATGGTGCAGGTCTACAAGCTGCGCCGGGAGCACGACCTGCCCACCACCGATATGTCCCTGCACATGGTGTTCACCGGCAACCCCGGCACGGGCAAGACCATGATGGCCCGGATGATGGCCCGCATCTACCGCAGCCTGGGCATTCTCTCCAAGGGGCAGCTGGTGGAGGTGGACCGCAGCGGCCTGGTGGCCGGGTATGTGGGGCAGACGGCCCTGAAGACCCAAAAGGTCATTGAGAAGGCCATGGGCGGCGTGCTGTTCGTGGACGAGGCCTACGCCCTCAACGGCAAGTCGGAGAATGACTTCGGCCAGGAGGCCATCGACACGCTGCTGAAGGCCATGGAGGACCACCGGGACGACCTTGTGGTGATCGTGGCGGGCTACACCGACCTGATGGACAAGTTCATCCACTCCAACCCGGGACTGGAGAGCCGGTTCAACCGCTTCCTGCTGTTCGAGGACTACTCGCTGGACGAGCTGATGGCCATCTTCAAGATGCGCTGCGGCAAGGGCTACACCCTGTCCCCGGAGGCCGAGCCGCTGGTGCGGGACTACATCGCCGAGGAGAGCGCCGATGGCGACGGCTTCGGCAACGCACGGGGCGTGCGGAATATCTTTGAGCATATCCTGGTGGCACAGAACAACCGGCTGGCCAAGATGGAGAGCGTCACCCGGGAGGACCTGATGACGCTGCTGCCGGAGGACGTGATGCACGCCCGGGGGCAGATCGACGAATAAGGACACAAAAAAGAACCGCCGGAGGCGGTTCTTTTTCGTTCACTTGTTGTTCAGCTTGCCTAAGTAGCGGTAGATGCTGGCCTCGGAGCTGTGGAGCGTCTGGGCCACGTGGCTGACAGAGCCCTTCAGCAAAAACACGCCCTTGCGGTTCAGGATGTCCATGATCTCCATCTTCTCATCCTGGGTCAGCCGGTCCACTTCCACCGGATAGTTGGCCACCACCTGGGAGACGATGCTGGCGGTCGCGCCGGCGATGGACGTCGGATAGCCGCTGCGCACCGGCGTCTCCACCGGGTCGTTGCTGTCGGCGATGAGCCGCGTGCCGCTGGGTACGCCCCGCTTCATACCGCCGCCGCACAGCTCCATGACGCGGCGGGACAGCTCCTCGTAGCGGCTGGCGTCGAAATTGACGCACAGCAGGCCGGACAGCTCGCCGGCGCGGCCCTTGATGAACATGGAGTTGCAGCACATGGTCTTGCCGGTGGCGGACACAGACTCGAAGTTCAGCACGTAGTTTTGGGTCTCGTACAGGCTGCCTGCCACGTACTCCAGCATTTTGTTGCTGAGGGGCGAGCCGAGGTGGCGGCCCGTCAGCTCGCCGTTGGCGATGGCGATGATCTCGTTGGAGTCGTCCTTCAGCTCGTGAAGGGCGATCTCGTAGTCCGGGCCGAGGATATGGCCCAAAAAATCTACGATGAGGGTATAGTGGCGCTTCAGCTCCGCGTCCATAGTCGTCCGCCTCCTTTATGTCTGTATGATAGGGCCGTTATGCCTGCTCCTGGGCGGCAGCGGCCTGCTTAGCCTTCTCCTCGTCCTCTAACACGCGGTAGGCCACCTTGCCCACCAGCGTCTTGGGCAGCTCGTCCCGGAACTCGATGTCGTAGGGCATGGCGTACTTGGCCACGTGCTTGCGGCAGTAGTCCAGCAGCTCCTGCCGGGTAGCGTCGTCGGCGGGAACACCGGGCTTGAGCATGACGAAGGCCTTGACCTTCTGCATCTTGTAGGGATCGGGCACGCCGATGATGCAGCTCATCTGCACCTTCTCGTGGGCGTCCAGAATGTTCTCCAGCTGACCGGGGTAGACGTTGTAGCCGGAGGTGATGATCATGCGCTTGGCGCGGCCCTTGAAGTAGATGAAGCCCTGCTCGTCCATGCTGCCCAGGTCGCCGGTGTAGACCCAGGTCAGGCCGTCGTCGTGCTTACGCAGCGTTTTGGCCGTCTCCTCGGGGTTATTCATGTACTCCTTCATCACCGTCGGGCCTGCCAGCAGGATCTCGCCCTCCTCGCCGTAGGGCAGCTCCTCGTCGGTGTCGGGCCTGACGATCTTGATGAACGTGTCGGGGAAGGGCAGGCCGATAGAGCCTTCCTTGTAGATGTTGGTGGGGGTCAGGCAGCAGGCCGTCACCGTCTCCGTTGTGCCGTAGCCCTCCCGCACCTGAATGACGGCGTGGTGGTCGTAGAGGAACTTGTCGAACTTCTTTTTCAGCTCGATGGAAAGGCTGTCGCCGCCGGAGAACACGCCCTTGAGGCTGCTCAGGTCGGCGTTGTCCATGCTGGGCAGGCGCAGCAGCGCCTCGTACAGTGTGGGGACACCGGCGATGAAGTTGCAGCGGTACTTGACGATCTGCTTGGCGTAGCTCTTGGCGGTGAAGCGGGGGATGAGGATGCAGCGCCCGCCCTGCGAGAGCATGGAATGGACGCAGACGCCCAGACCGAAGCCGTGGAACAGGGGCATGGCCGCCAGCATCCTGTCGCCGGGGCGGAACATGGGGTTGGTGGCGACGATCTGCTGACCCAGGGCGTTGAAGTTGCCGTTGGTCAGGACGATGCCCTTGGTGGTGCCGGTGGTGCCGCCGGAGTACAGGATAACGGCGGGATCGTCGAAGCTCCGCTCCACCCGGTAGTTCTTGTAGAAGCAGTACCGGGACATATCCATGAATTCCTTCCAGCGGATGACAGGCGCATCCTCGGGGATCTTCTGGATCTTGCGTCCCTCGGTGAGCATATAGCCGGCGCGGATGGTGCGGGAGAGGGCGTCCTTCACCGAGGCGATGATGATGTTGATGATTTTGGTGTTCTGACGGATATGCTCGAACTTGTCGTAAAACTGATCCAGCGTGATGGCGGTGGTGGACTCGGAGGCGTTGAGGTAGAACTCGATCTCCTTCTCCGCCGACAGGGGGTGGATCATGTTGGCGATGCCGCCCACCAGATTGACGGCGTAGAACATATAGATGGCCTGGGGACAGTTGGGCATGGCGATGGTGACCCTGTCGCCGGGGCGGACGCCCAGCGTTTTCAGACTCTTGGCGCAGCGCTCGATCTCCTGCACCATCTTTCTGTAGGTGGTGGACTTGCCCATGAAATCGAAGGCGATGCTGTTGGGATACATATCCGCCATGCGCTCCACGGCCTCGAACATACTGCCCTGGAAGTAGTCCAGGTGCATGGGAACGTCACCCATGTAGTCCTTCCATGGGGTCTTTACTTCACTCATATTGTACCTCCTCGGAGATCGGCTTCTCCAGCTCTTCAGGGTGTGTCAGCAGATATTCCAGCAGCCGGACGGACTTGGAATAGTAATAGCCGTCCGCCAGCCGTTCGTCGATGGTCAGGCCCAGCTCCAGCGTCTCCCGCATGGAGACGCTGCCGTTTTCATCGAGGAATGGGGACCTCTTCTTCTCACCGATGATGCAGAACAGGGAGCACGTGCCCCAGTTGGTCAGATGGTGATAGCCGCACTTGAGCTTGATAGAGCCCAGATTGGAGATGACCACAGAGCTGTAATAAGGGTCGGTGGCGATCAGGTCGGCGGGCACCCAGCCGTGCCGGTCCAGGAACATCAGAAACCGCACGATGGCTTTGCCCATCCAACGGGGCATCTTGTTGAACATATCCATGCCCGCGGTGGAGGCATCCACCTTCTCGGAGCGGCACTCCTGCACCTGGGAGCGGATGTACTCATGCACGTCCTCCACGGTGAACTCATCCTTGCCGTGGAGGAAGGCCAGCGCCTCCGCACCCTTGTCGGAGAACTGCTTTTTCACCACGAAGGCGGCGGACACCTCGTTGCGCTGATAGAAGTTGCTGTTGACGATGAAGCGGTTCAGCTTGGGCCGCAGGGTGATGGTCTTGAGCAGGGCGGCCACCACCAGGTGGAACATGGTGTAGGGGAAGTCCGTCTCCGCCTCGTTCTTCTTGGCCAGGTATGCGTTCATGGCCGTCAGGTCCACCTTGACGGAGATGTATGCCTCGTTGTCGCAGCGGTTGGGATAGATGATGCCGGTAATGAAGTGGAGCGAATCCAGCTCCCGCAGCAGACGGCCGTCCCGGCGGTCGCCCCGGCGTCTCTTCTGTGTTTCCATGTATGTCTCCTATGTATCTAATATATTTTTTGTTATTTTACAAGCATATCTAATATGCAATACTACATTAAAAGCACACCGTGATACGCTTCCGATTGTATAGTATACCAGTCATGCGGAAAAAATGCTACCCTTTATTTCATTTTTTTCGTTTCAAGGCAATGTCGTGAAAAGAATTGACAATCCGCCCATATTGTAATATGCTGTTGATAGAACATATACAGGGAGGGACACTATGAAAAAAGCATTGGGATCACTGACGGCGCTGCTGTTGCTGATAGTCATGCTGCCGGCAGCCGCAGAGGCGGCGGAGGGGCGCATTAAATATTGCTATGCCAGCCGCTATACGGACGAGGGCTACGTTTGGGCGGAGCAGTCGGAGACATGGACGGACACCGGCGTTATCGATAACGGTGAAACAGGAAGGATTTTGGACACGCCGCCGGATGGCGCGGAATTGTGGATCGCAAACCCTCCCGTCCCGCTGACGGTGGAGGGAAACTTTTCTGACGTATACCTCATCGGCGGAACGGTGACCTTTTTGGGGGATATTGAGTGGCTGACACTGTTTAAGGCCGATTGGGAAAGCCCTGACATCACGGTCTACGGCGATATTGAGAAGATCACCATGAGCCCCCTGCGGCAGGGAGAGATGTCCCTGCGCACCACCGGTGACATTGGCGTGGTCTATTTGGAATATGGCGAGGAAGGCCCGTTCAAATCCTTTTCCTGGTATGGCGACGGCGTCACCATGGCCACGCTGATGGACAAGGGCAGCATCTTGCCGCCGCTGTCGGACGGCTACGACCCTGAACCGCCGAAGGGCGGTGCGAGGGCAAAGCGGATCGGCCTGATCCCGCCGGTGCAGGGTGAGGCCGCTGCCGCATCACAGGGCAGCCCTGTCACCGTTTCACAGCAGGCGGCCGAGCTGACCGATGAAGAGCTGTCGGCGCTGAAGCAGGCCGGTTTTGATCAGGGCTGCGCTGTGGCTGCCGCGTTTTCCCTGTCGATGACCCGTGAGGACGGCACTGCCGTTACAACGCTGGACGAGCCGGTAACGCTCCGCGTCGCCGTCCCGCCAAAAGAGCGGAAACGGGACACCTCGCTGGTGCTGGTGCAATTCTGCCGCAGCGACGACGGCACACTGACCGCCGCGGCACTGGCCCAGGCAGACGGGACGGCGAACCTTATCGCCTTTGACGCCGATCAGCCCGCCATCGTTGCGCTGGTGCGCACCGGCGTGCCGGATCACTCCCGGCTGCTGTATATCGGCGGCGGCGCTGTGGCGGTGCTGATACTGGGCGGCATCATCGCCGTGTCTGTCGTGAAAAAGCGGGAAAAGGCGGCCGGCGAAAAAGCGGAGGATCACGTATGAAGAAAGCATTGACATTATGGCTCACACTGGCGCTGGTGTTGTCCATCCTGCCCGCGACCGCGCAGGCCGCGGAGGGGCAGGACGTGGCCGTTTACTACGAGTACACGGAGTACGACCAGAACACCGGCGAAAACTTCTACGACCCGGACACCGGCCGGATCACGGGCAAATGGCGCGTGGGCGGCGGCTACCACGACGAAAACTGGGCGTGGCATGAGATAGAGGGCCCGGCCCAATACGTGGATGCGCCGCCCAGCGGCGCGGAGGTGCAGATCAGCAACGCCAGCTATCCCGTGGAGCTGACCGGCGATTTTTCCAATCTTCTGGTGCTGGACGCCGACCTGACGGTCTACGGAAACGTGGAGCGCGTGGGCATCCCCTACCACAGCGACCCCGGCATGGCTGCCGTCACCACCCTGACGGTCTACGGGGACATCGGCGAGCTGGACTTCCCTGCGGAGCATTCCGACGGCTGCTCCGTATATCTGACCGGCGACCTGCGGCTGGGCGTTGCCGAGTACGACCTCAACGTGTCCTCCTTCGCCGACTCCCAGCGCTACTTCGCCTGGAAGGGCGACGGCACGACGCTGGCGGCGGTGGTGCTGGGCGGCCAGGCCACCCAGCCCACGTACAGCGGCCCGCAGATGCCCTACGAAGGCCCGACGCCGGCCACCTCCAAGGGCATCGGCATCACGCTGCCGCCGTATGACGACATCACCGCGGCGACGGGGCTGGCAGCGGGCAGCGTGGCCCTCTCCGTGCGGTCCGCCACGCTGGACGACGAGCAGAAGGGCGCCCTGTCCGCCTGCCAGCAGGCGCAGGGGTATAAGGGCCGCACCATCGCCGCATACAGCATCCGGGCGCAGGATCTGGTGAACGGCGGCACGCTTGCGCCGCTGGAGACGCCCGTCCCCGTCACGCTGACCATCCCCTCCTCCCTGCAGGCGGAGGACGAAACGCTGGACATCTACCGGCTGTGCCCCGGGGAGACGGGCGGCTGCGACGTGACGGCGCTGGGCAGTTTTGCCGGGGACGCGGACAGCGTGGAGCTGCCCTTTGACCGCTCCGGCATCTATGTCATCAGCCGCACCGGCGGCCCAGACAGCCGCATGATGTACCTTCTGGGCGGCGGCGCGG
>USGS01000056.1 GCA_900554275.1 uncultured Eubacteriales bacterium
AATGAAAACAATCCAAATAATCTGAGCCAAATCCCATAAGCAAAACTGTTTAGAATGCTTCTGACGGGCGCGAGTGGGAATGATTGCAGAAGCCAGAAAAGCCTTGAAATACAAGGCTTTTTCGGATTTCGATGCTATCAAAATCGCCTTTTGACGCGAATTTGACGCAACTTATTTTCAACGAAAGCAAAAATGCTCTGACGAAACCAATCGTCAGAGCATTTTTGCTTGAAATAGGATGTCATTCATGGTATCGTGCTGCCGCTGGATATCCTCCCGACAGACAGCATACTGCTGACGGTCTTGACGTCCACGCCGTTTTGCAGCGCCATCGTGGCGAAAGTGTACCCTTACAAATGAGGGGCAAACAGAGGTTAAACCAGCATCAGCAGCGTACCGCCAACAATGAGCATCAGCCCCAGTGCCGATTTTTTCGTCAGCTTTTCGTGGAATACGAAGTAAGAGAACGCGATGGTCACAAGGATACTCAGCTTGTCGATGGGCACTACCACGCTGGCAGGGCCATCCTGTAGCGCCTTGAAATAGCACAGCCAGCTCCCGCCGGTGGCAAGGCCGGACAGCACCAGAAACAGCAGCGTTTTTCCGCTGATATCTCCGATGGTATCCTGCGAGCCGACAATGAACACCATCAGCCACGAAAAGGCCAGCACCACTATGGTGCGGATGGCGGTGGCCACGGTGGAATCCGTCTTGCGGATGCCGCATTTGGCCAAAATGGCTGTCAGACCGGCGAACAGCGCCGAACCGACGGCAGACAATATCCACATGATCTGTCGCACGCCTTTCCTGCTCAGATCTCTTTGCCGACCTGATAGGCTTTTTCCAGTGCGGGGTGCCCGACAATTTCACCGACTTCGTTGACGCCGCCTGCAAACACCGTTTCAACCAGCTCACAGCGAGGGAAGCAATCCACCCAGCCCTGCACGGCTTTCTCCGTACCTGCCACCGTCTCCGGCTCATTCTCCGCCGCTGTGGCCAGCAGATAGGCCTTTGTGAAGGCGTAGTCGGTGTCATACAGCGGATTGGCCCGGTCCAGTAGTGTCTCGGAATTGCCGCCCTTGCGGGGGCTGGAGGAAATGATCAATACATTTTTATTCATGGCAAAGCACACTCCTTGTGTCTGTATTTTCTTCATTAAAATAAACCACAAACACGACTTCAGGTCAATACCCCTTTCAGATACATTTGCTGGATCCACTATTTACAAAGTCAACATTGCAGAGAATGGAAGATTTTGCTATACTACCATCGATTGACAGGGGTCCTTGTCAATCGATGGTATAAAAAAACACATTATGCAAGAAATGCACGAGCGGGAAAGGATATACCATGGGCGACGGCTATTTTCTGTTGACAAACATACTGTCCGAGGACGAAAAAAAGGTGATCACCAGCATCACCGCACACATCGAACGGGGTGAAAAGCGCGTGGGCATCCAGCAGATCGCCAGCGAGAATTTTCTCTCCACCACGACCATCGTTAAGATGTGCAAACGACTGGGCTTTGACGGATACAGTGAGCTGTACTATTATCTCAGCCGGCAGTTCGATTCTCACGATGAGGGCCGCGGCGCGGAAAATCTCAAAAGTCTTATCGACAACTACTCCGATGAGCTGATCTCCCGGTTCTGCGGCCTTTTGGACCGCTCCCGCCAGGCCAAGCTGTTTACCACCGGAGAGGGCTTCTCCAACATTGTGGGGGCATATATCGCCCAGCGTCTGTCCATCTGCGGGTTCATGGTGTTCAACAACGTGCATTTCTACGACTATATGCTCTTCCGCGACGCCCATCATCTGCCGAACGGGCCGGAGGACGCCCCGGTGATGTTCGCCGTCAGCCAGAGCGGCGAGACCGGGCCGGTGCTGAACGATGTGCGGCACGCCAAGCAGAATGGCCACCGGATCGTTACCTTCACGCGGCGGAGCGACTCCACTTTGGCCCAAATGTCGGATATTGTATTCGTGGTGGACGGCTCCCGTCAGACACTGGCGGGCAGCCTGCCCAACACCTTTTTCGGCCGGGTGATCCTGGCTTTTGAGGAGCTGGTGGCGTTCTACTTTGAGGGAAACCGACCGTGACCACCGCGTGATATTACTTTTTTTACCAAAACAGAAAATTTTTCCTCTAAAAGGTATGCTATACTGAGCATCGGTATGGTGCATTCTTTGCGCATCATGCGGTATCTTGTTCCGGACACTGCGTCCGGACGAAGGAACACAGACTTTAAGGAGGAAAGAAAATGAAGAAGTTTTTTGCACTTCTGTTGGCGCTGGTCATGGCGCTGGGCCTGCTGGCAGGCTGCGGCAGCAAGGACACCAACAGCGACGCGCAGAACAATGAGAGCGACACAAAGAAGATTGAGACGCTGAAGGTCGCTTTTGTCCCATCCCGTGAGCCCCAGGAGATCATCACGGCCACCGAGCCCCTGAAGCAGATGCTGAAGGACGAGCTGGCCAACCAGGGCTATGAGGTCAGTGATGTGGAAATCACCGTCGGCACGACTTATGAGGCTGTCGGAGAGGGTCTTGAGGCCGGTACGATCGATGTGGGCCTGATCCCCGGCGGTACGTATGTGCTGTACGATGACGGTGCTGAGGTCATTCTGACCGCCACCCGAAACGGTCTGAGCAAGGATTCCGACAATGCCAAGGATTGGAACGACGGCCAGCCCACCGAGGCTTCCGACAAGCAGGCTGTTTCCTACCGCGCCCTGTTCATCGCCGGTCCTTCCGACAAGGGCCAGGAGCTGCAGGCCAAGGGCAACAACGGTGATGAGCTGACCTGGGAGGATCTGGACAGCGCCAACTGGAGCGTTATGGGTACTTCCTCTCCCGCCGGCTACATCTACCCCGCTCTGTGGCTGCAGGATCACTACGGCAAGGGCATCTCTGACCTGAAGAGCGCCGTGCAGTCCGACTCCTACGCCAGCGCCTTTGCCCGTCTGGCTTCCGGCCAGGTGGACGTGCTGGTGACCTATGCCGACGCCCGCCGCGACTATGCCGAGCGCTGGAACACCGAGTTTGGCCGTGAGGCCAGCATTTGGGAGGAGACCGGCGTCATCGGCGTCACCGCTCCCATCTACAACGACACCATCTCCGTCAGCAAGAACTCCGAGATCATGGATGCCGACCTGATCGCGTCTCTGCAGCAGGCGTTCATCAACATCGGCAACACCGATGCCGGTAAGGAGGTCATCGCCATCTACAGCCACAACGGCTACCAGGTGGCACAGGCCTCTGACTATGACAACGAGCGCGCCGCGCAGAAGCTCATTCAGGAGCTGACCGCCGCGAACTAACGTACTTTCCCAAGCGCGGGGAGGACTGTAAGGATCAAACCTTCCGCTGTCCTCCCCGCGTTTTATTTCAGGAAAAGAGGAAACCGTATGATCATTTTCGACCATGTATCCAAGGTGTACCCCAACGGCACGGTAGGTCTGGATGATGTAAATCTGACGATCCGGGACGGGGAATTCGTGGCCATTATCGGCCGCTCCGGCGCGGGTAAGTCCACGCTGCTGCGATCCGTGAACCGTATGCACCAGATCACCTCCGGCACGCTGACGGTGAACGGTGTGGATGTCAGTTCCCTGTCCGGCAAAAGCCTGCGCCGGTTCCGCCGGGGCATCGGTATGGTGTTCCAGTCCTTCAACCTGGTGACCCGCACAACCGTCATCAAGAACGTCCTGTCCGCCTGCGTGCCGGATATGCCGTTTTGGCGGGTGCTGCTGGGCGCGTTCCGGAAGGAGGACAAGATCAAGGCATTGGAGTCGCTGGACAAGGTGGGTATTCTGGACAAGGCCTATATGCGGGCCGACCAGCTCTCCGGCGGCCAGCAGCAGCGCGTGGCGCTGGCCCGGACACTGACCCAAGGGCCGCAGATCATTCTGGCTGATGAGCCTGTGGCCGCGCTCGACCCGGTCACGGCCAAGCAGGTGATGCAGGACTTCGTGCGCATCAATCAGGAGATGGGCATCTCCATCCTGCTGAACATCCACCATGTGGAGCTGGCGCTGGAGTACGCCGACCGCATCATCGGCATCCGGGCCGGCAGGATCGTCTACGACGGCCCGTCCGCCAACGTGGACCAGACTGTGCTGGACGCCATCTACGGCGATGACAGCCCGGCGGAGGCAAGCGTATGAGCCTGTATGACCGCCTGTTCAAGCCCCGCCGCTATACGCTTCCCAACGGCACGGTGGTGGAGGAAAAGCGCAGCCGCGCGCCGCTGGTCATTCTGATCGTGCTGGTGCTGGGTGCGTTGTCTGTGCATATCACCGGCTTCAACTTTGCGGTGCTGGTGAAAAAGGGCAGCAAGTTTTTTGACATTTTCACGGCCATGTTCCCGCCCAACACCGGATATCTGGCCAAGATCTGGCAGCCCCTGTGGGACACCATCAAGATGTCCTTCCTGGGCTCTTTCGTGGGCGCGGTGCTGGCCATTCCCTTTGCCATTGCCGCCGCCAGCAACATCGTCACCAACCGTGCGGTGGTGTTCATCGTGCGCCTGTTTCTCAGCCTGGTGCGCACGCTGCCCACGCTGGTATGCGCCCTGATCGCCACATACATTTTCGGCCTCGGCACGATGGCCGGTACGTGTGCCATTGCGGTGTTCACCTTTGCCTATGTGGGCAAGCAGCTCTTTGAGATCATCGAGACGGTGGATATGGGCCCCTATGAGGCCATGGAGGCCCTTGGCGCGACCCGGCTTCGCGCATTCACCGCCGCTGTGTTCCCCCAGGTCCTGCCCACGTATCTGTCCGTGTCCCTGTTCTGCCTGGAGGGCAACGTCCGCTACGCCTCTATCCTTGGGTATGTGGGCGCAGGCGGCCTGGGCCTTATTATGAATGAAAAGATCGGCTGGCGTGAGTACGACAGCCTTGGTATGATCCTCATCGTCCTGTTCGTGGCCGTCATGGTCATCGAAGCCATCAGCCACTGGCTGCGCAAGCGCTTGACGTAAGGAGGCGGACGTATATGGAACAGAAAATTCAAAAAGCCTATGCGGCCGCCCCGAAAACATGGCTGTGGCAGCTGCTGGCCGCCTTTGTCGTGGCCTGCCTGCTGGCCTGGTCCGGCACGGCGGTAGAGGTAAGCAACCCCACCGGCAACGGGCTGGAGGTGGCGGGCAACATCATCTCCGGCATCTTCCACCCCTCCGGCAAGCTGCTCTTTACACTGGGCACGAACGGTGTGCCCTATCTGCTGCTGGAGACGTTCTGCATCGCCTTTCTCGGCACGATCGTGGGCGCGGTGATCTCGCTGCCCCTGTCCTTCATCTCCGCCAGCAACTCGGTCCCCAAGCCGCTGGCCCTGATCGGCCGCATCGTCATCGCCGCCATCCGCACCATCCCGGCCTTTGTGTACGGTCTGATGTTCATCCGCGTCACAGGCCCTGGTCCGTTTGCGGGCCTGCTGACCATGTCCCTGTGCTCCATCGGCATGGTTTCCAAGATGTTCATCGAGAGCATCGAGGACCTTGACAAGCGCATCCTGGAGTCCCTGGACGCGGCGGGCTGCACCACGTTCCAAAAGATACGCTACGGCATTCTGCCGCAGCTGACGGCGGATTTTACCTCCACCATCATCTACCGCTTCGACATGAACCTGCGTGACGCCACGGTGCTGGGCCTGGTGGGCGCGGGCGGTATCGGCGCGCCGCTGATCTTCGCCATGAGCTCCTACCGCTGGAACGAGGTAGGCGCGATCCTGCTGGGTCTGATCGTGTTGGTGCTCATCATTGAGTGGATCTCCTCCAAGATCCGCGTCAAGCTGGCCCGGGGGTGAACCATGGAAAAGAAGACATTCACCATCTATTTCACCTCCGATCTCCACGGCTACATCTACCCCACCGACTACCGCAGCCGTGAGATACGGGACATCGGCCTGTTCAAATGTGCCAGCCAGTTCCGCAAGGACGGCAACACCCTCGTCATCGACGGCGGCGACATCCTGCAGGGCTCGCCCCTGGGCGCGTTCTGCCACGACACGCTGGGCAACGCCAGCCGCTTCGCCGAAATGATGAACCGCTGCGGCTATGACTATGTGACGCTGGGCAACCATGACTTCAACTACGGTATGCCCTATCTGGACACCTACCTGGATGCCCTGCACGCCCGCTGCGTCTGTGAAAATGTCCGCTGGGACGGCGCAGGGGTGCGCTTCCCCTCCCGTATCCATGTGCTGGAGAACGGGCTGCGCATCGGCATCGTAGGCATCGTCACCGACTACGTGAACATCTGGGAGCGACCGGAGCACCTGTCCGGTATAGCCATCACCGATCCTGTTCCCGCCGCCAAAGCGGCGCTGGAAGCGTTGAAGGATCAGGTGGACGTGACGCTGTGCATCTACCATGGCGGCTTTGAGCGCGATCTCGCCACAGGCCGGGTGCTGTCCGCCACCCATGAGAACGTGGCCTACCGACTGTGTCAGGAGCTTGACTTTGACCTCCTGCTTACCGGCCATCAGCACATGACCGTCCACGGTCAGACCCTGAACCACACCTTTGTGGTCCAGCCCACCGACCGGGGGCAGGAGTTCCTCCGCATCCAGGCCGTGGTATCCGACACGGAAAAGCACTTTTCCAGCGAAACCATTCCCGCCGGCGGACCGTGCCGCAAGGACTGGATAGACGAGTTCGCCGGCATGGAGCACGGCGCGCAGGACTGGCTGGACCAGGTGGTGGGCCATCTTCCCCACCCGCTGCAGCCGGACACGCCGCTGCGGATGGCGGCCCACGGCAGCGGCCTCCCCGATCTGTTCAACGCGGTGCAGCTCTGGGCCAGCGGCGCACAGCTGTCCGCCGCCAGCCTGGCCAACGACGTGGCGGGGCTGCCCCAGGTGGTGCGCCGGCGCGATCTGCTGATCGCCTACCCCTACACCAACACCCTCTCCGTGCTGGAGATCACCGGTAAGATTCTGCGGCAGGCCATGGAGCGCAGCGCCGAGTACTTTACCCGGGACGCGGACGGTACGCTACGCGTTTCCGACTGTTTCCTTGTGCCGAAGGTTGAGCATTACAATTACGACTACTACGCCGGTGTGACCTACACCTACGACATATCCCGCCCGGTGGGCCAGCGGGTCACCTCCCTGTCCGTGCAGGGAAAGCCGGTGGCCGATGACGACCGGTTCACCATCTGCCTGAACAGCTACCGCGCCAGCGGCACCGGCGGCTATGACTGCTACGTGGGCTGCCCTATGGTGCGGGAGATCGGCACGGAAATGTCCGACCTGATTCTGGATTACTTCAAGCAGTTTGGCGACGATATACCCGACATTCACGGAGATTTCCATGTTATATGACAAAAGCCCCCGGCTCTTGCCGGGGGCTTTTCATTGCTCCGTTACTGGATAGAAATGCTGCTGCTCTTGGGCAGCTGCTTCTTCACCGCCTTGGGCACGGTGATGGTCAGGATGCCGTCCTCAAACTTGGCGCTGACATCCTTGGGCTCAACGTCGTCACCCACATAGAAGCTGCGGCTGCAGGCACCGGCATACCGTTCCTGACGGATGTACTTGCCCTTCTTATCGGAGGTGTCCTTATCCAGGCCCTTCACCGCCTGAATGGTCAGGCAGCCGTCCTTCAGCTCCAGTGTTACCTCGTCCTTCTTGAAGCCGGGCAGATCCACATCCAGCTCGTAGGCATCCTCCGTCTCGCGGACATCGGTGCGCATCAGGTTCTTGGCGTGCTTGCCGTACAGCGGATCACGGCCGCGGGGCATCATGCCGAAGGAATCACCAAAGAAATCATCAAACAAATTCTCACCAAAAATGCTGGGCAACATATGTCATACCTCCATTCGTATCGCGGCTTTGCTTTTCGCTGCCGCCCACTTACATTACCCTCATTGTATTACATCATATCCCTTTCGGGGGGCTTTCACTTCCCTCTCTCAAGGTTCGCTTTCATTATAGCGCTGTTTTTAGCACTGTCAATACGAGAGTGCTAATGTTCACAGAAGAAACCATGTTTGTTCACAAAATATGCAAAAAGGAAGCCCTGTTTCACGCAGAGCTTCCCTCTTGTGCTATTTGTCCATCGTTTCGCGGTATACATCCTCGGTGAGCACGTCCTGTATATCCGCCAAGCACTCTACCAGCAGCGGATCAAACACGCCGCAAGCCCCGCTGCGAATCATCTCCATGGCGCGCTGCGCCGGATAGGCGGACTTATACGCCCGGTCGCTGACCAGCGCGTCATAGACATCCGCCAACCCTACCACATGCACGCTGATAGGTATCTCGTCGCCCGCCAGACCGTCCGGATAACCGCCGCCGTCGACACGCTCATGGTGCCATCGGCATATCCTCGCCGCCGTCTTCAGCAGCGGCTCTTTTTCGTACATCTCCATCCCCTTCAGGATGGACTCGCCGATAACCGTGTGGGTCCGCATGATAGCCTTCTCTTCCTCGTTCAGCGGCCCCGGCTTATTCAGGATGGCATCGCTGATGCCCAGCTTGCCGATGTCATGCAGCGTGGACGCCATCCCGATCAGTTCAATATCCTGGGGAGACAGCCCATACCGGCTGGTTTTTCTGGTCAGCTGCTCCAGCAGCAGCGTGGTCACACGGCGGATATGGAGCATATGCGCCGCGCTCTCCTTGTTGTGGTAGCCCACCACACCGCTGAGGATGCCGATCATCACCCGGTTGTCCTTTTCCCGCGCCTGAGACTGCTGGGAGATAATGGAGATCAGCCGACGCTGCTTGGCATACAGCTTAATGGTGTTCACCACCCGGTGATAGACCACCTCCGCATCAAAGGGGCGGCTAATATAGTCTGACACGCCCATCTCGTAGGCCATCCGCGTATTGTTGTCGGACGCATCCACAGAGATCGTTACCACGGGTATATCCTCAATATAGTGTGCTTTATTCATCTCCGCCAGTACAGTGAAGCCGTCCATCACCGGCATGATCATGTCCAGCAGCACCAAAGAAATACCCGTGCCGTACTGCTTTAGCTTTTCCATGCACTCCTTGCCGTTGGATGCCTCCAGGATACGGAAATCGCTGCCCAGCATCTCCGTCAGGATGGCCCGGTTCATGGCGGAATCGTCCACCACCAGCACCTGTCCCATACGGGGCGTCTTCTTCTCCGGCAGCTGCCGTTCTTCCATCACTGTGCGGTCTGTGACCACCGTATTTTTCCGCATTTTGGCCCGGTACATCAGCCGATCAGCCCGCAGCACTGCGGCTGCCGTCGTCTCCAGTCCTGCCGACACGCCACCGATGCTCACCGATACCTGAAGCTCCTCGCAGCCCGGTATGCGCAATGCCTTGGTACGGCTGCGGATCAATTCCAGCGTTGCTTCAAAATAGTCGTCCGACACCGACGGCATAAGCAGCAGGAACTCATCTCCGCCGTAGCGGATCACCGTGCCCGCCCGGCCCATAGCGCCCATGATCACCTCTGTCACCTTGGACAGCGCCATATCACCGACGTTGTGGCCATAGGTGTCATTGTACAGCTTAAAATCGTCCAGATCAATGACGGCCACGCCGCCGCTGGCCGGCGTATCCTTAATATGCAGCTCATAATAATTACGGTTGTACGCGCCCGTCAGTGCATGGTAGTACCGCTCGTCGTACATATCCTTGCCGGTGAGCAGGAGCAGCTCGTCACTGACGCACTCCATATGGACAGAGTACCACTTCTGTTCCGGCCCGTAATTGCGGAAGCGGAGCTGAAAATCAAATCTTTCCTGCCCTTGACTGAACCACTCCCGCATATCAGCCTCATTGACCCGCGCTCCGAACATATCCGTGGCATACGCACCTTGAAACCGCGCCCGCACATCTTCCACCGGCAGCCATCTCCCGGTATCCTCCGGCTTGCTGGCATCGTGGTGGATAAAAAAACGCTGGTTTTTCCTGTCGTATTCCGCGATCAGATCGCAATAGTTCTCCAGCGCTTTGACCGCCCAGTTCTCTGCTTGCATGGTTCGTTCCCCTAACTGCCCACGCCTGCGGCACTTTTCCGGTGTCATACAGACAACAAGCAATAATATTTATGATAATATTATAGGCCTGTGCCATTCCTTTTTCAACAACAACTTCATACACTTTTAGCGCAAAAAATGCCTGCACAGCATTTTGTACGGGTATTTCCACTAATTATTCCTGCAATTATAGGCGTATGCATACTTCATGAAAGGACGATCCATATACCGTGTCTTTTGTCACATAACACCTCGATCACACCTTGCGCCGCCAGCGCTTTTCGTGTATACTACAACGTAATACTACCAAGCCTGACTCAGTTTCCCCCGGAAAGGAGTTGCCCCTATGCGTATCCGCACCGCTTCCCCGTTTATTCCCTATTCACGGCTACTGTAAAGTATATCTCTTTTACACGCTTTTCCTGTATTCTGGCGAGAGGAGGCCAAAATGTACTTGCCAACTGATGTGACCTTCCAGTACTTTTTCTTTGATACATATTACGGCTACCTTCTGCAAGCGCTTCCCATCGCGCTGCTGGCCGGCATCGTCTATGTCATAATAAAGCGCAAACGCCGGCCCCAGCTCTCCCTTGGCCGCACACTGCTGTCCGCCCTCTTTGTCTGCTACCTCGCTGGGCTCTTGTGCCTCACGCTTTTCTACTACGTCCTGGGCGACGCCTATTACTGGCTTTTCTACCATATGCCCAGCGGCGGCGGCAGCTATTGGTTCAGCTTCGAATATAACTTTATGCCGGACTTTTGGAATAATCTTACCTCTGAGCGTCTCGGCAACATTCTGCTCTTCCTCCCATTCGGCATCCTCTATCCCCTGTTTGATCGTAAAGCCTCGTGGACACATACCCTCCTAATCGGCGTTGTCACATCCCTTGTTATTGAACTACTGCAGCCTATATTCGGCCGCAGCTTTGACATCAATGACATCATCCTCAACAGTATGGGCGTGGTCATGTCTACTTCCATATTCTTTATTCTCCACAGCGTTATTTCCAATACACGAAAGTAAAACCAAGGCCCGCGGCATAGACGCCGCGGGCTTTGCTTTTGTCTCCTCACACGCATACAGAAAACAGACTCACTTGCAAAAAGAACACCGCTCTTTCAAGCGGTGTTCTTCGTGTTGGCGCTACCTATCTTCCCGGGCCGTCTCCAGCCA
>USGS01000057.1 GCA_900554275.1 uncultured Eubacteriales bacterium
TGTCTCCGACGGGTTACTTTCTTTGGCGAAAGAAAGTAACCAAAGAACGCCATTGTTCGCGTGGCTTATTTTGGCAAGATAAAAAACCATGTGAAGGCGCGCGAGGGATTTTCAAACCGCAGGTTTGAACGGCGTTTTTGGGTACTTTTGCCGCCGAGGGCAAAAGTACCCCGCCGGAGGCATGAAAAAGGAGGGGGACGGATTCCCACGCCAGTGTGAGCACTGGCTCGGAATGACACCGCTACGCGGTGTGGGGCGGACAGGGTCGTCCGCCCCTGCGGACGGAGCAAGAAGTGCTTGCGGACAACGCAAGCATTCAATATAAACCAACGGATAGAAAGGACGGTTACATTGACGCAGAGAACTATGCAGGATGAACGGGCGAGGCTGCGGAAAAAGCGGCAGAAGGCGGAGAGCTTCTTTACCATTTTCAAGAAGCCGCTCCACGAGTCGCTGACCTCGGTATTGCCCATTATTTTGATCGTACTGGCGCTGTGCTTCACCATCGCGCCTGTGCCCAACAACGCCATGGTGGCGTTTCTGCTGGGCGGTGTCATGCTCATCGTGGGCATGGGGCTGTTCACGCTGGGGTCGGAGATGTCCATGATCCCTCTGGGGCAGGCGGTGGGCAGCGAGATCACCCGGTCGCGGAAGCTCTGGATCATCGCAGGTATTGGCTTCCTCATCGGCATGATCATCACAGTGGCCGAGCCGGATCTGCAGGTGCTGGCCAATCAGGTGCCGTCCATCGCGAACAACATCATCATCTGGTCGGTGGCCGTGGGCGTGGGCGTGTTCCTGGTCATCGCGCTGCTGCGTATCGTACTGGGCATCCAGCTGCGGTGGCTGCTTATCGGCTTTTACGCCGTGGTGTTCACGCTGGCCATGTTCGTGTCGCCGGACTTCTGGGCGGTGGCCTTTGACTCCGGCGGTGTGACCACCGGCCCGATGACCGTGCCATTCATCATGGCGCTGGGCGTGGGCGTGTGCGCCGTGCGAAGCGACAAGTCCGCCGGGGGCGACAGCTTCGGTCTGGTGGCACTGTGCTCCATCGGCCCGATCATCACCGTGCTGCTGCTGGGACTGCTGTATAAGCCCGACGGCAGCGCCTATACGGCGGCGGTGATGCCCGACGCCAAGGACACAGTGGAGATGTTCGACCTGTATCTCAGCGAGATACCCGAATACCTGAAGGAGACGGCTGCGGCGCTGCTGCCCATCGCCGGGTTCATGGCGGTGTTCCAGCTGGTGACGAAGCGGCTGAAGAAAAAGGACCTGCTGCACATGATCGTGGGTCTGCTGTACGTCTATGTGGGGCTGGCGATGTTCCTGATGGGCGTGAACGTGGGCTTTATGCCGGTGGGCAGCTTTTTGGGCGGCAGCATCGCCAGCCATACATACAACTGGATACTGATCCCCATCGCCATGGTCATCGGCTACTTTATCGTGCAGGCTGAGCCGGCTGTTCACGTGCTGAACAAGCAGGTGGAGGAAATCACCGCCGGCTCGATCCCTGCCAGCGCCATGAACGCGGCGCTGTCCATCGGCGTGGCGGTGTCGCTGGGACTGGCCATGATCCGGGTGCTGACCGGCATCTCCATCATGTGGTTCTTAGTGCCGGGGTATGTGCTCAGTCTGGCGCTGAGCTTCGTTGTGCCGGACATCTTCACGTCGGTGGCCTTCGACTCCGGCGGCGTGGCCTCCGGCCCGATGACGGCCACATTCCTGCTGCCCTTCGCGCTGGGCGCGTGCGACGCCGTGGGCGGCAGTCTGGTGACGGACGCCTTCGGCGTGGTGGCCATGGTGGCGATGACGCCGCTGGTGACCATTCAGCTGCTGGGTCTGAGTTATCAGCGGAAGCTGCGCCGTGCGCCCGCTCCCACGCCTGCGGTGTCCGCGGCGGTGGAGGAGCTGATCGAGCTGTGCTGAGGGAGGTGCTGACATGAGCGAGAATACGAAAAACAGGCTGTATCTGATGATCACCATCACCAGCCGCGTCATGGGCGCTACCCATTTTCTGGATTTCTACCGGGCGTTCGGCGCGCCGGTGGTGTTTACGGCCCTGGGACGGGGCACGGCCAGCAACGACGTGCTCAGCACGCTGGGCCTGGAGGCCACGGAGAAATCCGTGATGTTCTCCGTGGTGACGCCCAAGGTGAAAGACGTGCTGATGCGGGAGCTGGTGGACACCATGCGCATCGACCGGCCCGGCAGCGGTATCGCCGTGTGCCTGCATCTGAGCAGCGTGGGCGGCAGGAACGCGTTGGATTATCTGATCTCCGGCAAGCCTGACGCGCAGCCGGACATGACTGTAAAGGAGGAGGACCTGATGAACGAGAGCGGCTATCAGCTGATCGTGGCGATCACCAACACGGGGTATACCGACACGGTGATGGAGGCGGCGTCCGCCGCAGGCGCGCGGGGCGGCACGGTGATTCATGCCCGGGCCACCGACGCGGAGAACGCAGGGAAGTTCTTCGGTATGGCTATTACCGAGGAGCGGGAGATGATCTTCCTGGTGACGCCGGCGGATAAGCGGGCGGCCATCATGCAGTCCATTATGGAGAAGGCCGGAGCGGGCACGGAGGCCCAGACGGCGGTGTTCTCCGTGGCGCTGGACGACACGGCGGGACTGTATACCGCGAAAACGGAATGAAGAAACCGCTCCGGGGCGACCCGGAGCGGTTTTTCTGCGGCAGATATTGACAGAAAAGTACTGCCGTGGTAGGATTTCTGCACAAGACTTGAGGGAGTGGAAAGCATCCGAAGGAGAGAGATCGAGTATGACGCTGAATGAACTGAAGGTCGGACAGAGCGGCACGATCTCCGCCGTGGGCGGGGACGGGGCGCTGCGCTGCCGGCTGTTGGATATGGGGCTGACGCCCAAGACCTGCGTGACGCTGCGGAAGGTGGCGCCGATGGGCGATCCCATCGAGATCCGCGTGCGGGGCTATGAGCTGACGCTGCGGGTGGAGGACGCACAGAAAATCACGGTGGAGGCGGTGGAATGGGCATGATCTTTGCGCTGGCAGGCAACCAGAACTGCGGCAAGACAACGCTGTTCAACGCGCTGACCGGGTCGAACCAGCACGTGGGCAATTTCCCCGGCGTGACGGTGGATCAGAAAAGCGGCGAGGTGAAGGGGTACAAGGACTGCTCGGTGGTGGATCTACCGGGTATCTATTCCCTGCGGACGTATACCCAGGAGGAGATCGTCACCCGGGATTTCATCCTGAACCAGAAGCCGGACGGCATCATCAACATCGTGGATGCCACCAACATCGAGAGAAACCTGTATCTGACCTTGCAGCTGCTGACGCTGCGCGTGCCCATGGTGCTGGCGCTGAACATGATGGACGAGGTACGGGCCAACGGCGGCACGGTGGACGTGCAGAAGCTGTCGGAGGATCTGGGCATCCCGGTGGTGCCCATTACGGCGGCCAAGGGCGAGGGCGTGTCGGAGCTGATGGATAGGGCGGTGGAGACGGCAAAGGGCCGGGTGCTGCCCAAGGTGTACGACTTCTGCACGGCGGATTCGCCGGTGCATAGATGCGTACACGCGGTGGTGCATCTCATCGAAGACCACGCGGAGCGGCTGGGACTGCCGTCCCGGTTCTGCGCCACGAAGCTCATCGAGGGTGACGAGGCCATGGCTGACCGGCTGGAGCTGGATCAGAATGAGCGGGAGCTGCTGGAGCACTGTGTGGTGCAGATGGAGGCGGAAAACGGCATGGACCGGAACGCCTCGCTGGCGGATATGCGGTACAGCTTTATCGAAAAGGTGACGGCCAACGCGGTGGTGAAGTGCCGGGAGAGCCGGGAGCATAAGCGCAGTGTGCAGATCGATAAGGTGCTGACCGGGAAGTACACGGCGCTGCCGGTGTTCTTCGGGATCATGCTGCTGATCTTCTACCTGACCTTCAACGTCATCGGGCAGGGACTCAGCGACCTGCTGGCGGCAGGCATCGACTACGTGACCGCCGGGGTGGACGGGGCGCTGACGGCCTACGGCATCAACCCGGTGGTGCACAGCCTGATCATCGACGGTATTTTTGCCGGTGTGGGCAGCGTGCTGTCATTTTTGCCCATCATCGTGACGCTGTTTTTCTTCCTGTCCATTCTGGAGGACACGGGCTACATGGCCCGGGTGGCCTTCGTGATGGACAAGCTGCTGCGAAAGATCGGCCTGTCCGGGCGGAGCATCGTGCCCATGCTCATCGGCTTCGGCTGCTCTGTGCCGGCCATTATGGCCACCCGGACGGTGTCCTCCGACCGGGATCGGAAGATGACCATTCTGCTGACGCCGTATATGAGCTGCTCGGCCAAGATACCTATCTACGGCTTTTTCACCGCGGTGTTCTTTACGAAGTACAAGGCGCTGGTGATGATCTCCCTGTATGTGCTGGGCATGGTGGTGGGCGTGCTGGCGGCGCTGGTGATGAAGAACACGGCGTTCCGGGGCAAGCCTGTGCCCTTCGTCATGGAGCTGCCCAACTATCGGCTGCCCTCGGCCAAGAGCGTGGGGCTGCTGCTGTGGGAGAAGGCCAAGGATTTTTTGCAGCGGGCGTTTACGGTCATTTTTCTGGCCACGGTGGTTATTTGGTTCCTGCAGAGCTTTGATACACGGCTGAACGTGGTGACGGACAGCGCGGACAGCCTGCTGGCGCTGATCGGCCAGTGGCTGGCGGTGCTGTTCAAGCCCCTGGGCTTCGGCGACTGGCGGTGCGCCACGGCGCTGATCTCCGGGTTCATCGCCAAGGAGTCGGTGGTCAGTACGCTGGAGGTGCTGCTGGGCGGCGCGGCCATCACGTCGCTGTTCACGGTACGCAGCGCCGTCAGCTTTCTGGTGTTCACGCTGCTGTATACGCCCTGTGTGGCGGCGGTGGCCACCATCCGGCGGGAGCTGGGCTCGGGACTGAAGACCGTGGGCGTGGTGCTGCTGCAGTGCGCCGTGGCGTGGCTGGCGTCCTACGCGGCATTTCTCATCGGAGGGCTGCTGGTATGACGGCGTTGGACTGGGTGCTGCTGGCGCTGGTGGCGCTGTGCGGCGTGCTGGCGGTACGCAGCGCGCGGAAAGCAAAGAAAAGCGGTAAATGCATTGGGTGCAGCGGGGGCTGCGCCGGGTGCGTGAAATGTGATAAGAACGAGGAAAAGGAGCGCTGACGCGCTCCTTTCCTTGTAATACAGTTGACTTCCGCCGGCTGTATCAAAACGCACGGCGCTGCATCAGCATCCGTACCAACGCGGTGAGGGCCAGAATGCCGATGGCGACGGCCGATGCGATGCTCACATAGGAGAGCAGCATACCATGGGCAGTGGGCAGCAGGAATGCGGCCACAGAGGAAACCAGGCACAGGACAACCAGTCCGGCAATCAACTTCATTCTATCCATTTTGTTGTTCTCCTTTCGTATTTTCCTTGTGTCTATATACTACCACAGGTTTTGGTAGCCATCATTACAGGAAAGCTACAGAGTGGTGGAAAGTTGGATACAAAACGGTTACAAACAGGTCAAAACGGTGACAATGGGTGTAGACTTTTCGGGGGCTATTTGCTATAATACGGTACGATACATAAAATTGGTGGACTGTGTCCTTGGGAGGACTATTCTTGCAGTATTTGACGAATTTGTGGGACGCGCTGGACTTCGGCTCGCTGGAGAGCATCCTGCTGCGGGTGGCGGCGGTGTTCCTGTGCCTGACCATACATGAGACGTGCCACGGACTGGCGGCCTACGCGCTGGGCGACCCCACCGCCAAGCGGGCGCACCGGCTGAGCCTGAATCCGCTGCGGCACATCGACTGGCTGGGCCTGATCATGATGGTGGCGGCGGGGTTCGGCTGGGCCAAGCCTGTGCCGGTGAACCCCAACTATTTCAAGAAGCCGAAGCAGGGCATGGCGCTGACGGCGCTGGCCGGGCCGGCGTCTAATTTTCTGCTGGCGTTTCTGCTGCTGTTGGCGGCACGGCTGACGGCGGAGCACGCGGTAGCTGCGGGTGCGCTGAACGAGACGTGGTTCATGTTCCTGCTGAACACCGCGTCGCTGTCCGTGGGACTGGGCCTTTTCAACCTTGTGCCGATCCCGCCGCTGGACGGTTCAAAGGTGCTGGCGGTGCTGCTGCCGGACCGGGCGTACAACTGGCTGATGCGGTATGAGCGGTTCGGGATGCTGGTGCTGCTGGCGGTGATCTCCGTGGGGATCGGGAGCAACGCGCTGGACAGCGCCATACGATGGGTATTTATGCTGCTGTGCAAGGCAGTGGGACTGGTTTGAGGTGTGGAATTGGACGATCCGATCTATAAGCTGGAAAAGGTGGTACAGACCAAGGGCGACGAGCCGCTGGAGGACTTTGAAGGGCCGCTGGACCTGATACTGTACCTGCTGAGCAAGAACAAAATAGAGATACAGGACATCCCCATCGCGCTGATCCTGGAGCAGTACCAGGCGTATCTGGAGAAGCGGAAGCAGATGGATCTGGAGGTGGCCAGCGAGTTCATCACCATGGCCGCCCAGCTGATGTTCATCAAGACCCGGATGCTGCTGAACCTGGAGGATGAAGAGGCACAGAGCGAGATGGACGCCCTCATCAAGTCTTTGGAGGAGCGGAAGCGGGGAGAGGCCTACGCCCGGGTGCGGATGCTGTCGGAGCGGTTAGCGCCGCTGGGCGAGTTCGGGCGGAGCATTCTGACCCGGCCGCCCGAGCCTATGGAACGGGGCAAGATATTCGAATACGACCAGGAGCCGGCGGATCTGATACTGGCGATGGAGGAGGTCACAGACCGGAGAGGCGCACCGGAGACGCCGCCGCTGAAGGCCTTCGACGAGATCGTGAAGCGCGAGCCGTATCCGGTGGAGAACAAGGCGCGGGAGATCATCCGGCGGCTGCGGCTGGGCGGCATCACCCGGTTTTTGCTGCTGTTCCGGGGGAGCAAGACCCGCAGCGAGCTGGTGGCCACATTCATGGCGGTGCTGGAGCTATGCCGGAACAATCTGATCCGGCTGGCAGGCGCTGACCGGGATTGCACCGTCGTCTGTGAGGACGGTGTGACGGAGGACACCACATACGACCTGACGTAAGGGGAAGCACGATATATGGATACACTGGAAATGAAAGAAATAGAGGCCGCCGTGGAGGGTATCCTGTTCGCCTCCGGCGAGCCGGTGGGCGTGGACCGTATCTGCGTGGCGCTGGACATGGACCGGCAGACGGCGGAGATGGTTTTGCAGAGATTACAGGACTATTACAGCTACGAGCGGCGGGGCATCCGGCTGCTGCACATGGAGGACAGCTGGCAGCTGTGCTCCGCACCGGAGTACGGCGAACAGATCCGCCGGGCCTTTGAGATACGCAAGCCTGCCAAGCTGAGCCAGCCGGCGCTGGAGGTGCTGACCATCATCGCCTATTATCAGCCCACCACCAGGGCCTATGTGGATCAGATCAGGGGCGTGGACAGCTCCTATACCGTGGGGCTGCTGCTGGACCGGCATCTCATCGAGGAGTGCGGGCGGCTGCAGGTGCCGGGACGGCCGAGACTGTACCGGACGACACAGGCGTTTCTGCGGGCGTTCCATCTGCGGTCACTGGAGGAGCTGCCCCAGCTGCCGGGCATGGAGGCGGACGGACAGCTGCGGCTGGACGAGGACGGGCTTTTGCAGGAGCTGCCAGAGGAATAAGGCAATAAGGCGGACGGGAAAGGGGCGAGCGCATGACGGCGGTCTATATCATACTGGGCATCGCGGCGGCGCTGTTCCTGCTGTCCCTGCTGCGCGTGGGCGTGCATATCGCGTTTGGAGACGAGCTGCGGGTGACGGCCATGATCGGACCGGCGCGGGTGCAGCTGCTGCCCAGGCCGGATAAGCCCGAGAAGGAAAAACCGAAAAAGGAAGAGTCATCCGGGGAAAAGAAGCCGGAGGGCGAAAAGAAAAAAGAGCGAAGGCTGGATCTGACGAAAGAGGATGTTCGTACGGCGCTGCCGGCGGTATGGGAGGCGCTGAAAAAGGGCCTGGGAAAGACGCGGCAGCGGCTGCGGATCGACCCCATGCAGGTGTCCGCGGTGCTGGGCGGCGCGATAGACCCGGCGGGCGCGGCGGAGCTGTACGGCTATGTCAATGCCGGGATGTGGACGGTGATGCCCCAGCTGGAGCGGCTGACGCGAATGCCTGACCCGCGGATACACACGGAGATCGACTTCGACGCGGAGCGGACGAAGGTCAGCGGCGAGGTGGGCCTCAGCCTGCAGATACGGGATCTGTTCACGATAGGCTGGGCGTTTGCCGGGCCGATGGTGAAGTGGTTCATGGCGATGCGGAAGCGGAGGAAGGCAGCGGAAAAATCGGAGGCTGCGGTGAAGGCGGCAGCGGAAAAGGAAGCACAGCAGGCGTCCGGACAGGGCGCGGGATATACGACGACGTAATGCAAAGGAGAACAGAGCATGGATATGACCGAAAAGAAGAATGATCTGAAAAACCTGATGGCGGAGTCCATGGAGAAGGTGAAGGAGATGGTGGACGCCAACACCATCGTGGGCGAGCCCATCACCACGCCGGACGGCGTGACGCTGATCCCCATCTCCCGGCTGAGCTACGGCTTCGGCTGCGGCGGCGGGGACTACGGCAAAAACCAGAGCAGCAGCGGCGCGGGCTGCGGCGCGGGCGTGCGGGTAGAGCCCATGGCCTTTCTGGTGGTCAAGGACGGCGTGACCCGGATGCTGCCGGTGGGTACGCCGGCCATCACCACGGTGGATCGGGTCATCGAGATGGTGCCTGAGCTGTTCGACCGGGTGGAGAGCCTGGTGGAGAAAAAGCGCGGCAAGGCGGATTTCTAAGTCTGCCGGAGCGCGAATAGACTGACGGTATCTGAATGAAGGAGGGGCGCTATGGCCCGGAGGATACTGGCGGCGCTGTGGGCCGCGGTCAGTCTGATCGGCTGCTTGACCGCTGTGACGGAGGCTGTGGAGGTCTCCGCCGCGGCGGCGGTCCTGATGGACGCGGACAGCGGCAGGCTGCTGTACGAAAAGAACGGCGAAAAGAGGATGCTCATCGCCAGCACCACCAAGCTGATGACGGCACTGGTGGCGCTGGAGCAGGGTGGCCTGCAGCAGGAGATCACCGTGACAGGCGGCCACATGGCGGAGGGCTCGTCCATGTACCTGCGGCCCGGGGAGAAGCTGACGTTGGAGACGCTGCTGTACGGGCTGCTGCTGTGCTCGGGCAACGACGCGGCACTGGCGGTGACGGAGTGCATGGGCGGCGCTGTGCCCTTCGTGGCGCGGATGAACGAGAAGGCGGCGGAGCTGGGCATGGAGAACACCCATTTCGCCAACCCCAGCGGCCTGAATGACGAGGCCCACTACTCCACGGCGGAGGACATGGCCAAGCTGGCCGCGGCGGCTATGGACGATCCGGTGCTGCGGCGGGTGGCCTCCACCAGAACGGCCCGCATCGGCGGGCGGACGCTGACGAACCATAACAAGCTGCTGAGCAGGGTGGAGGGCTGCGTGGGCCTGAAGACCGGGTACACCAGGGCGGCGGGCCGGACGCTGGTATCCTGCGCGGAGCGGGACGGGGTGCGGCTTGTGGCGGTGACGCTGCAGGACGGAGACGACTGGAACGACCACGCATCGCTGTATGAGCAGGGCTTTCGGGTGCTGCGGCCTGTGAAGGCGGTGGAGCGCGGGCTGCGCCTTGCGGCGGAGCGGGCGATACGGGGAGGATGAACATGACCGAGCGGGTACAGAAGCTGATCGCCGCCGGGGGCGCGTGTTCCCGGAGAACGGCGGAGGAGTGGATACGGGCGGGCCGCGTCACCGTCAACGGACGCCGCGTATCGCTGGGCGACAGGGCGGATCCGGACACCGATGTGATCGCGGTGGACGGACGCGCCGTGGGCGCTCATGCCCGAAAGGTCTATCTGATGCTCCACAAGCCCCGTGGCTTTGTCACCACCCTGTCCGACGAGAGAGGGCGGCGGACGGCGGCGGAGCTGGTGCGGGGCTGCGGCACGCGGGTGTTCCCGGTGGGGCGGCTGGACAGGGACTCGGAGGGGCTGCTGCTGTTCACCAACGACGGCGCGCTGGCCCAGCGTCTGCTGCACCCCAGCCATCAGGTGGACAAGGTATACGAGGTGACGGTGACGGGCGAGCTGACCGGCGCGGCGGAGCGGCTGGCATCGGTGGACAGGCTGGACGGCGAGGCCATCGTGCCGGCTCAGGTGCGGGAGCTGTCCCGCACGGGGGAGAAAGCTGTGCTGGAGGTCATCATCCACCAGGGCAAAAAGCGGCAGATACGCCGTATGTGCGCCCAGGTGGGGCTGGAGGTGGCGCGGCTGAAGCGGGTGGCCGAGGATGGGCTGGTGCTGGGCGAGCTGCCCTGCGGCCATTGGCGGTATCTGACCAGCGGGGAGCTGGACATCATCAAAGGAAGCGACGGACATGAGTAAGAGTGTATTGCAGACCATCCGGGCCGGGATGGACTCCTTTTCCAAGGGGCAGAAGCGCATTGCCGCGTTTATTCTGGATAACTATGACCGGGCGGCGTTCATGACGGCGGCCAAGCTGGGCGAGACGGCGTCGGTGAGCGAGTCCACGGTGGTGCGGTTTGCCGCCCAACTGGGCTATGACGGCTATCCCGATATGCAGAAGGCGCTGCAGGAGCTGATCCGGGGGCGGCTGACCTCCATCCAGCGTATTCAGGTGTCCCGGGATCAGATGACCGGGTCGGATATACTGGGCAGCGTGATGCAGCGGGACATGAACAGCATCCACGACGTGATCGAACGGCTGGACCGGGAGGAATTCGAGCGGGTGGTGGACAAGCTGCTGCACGCCAAGCATATCTACATACTGGGCGTGCGCTCCTCGTACGTCAGTTCGGGATGGGCTTTGTAGTAGTAGTCGTGGCAGAGCGTGACTACCTCTTCCTCCTTGAAAGCCTC
>USGS01000058.1 GCA_900554275.1 uncultured Eubacteriales bacterium
CATGACCACGCACATGACCAGCGCTGTGATGCTGGTCAACAATGCGCGTTTTGTTGCTTTGCGATTTTCCATTGTGCATACACCTCTTTTTCTGTATTTTCGCGGACAAGCCCCGTCATTCTTTGTGGAGCAAAGAATGTGAACACCCATGGGTGTTCCGGCGCATACCCGCACTGATGTTCACAGTATAGCACCGCGCCAAGCGAGATGCAAGTGGCTGTGTGGAATATTCCCCGCATTTCGGCAGCTCTCACAACAAAACACACGAAATGGTGGTCAAAACAGCGAAAAAGCGCCCCGCCGGGGCGCTTTTTTCATATCCTCTCATACGCCAGGCGGGGCGTGCCGTCGGCCACATGGATCACGCCGCAGCGGACGAACCCCGCCCGCTCCAGGCAGCGCTGCATCGTCACATTGGCCTCGTGGGTGTCCGCCCGCAGGTGTGGCAGCCGGGTCAGCGCCCAGTCCACCGCCTCCGCCAGCACGCCGCGGCGCGTGCCGTCGCTGCCCAGCCGGTGCAGCGTGCCGTAGGGCGTATCGTTGTCCCGCCACGCGCCGTGGATGGTCTGATACGTAGGGTCGTCGCCCACGATAAAGGCGAACACGCCGTAGATAACGCCGCCGTCCTCCATCACGTACAGGTCGCCCCGCGCCGTGTCCTGCCGCAGCAGCGCCTCCGATGGGTATCCGTTCACCCACTGGACGGTGTTGCCGTTGGATCGCATGAAGCGACGCGCGCTGTCGTAAATCGCCAGGGCGCGGGGCAGATCGCTCTCTGTCGCTCTCCGCACCATGGTCAGTTCTTCAGGCTTTGCAGCGGGGCGGGGATGCGCCCGCCCCGGGCGATGAAGTCGGCGCTGGACGCCTCGTGTACCGGCATCAGCGGCGCACTGCCCAGCAGGCCGCCCATCTCCACCATGTCGCCCACGTCCGCCCCCTCCACGGGGATGATCCGCACGGCGGTGGTCTTGCTGTTCACCATGCCCACCGCCGCCTCGTCGGCGATGATGGCGGAGATGGTCTCCGCCGTGGTGCTGCCGGGCACGGCGATCATATCCAGTCCCACGGAGCAGACGCAGGTCATGGCCTCCAGCTTGTCGATGGTCAGCGTGCCGTCCAGTGCGGCGGCGATCATACCCTCGTCCTCGGACACAGGAATAAACGCGCCGGACAGGCCGCCCACATGGCCGCTGGCCATGACGCCGCCCTTCTTCACCGCGTCATTCAGCAGCGCCAGCGCCGCCGTCGTACCGTGCGTGCCGCACACCGCCAGCCCCATCTCCTCCAGAATGCGGGCCACGCTGTCCCCCACCGCCGGGGTGGGCGCGAGGGACAGATCCACGATGCCGAAGGGGGTATTCAGGCGGCGGGATGCCTCCGATGCTACCATCTGTCCCATGCGGGTGATCTGGAAGGCGGTCTTTTTGATCGTCTCCGCCACCACGTCGAAGGGCTGGCCCTTGCAGCTCTGCAGGGCGTGGTACACCACGCCCGGGCCGGACACGCCCACGTTGATGACGCTGTCGGCCTCGCCCACGCCGTGGAACGCGCCGGCCATAAAGGGGTTATCCTCCACGGCGTTGCAGAACACCACCAGCTTGGCGCAGCCCAGCCCCTCCTTATCGGCGGTCAGGTGGGCGGTCTCCTTAATAATGCGGCCCATCTGGGCCACGGCGTCCATGTTGATGCCGGCCCTGGTGCTACCCACGTTGACACTGGAGCAGACCAGGTCGGTCTGTGCCAGCGCCTGGGGGATGGAGGCGATGAGCCGCCGGTCGCCGGCGGTATAGCCCTTCTGCACCAGCGCGGAATAGCCTCCGATGAAGTTGACGCCGCAGGTCTTGGCGGCACGGTCCAGCGTCAGCGCCAGGGGGACGAAGTCCTCCGACCGGCAGGCCGCCGCCGCGATGGCGATGGGCGTGACGGAGATGCGCTTGTTGACGATGGGGATGCCGAATTCGCTCTCAATGTCGCAGCCCGTCTGCACCAGCTTCTCCGCGCGGGTGCAGATCTTGTCGTAGATCTTGTCACAGCAGCGGCGTATGTCCTCATCAGCGCAGTCCAGCAGGGAGATGCCCATGGTGATGGTACGGATGTCCAGATGCTGCTTGTCCACCATGTCGATGGTGTCGAAAATATTTTGCAGACTCAGCATGGCGCGCACCTCACAGCTTGTGCATGGCGTCGAAGATGTCCTCCCGCTGGATGCGGATGGACAGCCCCCGGCCCTCGCCGTACTCCTTCAGGATGGTACGCAGCTCGTCAAAGGGCGCTTTGCAGGCGGTCAGATCCACCACCATCATCATGGTGAAGTAGCCCTCCATAATGGTCTGGCTGATGTCCAGCACGTTGATCTGACAGTCCGCCAGCGTGTTGCACACACCGGCGATGATACCCACCTGGTCTTTTCCCACAACGGTCACGATCGCTTTCATAAAACTAACTCCCTTCAGATGATAGTATATTTTCTATTCCAGCTCGTCCAGCGTCAGCCGGTACGACGGCAAAAAGTGCTCACGGAAATACCCCAGCTCCGGCAGGTCCATCTCATCCAGCGCGGCCGCGGTCTGCTGGGCCGCCCGGCGGAACTCGTCGTTGCCCGCCTTCAGCTCCTCCAGGCACTTGATGTGGGCGGCCAGCTTGTCCGCCGCCTTCACCAGCGTCTCCACCTCCGGGTCTGCCGGGCGGAGCAAGTCCTCATACGCGGGCCGCAGCTCCGGCGGCAGCATATCCAGCAGCTTCCGCTCCGCCACCCGCTCCACGTTCTTGTAGGCGTCCCGGATGTCCGGGTTGTAGTATTTGATGGGCGTGGGCATATCGCCGGTGAGGATCTCCGACGCGTCGTGGTACAGCGCGGCGGCGGCCACCTGCCCCGCGTCCACCTGCCCGCCAAAATACTCGTTGCGCAGCACCGCCAGCGCGTGGGCCAGCACCGCCACCTGATGGCTGTGCTCCTGGATGTTCTCGCTGTAGCTGTTGCGCATCAGCGCCCAGCGCTGGATGAAGCGCATACGGTTGATATAGGCGAAAAAGTGGTTCATATTATGTCAACTCTCCTATCAGCATATCGCCGTCCACCGCTTCTATCTTCACATTTCGCACAGCGTTATGTAAATCTTCTCCCCACACGCCCACCTGGCAGTAGTTGGGTGCGTGGCCTACATAAAGTCCATTCTTCTCCTGCTCGAACAGCACCGGGTACGTCTGTCCGATGCAGCCGCGCAGATACGCCTGCTTCATCCGCTCCGCCGTCTCGGCGGCACGGGCGGCACGTTGCTCCTTCACGGCGGCGGTGCATTGGTCCGGCATGGCGGCGGCCTTCGTACCGGGCCGGACGGAATAGGGGAAGATGTGCATGGCGGCAAAGCCGCATCTCTCGATAAACGCCAGCGTTTGGGCGAACTCCTCCTCCGTTTCGCCGGGGAAGCCGGTGATCAGGTCGGTGGTGATAGCGGGGCGGTCAAAATACTGCCGCAGCAGGGATACCGACTCATAGAACCGGGCGGTGTCGTATTTGCGGTTCATGCGGCGCAGCGTGTCATCGCAGCCGGACTGCATGGACAGGTGGAAGTGTGGGCACAGGTTGGGCAGCCGTGCCGCCCGGCGGCAGAAGTCCTCGGTGATGGTGCGGGGCTCTAAGCTCCCCAGCCGCAGCCGCATCTCCCCGGCGGTATCGGACACCGCCTCCAGCAGGTCGATAAGCGTCTCCCCGTTTTTCAGGTCGTGTCCCCAGCCGGAGATCTCGATGCCGGTGATGACCAGCTCACGGTAGCCCTCCTCCCGCAGGCGGCGGGTCTGGGCCACGGCCTCCGCCTTGGGCAGGGAGCGTACCGGCCCGCGGGCGTAGGGGATGATGCAGTAGGTGCAGAAGTTGACGCAGCCGTCCTCCACCTTCAGCATGGCGCGAGTGCGCTCCGCCATACCCCCGGCGGGCAGCACCTCGAACGCCCGGCGGCGCAGCGCATCGTCCAGCAGCGTCAGCGGCTCTTTCTCCCGGGCGGCCTGCTCCAGCAGGTCGAGGAACGCCATGCGGTCGCCCGTCCCGGCGATGAGATCCAGCCCCAGCCGGGCGGCCTCGTCGCTGTGGGTCTGCACATAGCAGCCGCAGGCGGCCACCACCGCGTGCTCGTTGAGCTTGCGGCAGCGGCGGATCATCTGCCGTGACTTCTTGTCGCTGACGGCGGTGACGGAGCAGGTGTTGACGATATAGGCGTCCGCCGCGCCGTCAAAGGGGACGATCTCGTGACCCCGCCGGGTCAGCTCCTGCTCCATGGCCTGTGTCTCGTATTGGTTCACCTTGCAGCCCAAGGTGTAGATGGCGATACGCATCTTGCACTTTCCTTTATTCTATCGTATAATGATGTTTCACGGGCGGGCGCTTTCCCGCCCCGGAACTCGTACATTATACTTGATTTCGCCGTGGCTGACAAGTACCGGCTTAGGAAAACAGGAGGCAGATATGATCTATTTGGACAATGCGGCCACCACCCCCGTGCCGAAGGCGGTGGCCGATGCGGTATACGACGTGCTGCTGCACCACTGCGGCAACCCCTCCTCCCAGTACCCCGCCGGTCAGGAGATGAAAAAAGCGGTGGAGGGCTGGCGCGCCGTCATCGCCGGAGCGCTGCACTGCCCCCCGGAGCACCTGCACTTCACCTCCTGCGGCACGGAGAGCGACAACTGGGCCATTCAGGCCGCCCTGTGGCAGGGCCGCCACACCGGCAGGCACATCATCACCACCGCCGTGGAGCACAGCGCCATCCTCGAGCCCTGCAAGCTCCTGGCGCAGCAGGGCTATGACGTGACGTACCTCAAGCCCGGGCGTGACGGCAATATCACCGTGGAGCAGGTGGCCAATGCCCTGCGGGAGGACACGGTGCTGGTGTCCATGATGCTGGTGAACAACGAGACGGGCTGCGTGTTCCCCGTAGCGGAGACGGCCCGCCTGCTGCGGGAGAAAAAGTCCCCCGCCCTGCTGCACTGCGACGCGGTGCAGGGCTTTTTGAAGGTTCCCTGCGACCCGGCGGGCTGGGGCGTGGATATGATGAGCCTGTCCGGCCATAAGCTGGGCGCGCCCAAGGGTATCGGCGCGCTGTATATCGGCCCGCGCCTGCGCGAGCCCCGTCCCCTGCTGCCCGGCGGCGGACAGGAGCGCGGCCTGCGCTCCGGCACGGAGGCCACCGCCCAGATCGCCGGCTTTGCCACGGCGGTAGCGCTGCGCCTGGAAAATTACGACGCAAAGCTCGCCCACATGACCGCCCTGCGGGACTATTGCAGGGAAAAGCTGCTGGCCATGGGCGGCGTAGTGCCGGTGGGCGCGGGCACAGCGCCCCACATCCTGTCCGTGTCGCTGGTGGGCTACCCCAGCGCCAACATCGTCACGGAGCTAGGCGCGGAGGGCATCTGCATCTCCGCCGGGTCGGCCTGCCATCAGGGCAAGGCCAGCCACGTGGTCTCCGCCCTGGGGCTGGACAAAAAGACCGCCGCCGGCGTCATCCGCATCTCCTTCTCCCCCGACAACACCACCGGGGACGTGGACGCCCTGTGCGACGCGCTGCGCCGCCACCGGGACGCCCGCTTCCCCATGCTGTAAGAGGTATTTTCATCATGCTGCAAGCCCTGAAGCGCGACAAAGCGTTCTACCGTTATCTCGTCTCCCTGACAGCGCCCATCGCGCTGCAAAACCTCATCACGTTCTCCCTGGGCCTTATCGACACGCTGATGGTCAGCCGACTGGGCAACGATGAGATGGCCGCCGTCACCGCCGCCAACGTGCCGGTGTTCCTGCTGATCTCCATCGTGTTCGGCGTACAGTCCGGCGTGGGCATCCTCATCAGCCAGTACTGGGGCAAGAAGGATCTGCTCAGCATCAGCCGCGTCATCGGCGTGGCCGCCCTTTTGGGCGTCAGCCTGGCGCTGATCGTGGCCGTGGTGCTGTTCGCGTGGCCGGTGGCCATCATGGACCTGATGAGCAACAAGCACCACCTGTCCCTGCTGGGTGCGCCGTATCTGCGCCTCATCGGCTTCTCCTATGTGTTCAATATGCTCTCGTCCATCTATGTCAGTGCCCAGCGCAGTGTGGAGAACGCCGGCTTCGGCATGAAGCTGTTCGGAATGTCCACGGTGCTGAACACCGGATTGAACTACCTGCTCATCTTCGGCAAATGCGGCTTCCCCGCGCTGGGCGTGGAGGGTGCGGCCCTGGCCACGCTGCTGAGCCGCGTGGCGGAGTTCCTCGTCTGCCTGATCTGCGCCCTTCGCAGCAGGCTCATCCCCCTGGATCTTCGGGCACTGCTGCGGCCCGGCTGGGAGATGCTGCGCCGGTTTGTGAAATATGCCTCCCCTGTGCTGGTGAATGAGCTGTTTTGGGGCTTGGGCAACAGCCTGCTCACCGTTATTCTCGGCCACACCACCGTGTCCGTGGCGTTTCTGGCCGCCAACGGCGTCATGGGCAACCTGAACCGCCTGTTCCTGGTGGTGTGCTTCGGTCTTGGCGCGGCCACCGCCGTCATGATCGGCAAGGCCATCGGCGAGGGGCAGAGCCACGACGAGCTGATGGCTTTGGCCAAAACCCTGTCCTGGGTCACTATTTTGGTGGGCGCGGTGCTGGCCGTCATCGCACTGGTCTTAGTGCCCCTGCTGTTCCAGCCGGTGATCTTCCCCCTGTTTGAGCTGTACGGCCTCAGCGCCCATTTGGCCACCACGCTGGCGGTGACGGGCTTTGCGTGCATCCCGCTCCATGCCTACTCCATCTCCGCCGTCACCGGCATCCTGCGGGCCGGCGGCGACGTGCTGTGGTCCACGGCGCTGGACCTCGCCCCGCAGTGGGTGCTGGCTCTGCCGCTGACGGCGCTGCTGGCGCTGGTGCTGGACGCCGACCCCTGGTTCGTCTCCCTGGCCATTCAGGCCGAGAGCTTCCTCAAGTGTCCCATCTGCCTGTGGCGTATCCGCTCCCGGAAGTGGATACATGACGTGACGCTGCCGGAGGGGCGGGAAAATGGCTGAGCTGTTCGTCTGCCCCCTGTGCGGCGGGGCGCTGACTCGTCAGGCGGGCAGCCTGCGCTGCCCCGCAGGGCACTGCTTTGACATGGCCCGGGAGGGCTATACATACCTGCTGCCGGTGAACCGGCGGCACTCCAAGTCCCCCGGCGATGACAAAGGCATGGCCGCAGCCCGCAGCGCTTTCCTCGGTAAGGGCTGGTACGCCCCGCTGCGTGATGCGTTATGTAAACTATCCGTCTCCCTGACCGGCGACGCGCCGACGGTGCTGGACACCGGCTGCGGCGAGGGCTACTACACCGCCGGGGTCTACCACGCTCTTTTAGACGCGGGCAAAGCCCCCACCGTGGCGGGGACGGACATCTCCAAGCCCATCCTACGGCTGGCGGCCAAACGAGAGAAGAACATCCAGTTCGCCGTGGCCTCGTCCTACCGCCTGCCGGTGGCGGACACGTCCATCGACCTGCTGCTGAACTGCTTCTCCCCGCTGGCCCTGGAGGAATTTCGCCGTGTGCTGCGCCCCGGCGGCCACTTTCTCTATGTCGTGCCCGGCCCGGAGCATCTGTGGGAGATGAAGCAGGTTCTGTACGATGCGCCCTACCCCAACGAGGACAAGGAGACACCCTACGAGGGCTTCCGCTATGTGACCATCCTGCCGGTTGAGGCCATACTGCACCTCGCCGACCCGGCGGACATCCAGGCGCTGTTCGCCATGACGCCCTACTGCTGGAAAACGCCGAAAAGCGGTGTTGAAAGATTATGTAAACTCAATGAATTGGATTGCCGCATCCAGTTCCGCATCCACGTGTTTGAAAAGGAGTGAGCAAAATGCGCTGCACCGTACTGTTTGCCAGTCCCCGGGGCGAGAGGAGCAACACGCTGGCCCTGCTGGGCCCGTGGCTGGAAGCATGGCATCAGGCCGGACACGAGGACCGGGTGTTCTCCCTCTACGACATGGACATAAAGCCCTGCTCCGCCTGCCGGGGCTGTCAGAACGACTGGCAGCGCCCCGCCTGCGTGGTGCAGGACGATATGCAGCCCATTTTCGGCAGTGTGCTGCAAAGCGACCTGCTCCTGCTGGCGGGCAAGGCGCTGGCCGCCGTCACCACCTGCGGCTATCGCCCGGAAAAGGGCGCGGATCTGTTTTTGGAAGCCATGGCCCGGTGGTGCAAGCACGGACAGCTGCGCTGGCTGGGCGGCCTGACGGGGCGGCATCTGGGCTATGACACTACTTTTATGGATGAGGAAAAGGCGGCTCGCGCCCGGGCCTTTGCCGCGGAGATCATGAAGGAGATGCAGCCATGACCGAAACACGTATCCCACGCCGGACGCGACGGCGCAGCCGGATGCCGGTGCTTCTGCTGCTGTGCACGGCGGTGCTGGTGGCGGGACTTTTGGCGGCGGTGGTCATATCCCTGCGGCCTGTGAAAGTGCCAGACCCTGAGCCAGACCCCCACGAGGGACAGGTCTACATCAACGACGGCGCAAGCATGGTGTGGCACACGCCGCTGGAGGGCGTCCCCGTCAGCGGTGTGGAGCAGGACGAGTTCGTCCGTGACGGCGAACGCATCCGCTACACCGGTGCGAGCTATGCCACGCGCTGGGGCGTGGACGTGTCTAACTATCAGGGCAGCATCGACTGGCAGGCTCTGAAGGCGCAGGGCATTGAGTTCGCCTACCTGCGGCTGGGATTGCGGGGCTACGGCGAGCAGGGCACGCTGTATACCGACCGCTCCTTTGCCCGGTACTACGAGGGCGCAAGGGCGGCGGGCATCGACGTGGGTGTGTACTTCTTCTCCCAGGCCGTCACCGTCCGGGAGGCCGCCGACGAGGCGCTGTTCGCCCTGGAGCTGCTGAACGGACGGGCGCTGGATCTGCCGGTGTACTACGACTGGGAACCGGTCAGCGCCGACGATTCCCGCACCGCCGTGTACGATGGCCGTTATCTCACTGCCGGGGCGACGGCGTTCTGTAACATCATTGAGCAGGGCGGCTATACCGCCGGCGTATATCTGAACCGGCAGCAGGGCTACTACCGCTACGATCTGCGGTCGCTGGCGGGCCGCTCCCTGTGGGTGGCGGACTACGCCGACTATCCGGATTTCTACTACGCCTATGACGTATGGCAGTATGAACATCAGGCGCGGCTGGACGGTGTGAACGAGCTCATCGACCTGAATCTGGAGTTCCGGCCTGTAACATGAAAAAGAACCGGCTCACGCCGGTTCTTTTGGTTTACATAATTTCAGTTTTTCTTGCCGTGCTGCGCCTTCATGCGCTTTTCATGGTTCAGGATAGTCTTGCGGATACGCAGGTTCTTGGGCGTGACCTCCAGCAGCTCGTCGTCCGCCAGGAACTCCAGGCACTGCTCCAGGCTCATCTTCTTGGGCGGCACAAGACGCAACGCGTCGTCCGAGCCGGCGGCACGGGTGTTGGTGAGCTGCTTCTTCTTGCACACGTTCACCACGATGTCCTCCTGCTTGGGGCTGATGCCCACCACCATGCCCTCGTATACGTCCACGTTCGCGCCGATGAACAGCACGCCGCGCTCCTGAGCATTAAACAGACCGTAGGTGATGGACTCGCCGGTCTCGCTGGCCACCAAAGAGCCGGTGTTGCGCCGGGTCAGCTCACCCTTGTAGGGCGCGTAGCTGTCAAAGATGCTGGCCATAATGCCCTCGCCGCGGGTATCGGTCAGGAACTCGTTGCGGTAGCCGAACAGTCCCCGGCTGGGGACGAGGAACTCGATCTTCATGCGGCTGCCGATGGGGGTCATCTCCTGCATATCGGCCTTCCGCGTGCCCAGCTTCTCAATGACCGCACCCACGCTCTCGGCGGGCACGTCCACCACCAGGCGCTCGATAGGCTCACACTTTTTGCCGTCGATGGTCTGATACAGCACGCGGGGCGGCGATACCTGAAATTCGTAGCCCTCGCGGCGCATGGTCTCGATGAGGATGGACAGGCTCATCTCGCCGCGGCCCGCCACGTTGAACGCGTCCATTGCACCCTCGATCTCACTGACCCGCAGAGACACGTCCTTCAGCGTCTCCCGGAACAGCCGGTCGCGAAGCTGACGGCTGGTGACGAACTTGCCCTCCCGGCCCGCAAAGGGGCTGTCGTTGACGGAGAAGGTCATCTCCACCGTGGGGGCGCTGATCTTCACGAAGGGCAGCGGCTCAACGCAGTCCGGCGCGCAGATGGTGTCGCCGATGGTGATGTCGCCAATGCCGCTGAGGGCGATGATATTGCCCGCCGTGGCCTCGGTGACAGGTACTTTGCCCAGTCCCGCAAACTGGTACATGCTGACGGCCTTGGCCTTCTTGGCCGGGGCGTCCGGATCGTGGTAATTGCACACCGCGATCTCCTGGTTCTGCTTCAGCACGCCCCGCTCGATGCGGCCAATGGCGATACGGCCCACGAAATCGTTGTAGTCGATGGAGCTGACCAGCATCTGGAACGGCTGGTCCAGGTCGGCCTCCGGCGCAGGGATATAGTCCAGAATGGTGTCGAACAGCGGCTTCAGGTCCGTGCCCACCACGTCGGGGGAATAGCTGGCCGTACCGTTACGGGCGGAGCAGAACAGCATGGGGCTGTCCAGCTGCTCGTCGGTGGCGTCCAGGTCCAGCAGCAGCTCCAGCACCTCGTCGATGACCTCGTGGATGCGCTGGTCGGGACGGTCGATCTTATTGACCACCACGATGACCCGGTGGCCCAGCTCCAGCGCCTTGCTCAGCACGAAGCGGGTCTGGGGCATGGGGCCCTCTGCGGCGTCCACCAGCAGAATGACGCCGTTGACCATCTTCAGGATGCG
>USGS01000059.1 GCA_900554275.1 uncultured Eubacteriales bacterium
AATAGCAATTATTGCAATTCGGCAGCTTTCCGCATACGCCGCATCTGGAAATACCGCCGGAATATCTCGTCGCACGCGTTCCGCAGCGTTTGCATTCCCAGTACCCGCACGAATAGCCGGCGGAAACGACCAGTCTTCCGTCGCCCTTGCGGCAGCCGCCGCCGGACACATTGTTGAGCTCTTCGTCCGCAAGCTCTCCTGCTTTGGGATGCAGGATCTCAAAATACGCAGCCGCGCTCTCTTCGGTCATTTCCACGCCGTTTTCCTTTGCGAGAGCCAACAGCGCTTCGGGAGTTTCTGCCGCCTTCGCCTTTGCGAAAAGTTCTTTATTGTTTTCCATAATGATCTCCTTCTCAGCACTTCATGACATGTGATTCGACCATCTTTATTGTGCTTCCGTCGTGTATTTTCAGAGTATAATACCATGCGCCATTTTCATAGTTTCTCTTCACGACCTTGCCGGTGGCGGTTATCCTGGTTGCTCCCAACCAGCTATGGATGTATAATACGGTTTCGCCCACAGCGAATCGGGGCTGTGGTCTGCCGGCCTCATAGCCACCGCCGCAGCCGCCCGATACATTGTCAAGCTCGCTGTCGGAAAGCTCGCCGGTCTGGGGATGCAGCCGGTCAAAGTACGCCTTGGTCTCCTCCTCGGTCAGCTCAATACCGTTTTCCTTTGCCAGAGCCATAAGCTCCTCAGGGGTCTTCGCTTCCTTTGCCTTCGCAACGAGTTCCTTGGTCAGCTCCATGGTTCTCCTCCTTTAATAGCATTAGCATTTGCCTGTCACTTACTCCACGCTGGGGTCATCTTCTGTTCGCCGGATGATAGCACTCACGGGGCTCCATCGCCTTCGCCGCCCTTATGGTCAGCTCTATGATCGTTGTCCAGAGGCTGCCCTTGACGGCGAGGGGGTCGACGCCCCAATACAAGCACCGACAGCAAGTACCCTTCACGCCGAAGGTGGAAGGTCCATCCACATAGTGCCTGCACTTATGGCCGCAGGTGGTTTTAAGGCGTCCTCCGCTGGAGTAGCAGCCGCCGCCGGCCACGTTGTCCAGCTCGTCGTCGGACAGCTCGCCGGTCTGGGGGTGCAGCCGGTCAAAGTACGTCTTGGCCTCCTCCTCGATCAGCCCAATATTGTTTTCCTTTGCCATAGCCAGCAGCTCCTCGGGAGTCTTCGCCGCCCTTGCCTTCGCCAGCAGTTCATCGTTCAGCTCCATTCTCTGTATCCTTTCCTCATTCTCTTTTTCCGCTCCCAAGGGCTTTATTCGCCCCGGTCTCTCTTCGCCTGACACTTGTCGCAGTACCCCTCGTCATTGATGAAGGTGTACGCGCCGCATCTTTTGCATGAGCCACGCTTGCCGTCGCCGATGATCACCAGCTTACTGGGGGTCACGCTCTGGCCGAGGGTCAGCTTCTTGCCGGGGTTCAGCTTCTTGCTGCCGCCGCCCACCTTTTCAAGCTCCTCTTCGTTCAGCTCAGCCGCGTTCATGATGTTCTTTTCCTCTTTCATTTCGTTTCTCCTTTCGTTATTTACATCGGTCTATATGACCGGCTCGCCCATGTGTTTCCGCAGCAGCCGCAGCGCCTCCTTATGCAGCACCTTGACATAGGCATAGGAGACTCCCAGCCGCGCCGCCGTGTCCTTCAGGGACATCCTCTTGTAGTACCGCAGAACGATCAGCGCCCGTGAGCGGTCGTCCAGCTTGCCCAGCGCCTCTCCCAGCGTCCGGAGAGACTCCTGCCGCAGCAGGCCATCGTCCACACCGCCCTCATCGGGCAGGTCCTCCGGCAGCTCCGCACAAATGCGGTGGGCGCGGAAATAATCGATGACCGTGTTCCGGGTGATGGTGTAGACCCAGGTGGCGGCCGACGCCCGATCGGCATCAAAGGTCTGGTACTTTTCGCAGACCTTCAGGAACACTTCACTGACAACATCCTCAACGTCGGCCTTGTTGGAGAGCTTCCCGAACACATACCCACGAACCTTTTCGGCATATTCCGCATACAGCGTTTCTCTTTCTGCCGTCATGCTCATGTCGCGCCGCCTCCGCCGCCGTCGGTCCGCTTTTTGCGGTACAGCTCTCCCGCGGCGCTCACCTGGATGAGCTCGTCGTCCGAAAGCTCCGCGCCGTATGCACTCTCCACCCCGTCGATCACCGACTGGAGCTGCGGGTCGTTTTCAAACCGCTGATAGTCGAAGAGCTGGAAAAGCGTTCCCTCGCTCAGGCGGGGCGCTTCGGCCCGGTCTAACTTTTTCCCTTCCATATCTTCCTCCTTCACCTATTGATACGAGCCAAAAAGGAAAATGGCTAATACTTTTGGAAAGATTTTCAGAAATATTTTCCCCTGCCATTACACAGCGCCGCCGGAGGCCGTGTCCAGTCTCTGCCGCGCCACCAGCTCGGCAAAGAACCCGTCGGCGGCGATCAGCTCATCGTATGTGCCGTCCTCTATGATCCTGCCCCGGTCCAGCACGATGATCCGATCACACTGCCGTATGGTGGACAGCCGGTGGGCGATGACGATGCGGGTGCATTTCAGCTGCTCCAGCGAGTCGGACACCTTTTTCTGGGTGATGTTGTCCAGCGCGCTGGTGGCCTCGTCAAACATCAGGATCTTGGGCTTGGGCGCGATGGCGCGGGCGATCATCAGCCGCTGCTTCTGGCCGCCGGATATGCCGCCCGAGCCCTCAGAGATCATCGTGCTCATGCCCATGGGCATGTTCCGTATATCGTCGGCGATACCGGACAGCTCCGCCGCCTCCCAGGCGTCCTGCTGGGTCAGCCACGGGGCGGAGATCACGATGTTGGAGTAGATGTCCCCCTGGAACAGCCTGCCGTTCTGCATCACCACGCCGATGCGCCGCCGCAGCGACCGCAGATCGATCTTCTCCAGGTCCTTGCCGTCATAATAGACCGCGCCCTTTTGGGGCTTTTCAAAGCCCAGCAGCAGCCGCAGCAGCGTGGACTTCCCGCAGCCCGTTTTCCCCACGATGGCCACGTACTGGCCGGGGCGGATCTTCAAAGACAGGTCGTCGATAACAAGGGGCATGGTGTCATTATATCGGAAGGACACATGGCTCAGCTCGATCCCGCCCGACAGCCGTGTCAGCACCTGCTTGCCGTCTGAGATCTCGGGGAGTGCCTCGAAAAAGGGCTTTACTATGGCGAGGATAGGCTTGATCTGCGCCGCCGAAAGGGCCATCCCGGCCAGGGACATGAACGCGCCGGACACCATGCCGTAGGCCGTGTCGAAGGCGTAGTAGTCCGCCACCGAAATGCCCGACTGCACCGCCATATAGTACATGACGATCGTCCCCGTAAGGCTGATGGCCAGACTGATGACAGCATTGAGCTTCAGGAACGCCGGCGGGTCATAGGTCAGCCGGGCGCTCTCGGTATAGAGGTTGCCCCACCGGGCAAAGGCGCGCTTCTCCGCCCCGGCCAGCCTGATCTTCTGTATGCCGGAGATGAGGGCATAGGTCATGCCGCTCTCCTTGCCGGAAAGCTCCATCTGCCGGGAGCTTACCTTCATCTGCACGAAGGTGGACAGCAGGGAGAACACAACGGTCACCAGGATAATGACCAGCGCAGGCACTACCAGCGCCGGGGCATAGGCGAATATCTGCGATATGTATATAAGGGAAAACAGGGATGTGAACCCCGTGGACAGCACGGTGGACGCCAGCATCTTGCAGAGCACGCCGATCTGTGAGGCACGCTCTGCCAGTTCGCCGGCGCTGTACGGCTTGAAAAAGTCCGCCGGAAGGGACATGATGCGCATCATCGACGCCGCGTCAACGGATATGCTCAGCTTTGTTTCGATCCGCGCCTGGATCATTTCCTTCACCGCTGTGACCAGCAGCACGCTCACCGAAACGCACACCGAAAACACGGCCATAGCTGCCAGCAGCCGGACGCTGCCGGAGGGCAGCACCCGGGCGAAAAGCAGCTGGCTGATCATCGGGGAGAGCATCCCCAGCAGTGACAGCGCCAGCGTAGCCAGCGCGATCATCACATAGTCCGACGCGGAGAGCGTCCTCACGATATACCCCGCCAACGCGGAAAGGCTGAGCTTCTTCAGAGGAAACGGCTTATAAAAGACGATGGCCTCCTCCCCGAACAGATGCTGGTTTTTCCGGTCGATCCGCTTCCTTCTGCCGGTCTCGGGGTCGAAATAGGTATAGCCGGAAAGCCCCCCGGGAATAAGCGCCACGGCCTTCCCGCTCTCCCGGAAAAAGCCCAGCATCGCGCCGATGGCGTCACGATACCACCCGTCCTCCAGGCGCACCGTGCGCCGCATGATGCCGTAGGGCCGCAGGAGATATTCCAGCTGCTCGTTCACATCCGAAATACTGTCCGGGATCTCCCGGCTCTTTATGTGATAGTGCTTGAGGATGTCGTCAATGGCATCCTTGGCCGCTCTGCGGTCGTCGCTGACGGCGGCGCTGATCCGCTTTCCCATCACGGCGGACGCCATATTGGCAAACGCCTCGGAGAACGCCTCGTCGTCGTACTGCTTGCGTTCTCTTATCTGCTCATCGAACCAACCCATATCACGTCCACCTCCTTCACTCGTTTGATACCAGCTGCGTATACGCGCCGCCCTGCCGCATCAGCTCCTCATGGGTGCCGCGCTCCACGACCCGTCCCTGCTCCATGACGATGATCTCGTCGCAGTCCCGTATGGTGGAGAGCCGGTGGGCCACCACAATGCAGGTGATGCCCCTGTCCTTGATGGACTTGACCACGTCATACTCGGTCTTCGCGTCCAGCGCGCTGGTGGCCTCGTCCAGAATGATGATGGTGGGGTCCTGGGTGAGCACCCGGGCGATCTCCAGCCGCTGCCGCTGGCCGCCGGACAGGTCCTTGCCGCCCTCCGTCAGCTTGTACTGATACCCTCCGTCACGCTGCATGATGTCCTCGTGGAGCTGGGCGTCCCGGGCGGCCATGATCATCTCAAAGTCCTCGATGGAGTTATCCCACATCTTTATGTTGTTGGCGATGGTGTCCTCAAACAGGATGATGTCCTGGTCCACCACGGCGAGAGAGCCTGTGAACACACTCCTGTCTATTTGAGAGATGGGCCTGCCGTCGAACAGTATCTCCCCGCTCCACGGCTTGTAGAGCCCGGAGATCAGCTTGGAGATGGTGGATTTGCCGCAGCCGGAGGGCCCGACAAACGCCACGCGGCTTCCCGGCTTCAGCGTCATGCTGAAATCGGAGATCAGCGGCTCGGCAAGCCGCGAATATCCGAACGTAACGTGCCGCAGCTCCACCGCGCCGGAGAGCTTGCTGTATTCGGCGCTGTCATCCGCCGCCTCCAGCGCCGGATCAGTGGGGTACTTCATCACGTCCTCGATCCGCTCCATATCGGTGCGCATTTCCTGGAGCGTCTGCCCCGCCGAGATCAGCGTCATCGCCGGGGATACAAAGGAGGAGAGGAAGCCTTGGAACGCCAGGATCATACCCACGGTGAAGCTGCCGTCCATCGTCAGATAGACGCCCATCATCAGCACCGCCGTGCCGCAGAGGGAGCTGACCAGCGCAGGCAGCAGCCCCAGCAGCTGATTTGTGCGCTGGAACTTGACCTGGCTGGCGTTGACGCTGGCCTGGTAGCCCGCCCACTTTTCAAAAAAGCCGTTCTCCGCGCCGCTGGCCTTGATGGTCTCTATCATCTCAATGCCGGCGACGGTCGTGCCGGCCAGCTTGCCGGCGTCCCGCATCTGCACCCGGGTGATGTTGATGCGCTTTTTGGAGATGACGCGGGAAAGCGCCAGGTTCGCCAGCACGGACGCCAGCCCGATCAGCGTCAGCACCACGCTGTACCGCAGCATGACCACAAGATAGAACACCATCATGGCGGCGTCCAGCGCCAGCGGTGCAAAGGTGTTCACCAGCTGGCCCGCGATCTCGGCGTTGGCCGACTGCCTGCCCTGAATATCACCCGCCATGCGCTGGGAGAAAAACTCCATGGGCATACGGAGCACCTTCCACATAAAGGTGGTATTCCCCACCACCGCCAGCTTTCCGTTGATCCGCAGGGAATAGACCGCCTGTATCCACGCCACCACCAGCTGTATCACGCTGATGCCCGCCAGGGCCAGCGTAAAGGGCATGAGCCAGTCTAGATTTTCTCCCGTCAGCAGCCGATCCAGGAACACCCGCGAAAAGGCGGGGGTGATGACACCCAGCAGGGCGGAGATAACGGCGGTCAGCGTGACAAAAACGATGGCCGTGCCCGCGCCTGTCAGCCGCTGCTTCGCGTAGCTGATCATGGACTGGGGCTTTCCCTCCGGCTTGAAGTCCTCCCCCGGCTCGAAGAACAGGCATATCCCCGTGAACGCTTCATCGAACGCCTTCATGGAAACGGTGTACGTCCCCTTGGCCGGGTCGTTCAGCACGGCCTTGTCTCCCCGAAATCCATTCAGAACTACAAAATGATTAAAATTCCAATGAATAATGCAAGGAAATTTTCCGCTTTTTTTCAAGTCCTCCGGCTCATACCGATACCCTTTTGCCGCAAGTCCGTAGCTGCGCGCGGCACGGAGCACGTTGCGGGCGTTCGAGCCGTCCCGGGACACACCGCAGTCCAGGCGCACCTGCTCCAGCGGAATCCACTTCCCATAGTAGGCCAAAATCATGGCAAGGCTTGCCGCGCCGCATTCCAGAGCCTCCATCTGCATCACAACAGGGACTTTGGCAACGCCCTTTGTGATGGGGGCCTTTCTCTTTTCCGCCTTCATTTTTATCCCTCAGTTCAACACAAAATCGAGTGGTCTGACCCGCTCCGTGATCACAGACGCGGCGTACACGCCGTCCGCAAGCCCCAGCACATCGGCGTACAGTCTGTATACCCAGTCTCCCTCGGTGAAGCCTGCAAGATGGACAACATACGGGTCGATCTGGTCATCGACCCGTATGGGAGCATTCGTGATCTCAGCCACGGCATACTCGACCCCGTCGACCGAAATAACAGCATTTTCTTTTATTTTGTCATGATCCTCCTCGCCCACCAAAACGGTCAGGCGGCCATCTGCGCAAACACCGCCCGTCTGCACAGCGGTATCGAGATGCCCAAACATACCCCACACACAAACGCCGGCCAGCAGCACGATGACCGCCGTGAGCACCATCCACACGCTGGGGCTGGAGACTCGGATATAGTCGTTCATCTGTTCAGGAGATGCTATCTTATTTAAACTCTTTTCGCGAAAAATCGTGCTGCTCATGTCCTATACCTCCCTAAAATATTACAATGCGGCTCGGTTGTTTCTAATACTCCACCCAGCGTCCAGCCTTTGATCATATTATAGCTAAATTGTACCCCACGGGCAGTCATTCGGCAAGAGTAATTTCATTTTTTCGTCCATATTGGGAAAGAAAAACTGCAGTGCGCTGCTCGTTTTTCAAGAATTTTGCAAGAGAGGCTACCGAGAAGGTCGTACCCGATAAGAGGGACTCGGCCACGGGCCGAGTCCCTCTTATTCTTTCTTATGCCGCTCATCAGATGGTGCAGCTTGCCACCACACGGCAGCCCTCCGGCAGACGAATGTTCTCCGTGCCTATCGCAAACGTCCACTTTGGCTGGCCCATCCAGTGCGCCGCCACGGCGGAAAAGTGCAGCAACACGATACCCAGATCCAGCGCACCGTCATGGGGGTCGGTAGGCGCGTCCGCCGTCTGCACCAGGAACAGCCGATGCTCCCGCAGCAGGAAGCCGTAGGGCTGCCGGTTCAGATAGCTGGGGGACAGAGACGCCGCATAGAACGACCGCCACAGCATATCGCCATAGGACAGCATCAGCTCGTCCAAGCCGTCCTTGCAGCCCCACTCGCCCACGGACACAAGCTCGTTGATGCTCTTTTTCGGCGCGTAGTACTGCCGCAGGATGGAGATGTCCACCTTGGACGCATTTTGGATGTTCAGCCGCAGCACCTTCCGCGCCCGTTCCCCGTAGCCGAAGGCTACAATAGCCACCACATCCAGCGGTGATGCCAGCGACAGGGCAAATTTCACCCGGTCGCTGTTCGTAAACGTCAGCCAGCAGCTATCGATCTCCAGCTCCGTCAGCTTCAGAATGAGATCCTCCATGAGATAGCCCGCGTTTTCCCCGGCGTAGGGGTGTTTCTCCGACAGCAGCACCATATAGTGCGGCGAACCGATGAGAAACCGTTCATACCCTGCCGAGCCCTCCAGCGCCTTCTGCGCCTCCTGCCCAACGATCACCAGCTCTGTCCCGATCTCCGGGAAAAGACGCAAAGCCTCCGTCTCATAGTAGGCTCGCAGTCCGGCGATTGTCTCCGCCGAGACTTCCCTGCTGCGAAAGGCTCTGACCGATCTGCGGCTTTGAATCATGGCACTGTAATTCATGTTCATACGTATACCTCCTGTCTTGTATCCCTGTTGTCACCTTCTTCTGTCCGTTTTGTGTTCCTGTATCCATACGGTCATGTCCCGCAGACTCTCCTCAATAGGGCGCGGCGTATAGCCGAAGTCCGCAGTGGCGGCTGCGTGGCTGAATTGACCGTTTGAACCGAGTACGTCTACGGAGTAGGGCGTGAAAAACAGTGGAAGCCGCCGCTTCAGGCAATAGCTCTCGTAAAGCGGCGCGGCCAGCCGCGCCATCCACAGGGGCAAACACAGGGGACGCCTCCGCAGCCGCGCCGCCTGTCCCACGGTGTGCAGCATCTCCGGGATGGTCATATACTGTCCGGAGAGGATATAGCCCCTTCCGGACGTGCCGCGCTCCGCACAGTCCACGATACCCTGTGCCACGTCCCGCACATCCACGAAGTCGTAGCCGCCGCAGACCGCTATCGGAAGATGTCCTTTCAGAAATGCTTCCACCATAGATGTAAAGCTCCCTCCCAACACATCCCCCGGGCCGATTAGGCCGGACGGAAAAACAACGCTGGCACACAGACCGTTCTGTGCGGCCTCCAGGACGAGCTCTGTCGCCGTAGCCTTGGTCTTGGCATAGTCGCCTCTCACCGGAGTCGGGGAGGACATGTGCGCCTCTGTGATCGCGGTTCCCTTCGGCTGTTCCGGAAGCGCATGGACGGAGCTGACATATACCAGACGCCCTACGCCGTACTGCACAGCCATTCGGACGACTTTCTCTGTTCCGCCCACATTGACCTGATATATTTTCGTCCCCGGACAGGAGGCCACAGATATGATACCCGCACAATGCAATACGCAGGTGCGGCTGTCTGCACCCTCGAAAAACGCCGCAAGAGAATCCTTTACACACACATCGCCGATGACTGTATCCACCCCCCTCGGAAGTAACTCCGCGCAGGGGTCGCCCTCCAGCACCAGCGCCCGAACCGTTTCCCCGCGCCTTACCAGCTCTCTCACTACAGCCAGGCCGAGAAACCCTGTAGCGCCTGTCACTAAGTACTTATCAAACATATGCATCCCCTCTCATTATCGCGTGCGCGTGTACTCAGACTACACCACCGCTATTCAACGCCATGAACGAGCAAGACCGGAAACAGGCACTGCCTGCTCCGGTCTTGTTTATAAAGTATGTCAGCAAAACGGCATGGGGCGGCGAGAACACCACACCGTGTTCTTCCTCGAACGAAAGTAAACTCAAAAAAGGTATCCATAAACTGACGCATATCAGATGCCCTCCTTATCGCCGAAAGCGCCCGCCGTACACGCACAATGTCTGTATTACTTTTATCTATTCCATTATACCAAGAATCCCGGAAATGACAAGTTCTTTCTCCATTTTTTCAAATCAGGTTGGCTGTAAAAAGAAAAGGCTGGGCGGAGCTTTACTGTTGACATTTCAACATCTATGTGTTAAAGTCTTCTTGTTGAAACTTCAACATTTGCAGAAGTGGAGGAAAGCCATGCAGGAAAGATTTGAAACCTTTACAGTTTTGATCAACAGGATCAGCCGCGACATACGGAAAATCAAAAATCAGGAGATGGCCGACTATCACCTCAGAAGCGCCCATGTGTCCTGTCTGTACTACGTTTATTCACTGGAAAGCGTGACCTCAGCGGAGCTGTGCGAGCATTGTGAGGAGGACAAGGCGACCATTTCCCGTGCGGTGGACTATCTGGAGACCAACGGCTTTCTCCTGCGCGGCACCAACGCCAAGCGGTACAAAAGCCCCTTGCTCCTGACGGAGAAGGGGCGGGATGCCGGCAAAAGGATTGCAGAGAAGATCGGCAGCATTCTTGAAACGGTCAGCCATGCTCTCACGGAGAAAGAAAGGATCGAGTTCTACCGCTGTCTATCCACCATCAGCAGAAGCCTTGAGGCTATTGTCCAAAACAGTGAAGAAAAGGAGATGTGATGCGATTGAAAACAAGGATCATTGTTGATTCCACCGCGGATCTGGCCCCCGAGATCAAAGAGCGGGTCTATACGGTGCCTCTCACCGTTCATTTCGGTCAGGAGGAATACATCGATGGCGTGACCATCGACAACAGAACATTCTATGAGAAGCTGGTCGAGAGCGATGTGCTGCCCACCACCAGTCAGGCGACCCCGAACGACTTTATCGAAGAGTTTGAAAAGGCAAA